>CAZQCA010000001.1:0-69196 GCA_964591845.1 uncultured Nocardioides sp.
CAGCTGGGGCGGGTCGAGTACGCGCTCACCGGCGGCCGGCTCAACACCGACTTCATCGACAACTCCGCGGGCGTGGACACCTCGGACCACGAGGTCAACATCAAGATCCTGCTCGACCGGGTCGTGCACGAGGGCGACCTGACCACCAAGCAGCGCAACGCCCTGCTCGCCGAGATGACCGACGAGGTCGGGCGCCTCGTGCTGCGCGACAACTACGAGCAGAACCTCGCGCTGGCCAACGCCGCCGCCAACGGCCCCTCACTGCTGCACGTGCACGAGGAGTGGATCCGCAAGCTCGAGCGCGACGGGACCGTCAACCGCGCGCTGGAGGGGCTCCCGTCGCGCAAGGAGGTCGCCGCGCGGCTCGAGCGGGGGGAGGGACTCACGCTGCCCGAGCTCTCGGTGCTGATGGCCTGGACCAAGATCGTGCTGGCCGAGGAGCTGCTCGCGTCCGACCTGCCCGACGACCCGTTCCTGCACACCGACCTGTTCGAGTACTTCCCGAGCAAGATGCGGCACACCTACCGGCCACAGATGCTCAACCACCCGCTGCGCCGCGAGATCATCGTGACGCAGGTGGTCAACGACCTGGTCAACGGCGCCGGCATGACGTTCTGGCCACGGCTGTCGGGCGAGACAGGCGCCACCGCCGCCGAGCTGACCAACGCCAACTTCGTGGCGCGCGAGATCTTCGGGTCCCTGTCCATGCGCGACGAGATCAGGTCCTTCGACAACCAGCTGGACGCCGGGGTCCAGACCAAGATGAGGATCGAGATGCGCACGCTCGTCGAGCGCGCCTCGCGCTGGCTGGTCAACAACCGCCGGCCGCCGCTCGACAGCGACGCGGTCGCCGAGTTCTTCACGGTCCGGGTCCAGCGGCTGATGGCGGAGCTGCCCGAGCTGATGGTCGGCCAGGAGCTCGGCCACTTCGAGCGGCGCCGCGACGGCCTGATCGCGGCGGGCGTGCCCGACGAGCTGGCGGTGAAGGTGGCCGTGCTGCACCCGGCGTACCTGCTGCTCAACATCACCGAGATCGCCGACCGGCACGAGATGGAGCCGGCCGAGGTGGCGCGGGTCCACTTCGCGCTCGGCGAGCGGCTCGGGGTGCCGTCGCTGGTGGGCCGGATCCTCCAGCTGCCGCGCGACGACCGCTGGCAGACGATGGCGCGGGCCGCGCTGCGGGACGACCTGTATGCCGTGCACGCACAGCTCACCGCGCAGGTCATCGAGGAGGCGCCGGGGGAGACCCCGGTCGCCGACCGGATCGCGGCGTGGGAGGAGCAGCACGGCGTACTCGTGGACCGGGCCGCCGACACGCTCGCCGAGATCTGCTCCGACGACAGCGCCGACCTGGCCCGGATGTCGGTGGGACTGCGAGTGGTGCGGGGGCTGCTGCAGGCCGGCTGACCGGCGGGGCCGGAGTTGCTCCTCCGAGGACCGAACTGCAGGTTTTCGGGCGGGATTTCCTGTCGTGTGGTCCTCGGAGGCGCAACCCCGTGACCCGTGGGGCTGGTGGGAGGGGCAGGCAGGCGCCGGGGAGGTACGACGGCCGGTTGCGGGGTCGGGCCGGGTCAGCTGGCCTTCTTCGCGGCCTTCTTGGCGGGGGCCTTCTTCGCGGCCTTCTTGGCCGGCTTCTTCTCCTCGGGCTCCTCGTCGGACTCGCCGCGTGAGGCCTTGGCGGCCTCGACCGACCGCTGCAGCGCCGCGAGCAGGTCGACCACCTCACCCGACGACTTGGTGGCCTTCTCGGTCTTCTTGACCTCGCCCCCCTCGATCTTGGCCTTCACCAGCGCCTCGACCGCCTCGGCGTAGTCGTCCTCGAACTCGTCGGGGTCGAAGTCGCCGGCTAGCGTCTCGACGAGCATGTTGGCCATCTTGACCTCGGCGTCCTTGACCTCTCCGGTCTCGACGCTGAAGTCGGGAGTCCGGACCTCGTCGGGCCACATCATCGTCTGCAGCACGATCACGTCGTCGCGCACCCGCAGCACCGCCACCGACATCCGCTGTCGCAGCGCCACGGTCACGACCGCCATCCGGTCGGCGTCGAGCAGGGCCTGGCGCAGCAGGGCGTAGGGCTTGGCGCCGGACTTCTCCGGCTCGAGGTAGTAGCTCTTCTCGAACAGCATCGGGTCGATCTGCTCGGTCGGCACGAACTTCTCGACCGCGATCTCCCTCGAGGACGACGACGGCAGCTCGTTCATGTCGTCGTCGGTGAGGATGACCATCTCGCCGTCCTCGGTCTCGTAGCCCTTGGCGATGTCGGCGTAGGCCACCTCCTCGCCGTCCACCGAGCAGACCCGCTGGTACTTGATCCGGCCGCCGTCCTTGGCGTGGACCTGCCGGAACGACACGTCGTGCGACTCCGTCGCGGCATAGAGCTTGACGGGCACGTTGACCAGCCCGAAGGACACCGAGCCCTTCCAGATCGCACGCATGGGGAAGAACCTTTCGGTCAGCCGAGACTGGATGCGGTCGCCGACCGCGAGAGCACTCTCACGGCACTGCAGTCACACCAGTATCGGGTACGACGCCCGATCACGCACCCGGTCGCGTGTCGGCTGGGCCAGGATGGGGGCATGCGTCCGATGCTCGCGACCAAGGGGCAGCACCTGCCTGCGGGCGGCGGGTGGGTGCACGAGGTCAAGTGGGACGGCATGCGGGTGCTCGCCGACATCGGCGCCGCGAGGGACCGGCGCGTGCGGCTCACCAGTCGCACCGAGAAGGACGCGACCGTGTCGTTCCCCGAGCTGCATGAACTCCCGGGTGACGACCTGCTGCTCGACGGGGAGGTGGTGACGCTGGTCGACGGGGCGCCGTCCTTCGCCGCCCTCGCCGAGCGCATGCACGTGAGCCGGGCCGACCGCGCCCTCGCGCTGTCCGAGCGGCTTCCCGTGACCTACCTGGTCTTCGACGTGCTGCGCCTCGACGGCCGCGACCTGATGCGCGAGCCGCTGGAGCGGCGTCGCGAGATCCTGGAGGGGCTGGGCCTCGCCGACGTGCACTGGCAGGTGCCGCCGGCGTACGACGACGGGCCGATGCTCCTCGAGGCGACCCGCCAGCAGCACCTGGAGGGCATCGTGAGCAAGCAGCTGTCCTCACGGTACGAGCCGGGCGTGCGCAGCCGGCACTGGCTGAAGTTCCCGCACCGGCGCCGAGAGTCCTACGTGGTCGGAGGCTGGCGCCACGAGACCGACTCGACCACTCGGCTGGGCGCGGTGCTGGTGGGCGAGCCGACCTCCGAGGGGCTGGTCTTCCGCGGTCGCGTCGGCAGCGGCATCGCCGGCAGGGCGGGCCCGATGCTCAAGGAGGCACTGGCGCCCCTGGCCCGTGACACCAGCCCGTTCCTCGACGAGGTGCCGCGCGTCGACGCGCTCGGCACGCACTGGGTGGAGCCCGTGCTGGTCGTCGACGTGGAGTCGCTGGGCCTCTCGTCGCAGCAGCGACTGCGGCAGCCGGCGTACGTCGGTGTGCGCGCCGACCTCGGCCCGGGCGACCTCGTGGCGGCGGCTGGAGACGCAGACCTCTAGACCAGCGCATCCCACCCGTTCGGGGGGTATCCACCGAGGGGTGCCCGGCGTAGGGTGACCTCGAACATCGAACGCCATGGGGGGCTATCTCTGATGTTGTTGCGCCGCGTTCTGCTTGCCTGCACCGCTTCTGCCGTGGGAGCCGCTCTCATGGTCCCGACCGCGGCCCACGCGGCCGCCGGGCCCGTGGTGATCTCCGAGCTCCACTACCACGCCGGCACCGATCTCTCGACCGACGACTTCCTCGAGCTGACCAACGCCGGGGACCAGTCGATCGACATCTCGGGGTGGTCGCTCACCGCCGGTGTCACCGGGGTCTTCGGGTCCGGCACCGTGATCCCGGCCGGGGGCCGCCTGGTCGGCTCACCCGACGCCGCCCGCTTCCAGACGATCTACGGCTTCGCGCCCGACTTCGTCTACAGCGGCAACCTCAGCAACAGCGGCGAGACGGTCACGCTGTCCGACGCGGCGCTGGCCGTCGTCGACACCGTGAGCTATCTCGACACCGGCGACTGGCCGACGACGCCCGACGGTTTCGGCCCCAGCCTCGAGCTGCGGGGCCTGCTGTCGGACAACACCGACCCGCTCAACTGGGGCGCGTCGACCGTCACCGGAGGCACCCCCAAGGCGGTCAACTCGCTCAACGGGACAGCCCCGCTGCCGCAGGTCAAGAACCTCACGGTCACCCCGCTACGCCCCGACCCGGGACAGTCGGTGACCATCTCCGGCAAGCTGCCCGCCGGCTCGACCGCGACGACGCTGACCTACAAGCTCATGTACGGCGCCGACGTGACCGTGCCGTTCCTGGACGACGCGGCCAGCCCCGGCGGCGCCGGTGACGGCGTGTATGCCGCCACCCTGCCCGGCCAGGGCGCCGGGCTGCTGGTGCGCTACCGCATCAACGCCACCTCGGGCGGCGTCGACTTCTCCGCGCCCGCGGCCGGCGACACGGTCAACTACGAGGGCTACGTCGTCCGCAACCCCGCGGTGGTCACCAACCTGCCGGTGATCGAGTGGTTCATGAGCGACGCCGTCTACAACGACATGCTCGCCAACCACCGCTTCGACGACTTCCTGACGCCCGTGCCGGTCGCCTACAACGGTCTGGTCATCGACAACGCCATGTTCCGGATCAAGGGCCAGTCGACCCGGTCGGCGGCCAAGGTGAGCTGGGCCGTCGAGCTGCCCAGCGGGCACACGCTCGACTGGCCGAGCATCCCCTACCCGGTCAAGAAGTTCGCCCTCCAGCGCGACCCCGAGCCCAACGCCCAGATGTCGTGGGAGATCATCAAGGGCGCCGGCGCCAAGTGGTTCACGGTCGACCGCATCCGCACCCAGCGCAACGGGCAGTTCCACAGCGTGGGCGGGTTCCTGCAGGACGACGACGGCGCCTGGCGCAAGTACTGGAACGTCGACGACTGGGCCATCTACAAGGGTGACAAGGGCGCGCTCGCCAAGACCGCGTCCCCTGCTGCCCTCGAGGCCACGCTGTGGCTGGACAAGAAGGCCCGCGAGGACGAGGACTACACCGACGTCTGGCAGCTCAGCCAGGTCGTGGATGCTCCCGCCTCGGTCACCCAGCAGCGGTGGATCGCCAACAACGTCAACGTGCCCGAGCTGATCAACTACATGGCGATCAACTCGCTGATCCGGCACACCGACTCCGGCCATCACAACTGGTTCGTCAGCCGCGACACCGAGGGCACCGGCCGCTGGGAGATGTGGCACTGGGACCTCGACGTGACGTTCTTCAACGTCTCCTCCGACAAGTTCGGCACGTTCCTCGACCCGTCGGGCGTCAACCGGCTCAACCGCTCGATCATGGCCTACCCCGAGTGGCGGCAGATGTACTACCGCCGGCTCAAGAGCCTGATCGACACCTACTACCGCAACGGCGACGTCGAGCGCCGCTACGACGAGATCACCACGCCCTACCGCACTCCCGACTGGGACCTCGAGAACGCCCGCTGGAGCCTCGGCTCGTGGCAGACCTTCCGCCGCAACTTCCACCGGGCCACCGGTGACCGGCGCGAGGTCTTCGCCGACAACACCGGGGCCGGCAAGCTGATCCCGGTCTCCCAGACGGCCGCCCCGCGCGTCGTGATCAGCGAGGTCGGCTACCAGCCGACCAACCCCGACGCCGAGTTCATCGAGCTCTACAACCCGACCGACCAGGCGGTCGACCTGTCCGGCTGGACGCTCGAGGGCCTCGACCTGACGATCCAGTCGGGGACCGTGATCCTGCCCGGCGGCCGGGGCGTCTTCGTCGCCGACGACGTCCAGTTCCGCGCGGCGTACACCCCGACCACGCAGCTGGTCGGCGGTGAGTACGCCGGCCGGCTGGCCGACGAGGGCGAGACGATCACGCTGTCGCAGGGAGCGCGTGTGGTCGACACCGTCACCTACTCGCCCTCTGCCCCGTGGCCGACCCAGGCCGCCGGTGGCGGCGCGACGCTGGAGCTGCTCGACCCCGGGTTCGACAACGACCAGGCCGACTCGTGGGCGGCCTCGTCCAACGCCGGCACGCCCGGACTGGCCAACACCAGGGTGGCCCCCGCTGACGGCACCAACCCGACCGCGCCCGGTGCGACGACCGCGACCCAGGTGCGCAACGGCGTGGCCGTCGACTGGACCGCGGGTGCGGACGACCGGACCGTGCAGCGCTACCAGGTGCTGCGCGACGGCGCGGTCATCGCCACCGTCGACGGCGAGCTGCTGTCCTACGTGGACCGTGCGGTCCCGGCGGGCACCCCGCACGTCTACACGGTGCGCTCCGTCGACGGCGCGGGCAACCTGAGCGCCCCCGGGCCCTCGGCCCCGGTCGTCGCCGGCAGCCCTGTGCTGACCGCGTTCGACGATTTCGACCAGCCCGACGGATCGCCCTGGTCCAACGCGTGGGCGGCCGAGGACCTGGCGGGCTCCGACGTGGACGTCTTCGGTGGTGCCGGACGACTGACGGTGGGCAGCGGGTCGGGCCAGTTCGCCCGGGCCAAGCTCACCGCGCCCGACAAGCAGGCCGACGGCACGCTGCTGACCAGCTACCGGTGGGGCGCGACCACGCCGCTGACGAAGCTGACGTTCTGGATGCGGGCCGGCGGAGGCTGGAACAACGCCTCCACACCGGTCAACGGCTACGGCGTCACGCTGGCGTCCAACTCGACCGGTGTCACGCTGAGCCGGGTGGCCAACAAGGCGACCGCCAACCTGGGGTCGGCCGGCAACGCCCAGGTGACGACGCCGGGAGTCAAGCAGTGGATCCGCTTCCAGGTGACCGGCTCGACCGTGCGCGTGCGCATCTGGCGCGACGGCACGGCGGAGCCCGCCGCCTGGACCGCGTCGTTCACCAACACCAGCGTGACCGCACCCGGACGCGTCTACCTGTCGGCCTACGGCTCGGGCAGCGCCGCGCGCACGGTGACGATCGACGACGTGGCGCTGTCGGGCAGCTGAACCGGCCCGTCGGCCGGGCGGGTCTCTCCCGCTCGGCCGCCGCGGCTGGCAGGCTGGGGGGATGCGACGCGTGCCTCGGCTGCTCGGGATCCTCCTCGTCATCGCCCTCGGGGTGACGCTGGCGCCTGCGACGGCGTACGCAGACACGGTGCGACTCGGCGGGGTCACCGTGCGGGTCGCCGACACCACGGGTCAGGTCGTCACGGTCAACCGCCGCGGCGGCTATCACGCACGGGTCGCCTGGTGGTCGCGCACCGACACCGGCTGGCAGCGACGGATGGTGACCCGCGACGGCCGGATCGGCTACGGCGGGCTGGTGCGGCCCAAGGTGCGCAAGCAGGGCACCGGCACCACCCCCCTCGGCACCTACCGACTGCTGTCGGTGTTCGGCACCCAGGCCCGCGACGACGCGTGGCAGATCCGCTATCGACGGATCCGCAAGGGCGACTTCTGGGTCCAGGACAACAAGTCGGCCTACTACAACCGCTACCGCAACCGGCGCCAGGGGGGCTTCCGGTGGTGGCTGCCGAGCAGCAACGCCAACAGCTCCGAGCGGCTCCGGGACTTCCCCGTGCAGTACGAGCTGAGCGTGGTCACCAGCTTCAACCGCGCCCAGGTCCGGCATCGCGGCTCCGGCATCTTCCTCCACGTCAACGGCTCCGGGGCCACCGCCGGCTGCGTGAGCGCTCCGCGTCGCTTCCTCGTGCGCGTCGTACGACGCCTCGACAGCTCCCAGGCGCCCGTGATCGCGATCGGTCGGTGACGGCACGGTGAGCCCCGACCCCGGCACCGAGGTTCACGTCGAGGTCGAGGGGCACACCCTGCGCCTGTCCAACCTGGAGAAGGTGCTCTATCCCCGCACCGGCACCACCAAGGGCGAGGTCCTGCACTACTACGCGCAGATCGCGCCGGTGCTGCTGCCCCATCTGCGGGACCGGGCGGTGACCCGGATCCGCTGGCCGAACGGCGTCGAGCGGCAGAGCTTCTTCGAGAAGAACGCACCCGCGGGGACGCCCTCGTGGGTGCGCACGGCGCGAGTGCCCACCACCGGCAGCCGGGCGCCGTCGCGCAACGGCGACCATCTGGTCTTCCCGATCTGCGACGACCTGGCCACCCTGACCTGGCTCGCCAACCTTGCCGCCCTCGAGCTGCACGTGCACCAGTGGAAGGTCGGGCGCAACGGTCGGCCGCGCAACCCCGACCGGCTGGTGGTCGACCTCGACCCCGGTGAGCCCGCGGGGCTCTCGGAGTGCTGCCGGGTGGCGCTGCTGGTGCGCGACGAGCTCGGCGAGCGGGGGCTGACCGTGCGGCCGGTCACCAGCGGTTCCAAGGGGCTCCACCTCTACGCCGCGCTGCCCGGACGGCTGAACCCCGACGAGACCACCGCGCTCGCCAAGGAGGTGGCGGAGCACCTGCAGGGCGAGCAGCCGCAGCTCGTGACCGCGACGATGACCAAGACGAAGAGACCCGGGAAGGTGTTCCTCGACTGGTCGCAGAACGCCGGCTCCAAGACCACCCTGTCGCCGTACTCGCTCCGCGGGCGCGAGCGCCCGACCGTCGCCACGCCCCTCACGTGGGAGGAGGTCGGGGCCGGCGCCGACGACCCGCTGGCGCTGGAGCAGTTCGACTTCCCCACGGTCCTCGAGCGCGTGGCCGAGCACGGCGACCTCTTCGCCGACGGTGCCTGACCGGAGTAGCGTGCCCGATGAGCCGCCTTGGGGCGGACGATCCCTCGCACGGAGGTGTGCCATGCCCGGCACGTTCGAGATCTACCAGGCCAAGGACGGGTTCCGCTTCCGCCTCAAGGCAGGCAACGGCGAGGTGGTGGCGACGGGCGAGTCCTACCCCACGCGGGCCGCGGCCATCAAGGGCACGCAGGCCGTGCAGCGGGCGGCCGACGGCGCCAAGACCGTCGACCTCACCGAGAAGAAGTAGCCGCCGCCCGCTCCGGCGCGCGCCGCGGCCTCGGCACCGGCGCGAAGTCGGAGAGCGTGAACCACGACGGCAGGGCGCGCCGCATCCGCTCCGGCCCCGCCAGCGACAAGTCGCCCGTGCGCACGGCGCTGCGCCAGGTGGTGTCGCCGCGCCAGACCCGGACCAGCCCCCTCAGGCTGGCGTCGACCGTCACGGCGATGTCGAAACCCGGGTCGTGGTCGCAGACGTCGACGTCGGCCTCGGTCAGCACCAGCCACCAGCGGCGCTGGCCGGACTCGATGTCGCGGAAGTCGAACTGCACCACGGTGCGGCCGGTGGGCAGCGCGGCGTGGTCGACGTTGCGATGCATGTCCCACAGCAGCAGCTTGGGGTCGAGGTCTTCGTCGCCGAGGTTGCCGATCCAGCGGATGCCCCAGCCTCCGATGGCCTCGACGATCGGCCGGAGCTCCTCGCCGGCCTCGGAGAGCCGGTAGCGGACGCCGTCGTCCTCGGCGTGACGCACGACGAGGCCGGCCCGCTCGAGCTGGGTGAGTCGCTGGGAGAGCAGGCTGGGTGACATCCGCGGCAGTCCGCGGCGCAGGTCGTTGAAGCGTTCGCTGCCGCAGGCCAGCTCTCTCACCACGAGCATCGTCCAGCGCTCGTCGAGCAACTCCATCGCCTTGGCGACCGGGCAGAACTGGTAGTACGGCGTCCCCATCCGGCCAGCGTAGGTCCCGGCCGGGACCCGGGGTAGTACAGATCTTGTACTGGAGAGCGGATCGAGGCGTTCCTAGCGTGTGTACGTCGGCACGACCGGCCGACCACACGTCAACGAAGGAACCATCATCATGAGCATCACCACCACCACATCCACCTCTACATCCGGCACCACCACCGAGCCGGGGTCCCTCGTGGGCACCCCCGAGGATCGCCAGCTCAAGGAGCGGCACCGTGCGCTCTGGGCCGTGGGTGACTACCCCGCCGTCGCGGCCGAGGTGATCCCGACCCTGGGTGAGACCCTGGTACGGGTCAGCGGGATCGAACGTGGCCATCGCGTCCTCGACGTGGCGGCCGGCACGGGCAACGCGGCACTCCCGGCCGCGCGCACGGGCGCCGACGTGGTCGCCAACGACCTGACGCCCGAGCTCCTCGCGATCGGCGCCGCCCATGCCGAGGACCAGGGCCTGACCCTGTCGTGGGAGCAGGGTGACGCCGAGGCGCTGCCCTATGCCGACGAGTCGTTCGACCGCGTGATCAGCTGCCTGGGCGTGATGTTCGCGCCCCACCACGAGGCCGCGGCCGCGGAGCTCCTCCGGGTCACCAGGCCGGGGGGCACCGTGGGCCTGCTGAGCTGGACGCCGCAGGGGTTCATCGGCCGCATGTTCGCGACCATGAAGCCCTACGTGCCGGCACCGCCCGCGGGCGTCCGGCCGCCGCCCCTCTGGGGCGACGCCGACCACGTCCGCGACCTGCTCGGTGACGGCGTGACCGGAGTCGTGGCCGCCACCGGCATGGCGCCGATCAGCGTCTTCTCGACGGCGGAGGACTTCCTCGACTACTTCAAGCGCAACTACGGGCCGACCGTGATGGCCTACCGTGCGCTCGCCGACCAGCCGGACCGTGCCGCCGAGCTGGACGAGCAGCTGCTCGAGCTCGCGCGGTCCTTCGACCTGGGCGGGGGCCGGATGGAGTGGGAGTACCTGCTCTTCACCGGCCGTCGGGCGGCGGGCTGACCCTCAGCCGGCCGAGAGCAGCGCGACCCCCAGCAGGGCGGCGGCGACGCCGCCCTGCTGGAGGCGCTGCAGCCGCTCGTGCAGCAGCACGCCGGCCAGCAGCACCGTCACCACCGGGTAGAGCGAGGCGAGCACGGACGTCACGCTCACCAGCCCGCGCGTGGACGCCACGGCGAACAACAGGTTGGCGCCCGCGTCGGCGACCCCGACGGCGGCGAGCGGCGCCAGGTCGCGGGCCGTGAGGCCCCCCGCGGCGCGCAGCACGACCGCAGCGAGCAGGAAGGCCGAGACGCTGGTGGCTCGCATGCCCCACAGCGTCAACAGTGCCGAGGCCTCCGCCCCGCGGGCGAGGAAGACGATGGTCAGGCCGAAGCCGATCCCGGCGGCCACCGCCAGCACGACCGGTCGGGCCCCGGTGTCACCCCGCAGCTCGGGACCGCTGGCGGCCACCACGCCGACCAGGGCCACCGCGATGCCGGTGAGCGCCAGCGCGGAGGGCCGCTCGCCCTCGACCAGGCCGACTATCACCGGCACCACCGCACCGAGCGCGGCGATCGGCGACACCACCCCCATCGTCCCGGACGCCAGCGCCGAGTAGAAGCAGACCAGTCCCACGGCGCCCGCGGCGCCGGCGGCGACGGCCCACGGCAACCAGCCGGGGTCGGCGTCGAAGCCGCCGGTCGCCACGACGGCGACGGTGACGGCGAGCAGACCGGCGGCCTGCGAGGCCCCGACGACGGCATAGGCGGACAGCCGGCGGGTGAGCAGCCCGCCCCCGAAGTCGGCGCTGCCCCAGAGGACGCTGGACAGGAGAGCGAGGGCGGCGGCCACCCGCGCACGCTAGCGGGTCGAAACCGGTCGGCCCCGCGAGGGTGCCGCCCACGATGCGGGGATCCGCGGCCCGGCCCGGGACAATGGCCCCATGAGCGACTCGACGACGCACCGGCGCCCGGTCCACACCTGGCTCACCGACATGGACGGCGTCCTGGTGCACGAGGAGGACCCGATCCCGGGGGCCGCGGAGTTCATCGGAGCGCTCCAGGCGTCGGGACTGAAGTACCTCCTGCTCACCAACAACTCGATCTTCACCGCACGCGACCTCCGCGCTCGCCTGCTGGGCAGCGGCATCGACGTGCCGGAGGACGCGATCTGGACCTCCGCGATGGCCACGGCCACGTTCCTCGCCGAACAGCGTCCCGGCGGGACGGCGTACGTCGTGGGGGAGTCGGGCCTGATCACGGCGATGCACGACCAGGGGTTCGTGATGACCGACCGCAACCCGGACTATGTCGTGCTGGGCGAGACCCGCACCTACTCGTTCGAGCAGATCACCCGGGCGATCCGGCTGGTCGACGCCGGGGCGCGCTTCATCGCCACCAACCCCGATCCCAGCGGCCCGAGCCGAGCCGGGCTGATGCCGGCGACGGGCTCGGTGGCCGCGTTGATCAGCACGGCCACCGGGCGCTCGCCGTACTTCATCGGCAAGCCCAACCCGCTGATGATGCGGGGCGCCCTCAACCGGCTGCAGGCCCACTCCGAGACCACCGTGATGGTCGGCGACCGGATGGACACCGACGTGATCGCGGGCCTCGAGGCCGGCTTGCGCACGATCCTGGTCGGCACCGGCTCGACGCCGCCCTCGCGCGTCCCGGAGTTCCCCTACCGGCCCAGCCTGGTCGTCGAGTCGGTCGCCGACCTGGTGCCGATGGTCGCCGAGCTCGCCGGCGACGCGCCGTCCGACTAGCAGGCGTCGCCGCGGTCGGCCACGGCGAAGTCGAGCACCCAGCCCTCGTCGCCCTCGGCGTCGATCCGGTACCACCGGTCGGTCGCGCCCGCCCAGTCGACGTCCTGCGCCTGCAGCACCGTGTAGCGACCCTCGTCGAGCCCGACCGACGTGGCCGTCGGCTCGGGTGACTCGAAGAGCCTGGTCACCGGCGTGGTGTCGACCCAGCACTCGCTGTCGTCGGGCGGCTCGGTGCCGGTGTCCGTGGGACCGGTGTCGACGGCCCCCGTGTCGCCGGCCCCCGTGTCGCCGGCCCCGGTGTCCTCAGGCCCGGTCTCGGCCGGTCCCGTGTCCGCGCCCGCGGTCTGCGAGGAGCCCGCCGAGCCCGTGGGTGCGTCGTCGCCCCCGGTGAGCGAACCCCACCACCACGGCGCCGTGCTGCTGCTGGCGACCGCGAGAGCCAGCGCGCCCACCCACGCCCACAGATGTCCGCCGCGTCTCGCCTCCTGCTCGGCCATGCGCCGCCCCCTCCCGAGATCGATGCCCCTGCCGGGGAGGAGAGCCCCGTCCCTCCCGCTGATACCCGGCCCCTCGAGTGTCCTGCGAGCGCAGCGCCGCGCGCCACCGAAAAAGGCACCGCGACACGCAGTGCCGCGGTGCCTTCCGTTGGCAGCTCTCGGGGGTGGGGGATGCCCCGGCGCCAACCGGCGGGTGGTCGTCGGGTCAGCTGGCCTTCTCGGCCGCCTCCTCCTCGGTGTGGGCGCCGCTGGTCACCAGCTCGCCACCGGCGTCCTGGAGGTGGGCGCGCACGAACCACTGGTACTGCTCGAGGTCGGAGGTCTGGCCGATGAGGATGTCCTCGGTGACGGGGTCGATCTCGCCGACCTCGTCGATGGCCTCGCGGTGGTCGGCGATCACACCGTCGTAGACGAGGTCGAGCGCGCCCAGGTGTGCGCGAGCGTCGGCGCGCATCACGTCGTAGTCGTCCCAGCTGCGCGACCCGACCAGGGCGCCGGGCAGCCCGTTGGGGGCCACCCCGAGCGTGGCCATGCGCTCGGCCAGCACGTCGACCATGACGCGCACGCCGTCGATCTGGGGGTCCAGCATCGTGTGGACGCCGATGAACTGCGGCCCCACGACGTTCCAGTGTGCGTGCTTGAGGGTCAGTTGGAGGTCGTTGAGGGCGTGCAGTCGCATCTGCAGGACGTGGCCCACCTGGTGCCCCTCGCTCACCTCGAGACCGGGGACCGTGACGGGGGCGTCGCCGGCGCTGTGGACGGAGCTCTGGGCGTTCATGTGCGGGGCGGTACCCGATCCGCGCCCGGACATGTCACCGGGTCCTCTGAGTCAGCCGAGCCCCTCCCAGGCGCCGCTGTCGACGATGGCCCGCCAGATCTCGGCGCGACGCGCGACCACCAGGTCGGTCGACAGGTGCGAGGGGTCGCGCCACACGACGACGTCGTCGAGCATGGGGGCGCAGACCGGCTCGGGGCAGTACGCCGTCCGCAGGTCGGCCGTGAAGACGTCGGGCACGGCGGTGGCGACGTAGTCGTAGAGGCTGTCGACGAGCGGTGGCTTCGCGGGCGGGGTGACGGCGCACTCCAGCAGCCTGCGGGCCGTGGCCAGGCAGTCGAGCGGGCTGGGTCCTCCGAGGTCGTAGCCGCCGGTGCCGAAGACGCTGTGCACGATGAGCACGCGGGCTCCGCGGCCGGTGAGCTCCTCGGAGGTCTCCTGCGCCTTGCGGAGCATCATCTGGGGGTAGGTCTCACCGGGATGCTCCGCCGCGTCGTCGGCCGACACCTGACGTGCCCAGCGCTCGCCGCTGCGCGGCTTGCTCAGGACCACCACCAGGTCGGCGTCCATCTGCGGGAACGCCCGGTCGTAGAAGCGCTGCTGCAGCTCGGCGCACTCCTCGCGCCGTACCTTCGGCGAGCGCTCGATGACCACGCCGCGCTGCCAGGGGCAGTTGTTCATGATCGCGGTGGAGAGTCGGAAGCCCTCCTCCCGTGCGAGACGCTGCAGCGCCGGGGAGAGCATGGCGGCATGGCTGTCGCCGACCAGCACCACGAGCGGCCCGTCGCCGTCGGTGACCTCGGCGCACGACTCCGGCGTGCCCTCGGGGCAGTGGTCGCCGGTGTCGCCCTCGTCCTCCTCGAGGCGGGCGAAGTCGATGCCGGAGGGCACCGGCTCGTCGAGCGGGGCCAGGGCCTGCGCCTCGGTCACCCCGGAGCCGGGCGGCGCCGTCGTCACGACCAGGGCCACCCGGCGGTCGCTGTGCAGGATCGGGGGTACGACGGCCACGGCGGCGACGACGCTGACGGCCAGGCCGGCGGCGACGACCTGCCAGCCCAGCCCGTGGAGGCGCGGCGCACTGCGGATCGGGCGCTCCAGCAGCACGTCGGAGAGGGCGGCCAGACCGGTGGCGACCGCGGCCGCCAGCACCAACATGATGAGCGGGCGCACCGTGAGCACCTCGCGGAGCACCAGGATCACCGGCCAGTGCCAGAGGTAGGTGCCGTAGGAGATCCGGCCGAGGTACTGCAGCGGGGTCAGGGCCAGCGCCCGGCTGACCCACGACCGCGGGGCGAGGAACACCGCGGCGATGGTGAGCGCGGACGCCCCGGCCGTGAGCAGCCCGCGGACGCTCTGGGAGACGTCGACCAGGCTGCTGCCCAGCACCAGGACGGCCAGCAGGCCGGCCCCGGCGACCGGACCCCACGGCAGGCTCCTGCCCGGCCGGCGCGCGCCGCGCCCGCTGAGCGCCAGGGCCAGCACGCAGCCGAGGAGCGGCTGGTAGATCCGGGTGTGGGTGGCGTAGTAGGCCACGTTGACGTCGTCGCGGGCGACCACGACCTGGAGGGCCACGGACACGAGCGTGAGCGCCGCGAACAGCCCGGCGGCGAACGACCGGGAACGGCGCCACCGGAGGAGGAGCAGCGCCAGCACGGGCGGATAGACGATGTAGAACTGCTCCTCGATCGAGAGCGACCAGAAGTGCAGGAACGGCGAGGGGGCGTTGTCGGCGGCGAAGTAGTCGCGCGACTCCGCGATGAACTGCCAGTTGGCGACGTAGAGGAGGGAGGCCCGCGCCTCGGCCACCATCGGCAGCCGGCTCGGCTCGGCCACGACCAGCGTCTGCACCAGCGCCGTGAGCACGATGACGACCACGGCGGCGGGCAGCAGCCGGCGTACGCGGCGGGAGTAGAACCAGCCGAGGCTGAAGGTGCCGGCGTCCATGGCGGCGAGGATGACGCTGGTGACCAGGAAGCCCGACAGCACGAAGAACAGGTCGACCCCGACGAACCCGCCGGACACCGTGGCCATCCCCGCATGGAACGCGACCACGAGATAGACGGCGACGAAGCGCAGCCCGTCGAGCTCGGGACGGTAGGTCCAGGTCACGCCCGGCAGGCTACCGGCCGCGGTGTGCGCGGCCGTCCGCCACGCGGGCCCTCGGCCCGTCTCAGGCGGGCTGCGGCGCGACCTCGGGCTCGGCGTCGTCGTGGGCGGTGAGCGGCTTGGCGATGTTCTCCAGCGACTCGCCCTCGGCCTTGACCCCCAGCACCGCCTCCGCGATGCCGCCCGCGATCATCAGCGCCGCGCCGAGGAAGTAGCCGAACGCGATCTGCGTGATGTCACCGTCCGCGGACGCGTTGTCGATGAGCCGGCCGAACAGCAGCGGCCCCGAGATGCCGCCGGCGGCGGTGCCGACGGCATAGAAGAACGCGATGCAGAGGGCGCGGGTCTCCATCGGGAAGATCTCGCTGGCCGTGAGGTACGCCGCGCTGGCGCCGGCGGAGGCGAAGAAGAAGATCACCGCGCCGAAGGCGGTCAGCGTGACGGCGGACAGGTCGCCGAGCACCACGCCGGCGACGGCGAGCAGCACCCCCGAGACGAGGTAGGTGCCGGCGATCATCCGCACCCGGCCGACGGTGTCGAAGAGCCGCGACAGGAGCAGGGCGCCCAGGAAGTTGCTGACCGCGAAGACCGCGAGGTACCAGCCGGTCTGCTTGACGTCGAGGAACGTCGTCAGGGTGTCGCCGTAGGTGAAGAAGAAGGCGTTGTAGAGGAACGCCTGCCCGACGAACAGCGAGAAGCAGAGGATGGTCCGACGGGGATACATCGTGAACACGGTCCGCGCGATCAGGCCCATCCCGATCGTCTTGCGCTGCCGGATCTTGATGGAGTCGTCCACCTCGGCCAGCTGGTCCCCGGTCTCCTCGCGGACCGTCTCCTCGATGCTGCGCACGATCTGCTCGCCCTCGTCCTCGCGGCCGTGGATGAACAGCCAGCGGGGTGACTCCGGCACGTGTCGACGTACGACCAGGATGCCCACGGCGAGGACGGCGCCGAGCGCGAAGGCGGAGCGCCAGCCCCACGCGGGGTCGACGATGCTGGGGTCGAGCAGCGGGATCGTGAGCAGCGAGCCCAGGGCGGCGCCGACCCAGAACGAGCCGTTGATCGCGATGTCGACCCGCCCGCGGTAGGCCTTGGGGATCAGCTCGTCGATCGCCGAGTTGATGGCGGCGTACTCGCCGCCGATGCCGGTGCCGGTGAGGAAGCGCGCGGCGAAGTACCACGTCGGGTTCATCGAGAACGCCGTCAGCACGGTCGCCACGGTGTAGACGCCCAGCGTGATCAGGAAGAGCTTCTTGCGCCCGAAGCGGTCGGTCAGCTGGCCGAAGAAGAGGGCGCCGAGGCAGGCGCCGGCGACGTACGCCGCCCCGGCGAAGCCGATGTCGGAGGAGCTCAGCCCGAGCCCGGTGTCGCCGGGCTTGAGCGCCTCCGACATGGAGCCGACGATCGTCACCTCGAGGCCGTCGAGGATCCAGACGGTGCCGAGGCCGATCACCACCATCCAGTGCCATCGCGCCCACGGCAGTCGGTCGAGCCGGGCGGGGATGTCGGTGGTGATCGTGCCGGTCTGGATGTCGTCAGCCATGTGGGGCCTTCCGTGTCCGAGGCCCTGCGAGGTGACGTCGGGCCTTGGGTCTCGTACCCACGGCACCCGGCCGCATGCGCGTCCGGGCAGGGGCGACCCCGCCGACGCGTCGTCGGTTTCGGATCCGCCGGCATGGGCACCGAACTCGTCCCGAGGTGAGTCGACGACAGGCGAAGGGAGCGCCATGAGCGCGCAGAGCCAGGAGATCGAGCACGTCGCGAAGCTGGTCGACCGGGCCCGCATCTTCACGACCACGACCACGACCGAGTCCGGGAAGCACGTGAGCCGGCCGATGGCGGTGCAGGAGGTGGAGTTCGACGGGGACCTGTGGTTCTTCGCCTACGCCGACTCCGACAAGGTGCGTCAGATCTCGGCCACCCCGGAGGTCAATGTCGCGTTCGCCAACGACTCCGACAGCGAGTGGACCTCCCTGTCCGGGCGGGCCGAGCTCGTCCATGACCGGGAGCAGGCCCAGCGCCTCTGGGCGGCGCCGCTGAAGGTGTGGTTCCCCGGACCGTCCAGATGTAGCCGGTCAGGTGCCCGGGACCCTCGCCGCCGGCGGGAGCAACGACACGTCGGCGGTCGGGAAGCCGCCCGCGGGAAGCCCGGCGGCGGCGAGCTCGGCGACCTGGAGGCTGCACCACTGCGACACCTCGCGCGCGCCGGCGAGCACCTCGTCGCGGAAGGTGGGCCACGGACACCAGCGATGGTCGGCGACCTCGTCGGGGGCCGGGCTCGGCTCCCCGTCGGCGCGCGCGACGAACACCGGGCACAGCTCGTGCTCGACCGTCCCGTCGACCGCGGTCGCCCGGTAGCGGAAGCGGGGCAGCACCAGCCGCAGGTCTCGCACTTCGAGCCCCAGCTCCTCGCGCGTCCGCCGGGTGACGGCGTCGGCGAGCGGCTCGCCAGGCGCCGGGTGGCCGCACACGGTGTTGGTCCACACACCCGGGAACGTGCGCTTGTGGAGGGCACGCCGGGTCACGAGCAGCCGATCGGCGTCGTCGTACACGTAGCACGAGAAGGCCAGGTGGAGCGGCGTCTCGCGGTGGTGTACGACGGCCTTGAGCTCGGTGCCGACCGCGCGTCCGTCCTCGTCGAGCAGGACCACCCGCTCCCGCGCGCCGACACCGTTCTGCGGGCTCATGCGGGCCGGGCCAGGGCGTTGACGACGCCGGCGAACACGGCCGGTGCGTGCTGGGCGACGGGCACCAGCGCCGAGCGCAGGACGGGCCGCCGGGTCGCGTGCACCAGGCCCAGGGTCAGCCCGCGGTAGCGACGGGAGACCCGGCGCCACGACCGCTCGTAGAGCTCCGGGCGCCCCGCCACCACGGCGGCGACCGCCTCGCGAGCCTGGGCGGCGGCCAGCGCCACGCCCTCTCCCGTGAGTGCGTCGACGTAGCCCCCGGCGTCGCCGACCAGCAGCACCCGGCCGGCGGTGCGGCGGCGAGCGCGCTGGTGCAGGGGGCCCGCGCCCCTGACCTCCCCTCCGGGGGCACCGTCCAGCCGCTCGCCCAGCGCGGGGAAGAGCGCGAGCAGGTCGTCGTAGGAGGCACGTCGCTCGGTCAGCAGCGCGACGCCGACCAGGTCGTCGGCGACGGGCGTGACGTAGGCCTCTGTGGCCGGACCCCAGTGCACCTCGACGTACGACGTCCACGGTGGGACGGCGAAGTGGCGGCGCTGCCCGAAGCGCCGGGGCGGTGGCGTGGGTCGGTCGAGCGCCAGCATCCGGCGCAACGGGGAGTGGAGGCCGTCGGCGGCCACCAGGAACCGGGCCCGCAGGTCGTCGACCCGGACGCCGGTCGCGTCCTGGGACACCCGCTGCACGGCCTGCCGCAGCACCGGGACCCCGGCCGCCTCGACGGCAGCGCTCATCGCCGTGTGCAGCGTCGTACGCCGCACGCCACGCCCGACGCCGCCCGCGAAGTCGGCCTCGGCGCGATGGCGGCCGGCCAGATAGCGGATGCCGTGGAGCGGGAAGCCGACGGGATCGACTCCGAGCTCGTCGAGGGCCGCCACGGCACCGGGCATCAGCCCCTCGCCACAGGCCTTGTCCACCGGTCCGACGCGCGGTTCGAGGACCACTGCCGCCAACCCGGCTCGGTGTGCGTGGAGGGCTGTGGCCAGCCCTGCCGGACCACCACCGACGATCGCGAGGTCGATCACGACGACGCCCGCACCTCGTCAGCGGCCACGGCGGCCGCCAGGGCGTCGTCCTCGACCCGGATCCGCACGGTCAGCAGGACGGCGTTGGCAAGGGTGAAGACGAGCGCGGTGATGCCGGCGCTGTGCACCAAGGGGAGGGCGATCCCCTCGGCCACGACCGCGACGTAGTTGGGGTGCCGCAGCAGCCGGTAGGGGCCGGCGTTCACGAGCGGGAGCCCGGGCACGACGATCACGCGAGTGTTCCACTGCCGACCGAGCGTCGCGATGCACCACCACCGCAGCGCCTGCGACAGCACGACGACGGCGAGCGCCGTCCAGGCCAGCCCGGGGATGACGTCGGGCCGCCGCCACCAGACCTCCACCAGTGCACCCGCGAGCAGCCCCGTGTGCAGCAGCACCATCACGGGGTAGTGGCGCCGGCCGCGCTCCACAGCGCCGCGGGCGAACGCCCAGGCGGCATGGCGCTGCGAGACCACGAGCTCGGCCACCCGCTCCAGCGCGACGGCGGCGATCAGCAGGGTGAACCAGGCCTCGCTGCTCATGCCGCCGCCTCGTCCGGGGCCTGGAGCAGGACGAGCTCCGAGCAGAAGCCGGGCCCCATCGCCATCAGCAGCCCGTGGCTGCCGGGCGCGGGCGGACGCTCGCGCAGGGTGTCGGCGAGCACATGGAGCACGGAGGCCGAGGAGAGGTTGCCCACCGTGGCCAGGGAGTCCCAGGTGACCTGCACGGCCTCGCGCTCCAGCTCGAGCGCGTCCTGCACCGCCTGCAGCACCTTGGGGCCGCCCGGGTGGACGGCGTACCAGCCGATGTCGTCGAGGACCATCCCGTGGTCGGCGAGGAACTCCCCGACATCGCGTCCCAGGTTGGCGCGGACCAGATCGGGGACGCTGGCGTCGAGGACGATGCGCAGCCCGCCGGCGCTGACGTCCCAGCCCATGGCGCGCTCGCTGTCGGGGTAGAGCCGGCTGCGAGTGGCCAGCACGCGGGGCCGTGGCTCGGCGCGTACCCCCGAGTCGGCCAGCTGCTCGACGCGGCGCGCGCCGGCCGCGACGACCGCGGCCGCTCCGTCGCCGAAGAGGCCGCTCGCCACGAAGTTGGGCATCGTCAGGTCGTCGCGCTGGAGGGTCAAGGTGCACAGCTCGACGGCCATCAGCACCGCCACCTGGTCGGGGTGGCCGACCAGGTAGTCGTCGAGACGGGCCACGCCGGCGGCGCCCGCCACGCAGCCGAGGCCGACCAGCGGCAGGCGGACGACGTCGGGACGCATGCCGGTCAGCGCGGCGACACGGGCGTCGAGTGACGGGACCGCGAGCCCGGTGACGGTGACGCCCACGAGGAGGTCGACGTCGGCGGGGGTGAGCCCGGCCGCCTTGAGCGCGTCGACGACGGCCCGGGCGCCCAGGTCCACGCCGGCCCGGATGAAGGCGTGTTGGAGGCGCCGAAGTCGTGCAGTGCCGCGTAGCCGTCCAGCGGCAGCGCGAGGTGCCTGCTCTCGACGCCGGCGTTGCCGTGGAGCCGGCGGATCACCTGCTCGTGGTCGCTGCCCGCTCGCAGGATCTGGTGGACGAAGGCGTCGGTGATCTCGTCCTGCCGATAGCGGTGCTGGGGGAGCGTGCCGCGCACGCTCAGGAGTTGGGTGGTCATGTGGGCTGCTTCCTGTGGTGGCGGAGTCGGCGGGTGAGCTGCTGGCGCAGCCCGGAGGGCAGGCGGCCGGCGAGGGCGAGGGCGGCGTAC
The DNA here is from genome assembly GCA_964591845.1 of uncultured Nocardioides sp. Taxonomy (GTDB): domain Bacteria; phylum Actinomycetota; class Actinomycetes; order Propionibacteriales; family Nocardioidaceae; genus Nocardioides. The sequence continues at coordinate 21,187 of CAZQCA010000001.1, forward strand.
GGCGTGATCACGCCGCGCGCGAGACCGAGCTCGACGATCTCGTCGAAGACGCGCTGGCTGGCGGCGGACGCCCGCAGTCCGGCGTCGATGACGGCCTCGTGCCGGCACAGCCGGCCGGCGACGTCGATGTGGCGCAGGTGTCGCGCCAGGTGGGGCTCGACGGCGGATCGGTAGCGCTGGGCGGCCGTCACGGGGTTGGCGTCGGCGATCGCGGCGGCGGCGGCGCGGCCGGCTGCGATGCCGGTGAGCACCGCATAGTAGATGCCCTCGCCCGTCATCGGGTTGACCAGCCCGGCGGCGTCCCCGGCCAGCAGCACCGGCCCGCGTCCGCTGTGCCACGAGCCGGCCGAGAGGGGCAGTCGGGCACCTCGCCAGTCGCGGGCCTCCGCGGTGGTGCCCGGGATCAGCTCCTCGAGCATGCCGATGAGCTCGGGCCGGGCAGGCGCCGCTCCGTGGCCCGGCAGCAGCTCGCCGTAGCCGACGTTGGCGAGCCCGTCGCCGCGGTCGAAGCACCAGGCGTACGCCGGCTGCCGGTCGTGCCCGAACACGATGGTCTGTGCGCCACGCAGGTGCGGCGGGGTCGGCGTGTAGCCCCGAAGGGCCAGCGCCATCCGCTGCTCGGCGGGCCCCACGGCCCGGCGCACGACCGACTGCGCGCCGTCGGCGCCGACCACCACCCGGGCGGTCAGGCCGTCGCCGAGGTGGACCCGGCCGTCCTGCTCACCCAGGCTGCGGACCCGGTGCACGGCCACGGTGACTCCTGCGGCCTCGGCCTCCTGCACCAGCCGGTGGTCCAGCTCCACACGTGGGATCACCCACGTCGGCCTGGCGAGCGGGCGGTCGACGGAGGTGTCCCGACGGCGCAGCCGCAGGCGGTGCACGGGATGCCAGCCCCGGGTCACGCGGTCGGCGCAGCCCAGCTCGGCGAGCAGGTCGATCACGTGTGGCGCCACTCCGTCGCCGCACGACTTGTCACGCGGGAAGGCGCTGCGGTCGAGCAGAAGGACGCGCAGGGTGGGGTCGGACCGGCGGGCGGCGAGCGCCGCACACGCGCCGGCGGGGCCGGCGCCCACCACGGCGAGGTCCCACTCGCCCGTCCTCGGGGAGCTCACGCGCCGACCACCACCAGCAGGACGACGTCGACCAGCGCGATGGCCACCGCCGCGGCGAACGGGCGGCGTCCGCGACCGCTCAGGGCCACCAGGGCCAGCACCGCCACCACGACCAGCGAGGCCAGCCCCCACCTGGAGGGTGCTCCATCGGGGCCGAGCACGGCCGTCACGGACCCGGCGACCAGCAGGCTGGTCGCCAGTCGCCGGGACCAGCCCGCCCCGAGGCGGTGCGGCAGGCCGCGGATGCCGGTCCTGGCGTCGTCGTCGAGGTCGGGCACCACGTTGAGCAGATGCGCGGCCACGCCGAGCAGGGCGCCGGTGGCCACCATCCAGGTGGGCGGGACGGCCGGCGGTGACTCCGCGAGGGTCAGCACCGCGGGCAGCGAGCCGAACGCGACGGCGTACGGCAGCCACGACCAGGCGGTTTCCTTGCCTCCCGCGTTGTAGAGATGTCCGGACCCGACGCCGAGTGCGTGCGCCACGGCGCTGCGCCAGCCCAGGAGCAGCGACAGGGCAGCGCACGCGACGCCCGCTGCCAGCACCGCGAGGCGCACTCGGCCAGGGTCGAGCACCCCGGCGGCGAGCGGCTTGTCGAGCCTCCCGACCCGGCGGTCGCGGTCTGCGTCGAGCAGGTCGTTGGCCCATCCGATCGTCAGCTGGCCGGCGAGGACGGCTGCCACCGCCGTGGCGACGGTGGCCGGTGGCAGGTCGCGGGCGACACCGATCAGTCCGGCCACCGTGGTGACGGCGAGGCTCGGACCGAGGTGCGCCGCGCGCAGCCAGGCGCCGGCGGTGGAGACCTCCGACCGCGATGCCACGTGGGTCACTCAACCACTCCTCGTCGGCGCCGGGGCCCGTCGTGTCGGGCGGCCGAGCGGCCGGCGGACGTCATGCCGGCCGGGTACCCGGTGCGCCCGGGCTTGATGAGCCGTCCGCCCACGCCGGGCACCTGACCGTGCCTCGAGCACGGTTCTCAGACCCAGTAGGTGTCGTGGCGGAGCATGAACTCGACCCGCTCCTCCTCGCTCATCGGGTTCTCCGCGAGGCCCGCCAGCGACTCGAAGTAGTCCTCCCGAGGGGCACCCGGCGTGAACATCAACAGCATCGAGGCGCGGTCGCCACCTCGGAAGCCGTGCAGCCCGCCCTCGGGCACGTGCATGAAGTCGCCCGGCCGCGCGGTCTTCCAACCGGTCCCGTCATAGAGCCGGACCTCGCCGGTGAGGACATATAACGACTCGGTGATCGCGCGGTGGAAGTGCGGCTCGGGACCCGACTCGTCGGGGCCGAACGTCCACCGGTAGAGCCCGAACAGGGTCCCGGTGCGGTCCCCGGTCGCGAGGTACTCGCACGTCCCGCCGGACCGGTAGGTGATCTCCGGCTCGGTGTCGCTCGCGCGGATCCACGCCGACGCCTCGCCGGCGGTGCCGCGGTAGACGTCGGGCGGGTAGGGGCGGTGCAGGGGTCCGGTCATGCTCTCATGCTTACCCGCCGCCCCCAGATGCACCGGGACGGCTCTTCGCGTGGGCGCCGATGGGTATTCCCGGAACGATCGGCGGCTCCTCCTGTCAGGACCCCCATCCGCCGAGGAAGGATCGCCCATGAGCCCCACCCCAGACGACAGCGCCCGCGTGAGACTGCGCCCCCTCGACACCGACGGGGAGACGGCGATCGAGCTCGTCGTCGACGAGGTGCCGGTGCGCCACGGCCGGTTTGCCGACGGCACCTACTTCGTCTACGACAACGCCTACGTCTGGTCCGACGACCTGGTCGAGCTCGGGCGGCAGCTGGTCGACGACAGGCGGCACGGCAGGGTGTCGGACCCCACGCAGCCCGAGGGTGGGCAGTGACATGGCCGGCCTCCGGAAGAACTGCCTGGCGATGAGCCAGCAGGAGCGGGACCGCTTCGTCGCGGCGCTCAAGGCCGTGAAGGGTCGCGGCGTCGTGGATCGGTTCGCCGACATCCACGAGCGCCACTTCGCCATGAACATCCACCGCTCCTCCCACTTCCTGCCGTGGCACCGTGAGATGCTGCTGCGCTTCGAGCAGCAGCTCCAGGCGGTCGACGCCTCCGTCTATCTGCCCTACTGGGACTCCTCGGTCGACCAGGCGGTCTCGGCGGCGTTGTGGGACCCGGGGTTCCTGGGTCAGTTCGACCCGCTGTGGGGACTCGGCCGCGCCCTGGGCTCCGACGTGCTGCCCACCCCACAGCAGGTCGCGAACAACCAGGCGCGGCCGTCGTACGCCGCCTTCTGGCCCGAGCTCGAGTCGGCCATCCACAACCCGCCGCACCGATGGGTCGGTGGCCGGATGCGCAGCGCGGCCTCTCCACACGACCCCGTGTTCTACCTCCACCATGCGTGGATCGACCTGCTCTGGGTGCGCTGGCAGGCGGGCCACCCGGGAGCGACGTTCACCCAGAGCATCGCGGGTGCCGGCCTCAACGACCCCTTCATGGAGTGGACCGACCGCACGCCCGCGGACGTGCTCGACCACCACGCGCTCGGCCACGCCTACGACACCGAGGCGATCCTGACCGGGCCGGCTCCCTCGAGCCCGGACATGCAGCCGGGAGAGGTGCTGGCGGCGGGGGCGTCCATCACCTCGGCGGACGGCAGGTTCACCTTCGTCTACCAGACCGACGGCAACCTGGTGCTCTACGGCCCGGCCGGGGCGATGTGGGCCTCGGACACGGAGGGCACCCCCGTCGGCACCTGCGTGATGCAGGGCGACGGGAACCTGGTGATCTATGGTCCGGGCGGGGTCTATGTGTGGGACTCCGCGACCGACGGCAACCCCGGAGCTCATCTGGTGGTGCAGGACGACGGCAACGTCGTGATCTACCGGCCCGACGGCACGCCGGTGTGGGACACCGGCACCTGGATGCCGACGGGGCCACGCGCGTCGAGCCCGGACATGCAGCCCGGCGAGGTGCTGGTGGCCGGTGCCGGCATCACCTCGGCGGACGGCCGGTTCACCTTCGTCTACCAGACCGACGGCAACCTGGTGCTCTACGGCCCGGCCGGGGCGATGTGGGCCTCGGACACGGAGGGCACCCCCGTCGGCACCTGCGTGATGCAGGGCGACGGGAACCTGGTGATCTATGGTCCGGGCGGGGTCTATGTGTGGGACTCCGCGACCGACGGCAACCCCGGAGCTCATCTGGTGGTGCAGGACGACGGCAACGTCGTGATCTACTCCACGACCGCCGTGGCGCTCTGGGCGACCGGCACCGGCTGATCATCGACGACAGACGCAGCGCGGATCGCGCGTCAGGAGTCGAGACGTTCCTCCTCGAGGTCCAGCTCGCGCTCGACGACGTACATCGCGTCGTTGCCGATGACCCCTTCGTCGCGCAGGCGCATCAGGTCGCGACGCTGGGCGTCGATGACCTGCCGGAGCAGTCGCTGGTAGTCCCGTGATCTGCCCTCTGGGTCCTCGTCGCCGTCGACGGGCTTGCCCGCGCGCTGGTAGAGGCGCCGCCTGCGGAACTCGTAGAGCCCCCGCATCCGCTCCAGGGTGTCCGCGCGTACCCAGTCCTCCCCGTCGAGCAGCTCCAGTTCGGCCAGGGCGGCCGTGGTCACCGACTTGCGTGCACGCAGCTCCTCCCGGGCGGTCACCCCGTCGTCGGTCACCCCGAGGAGCCGGATCACCCAGGGCAGGGTCAGTCCCTGGCCCACGAGAGTGGCCCAGATGACGCACAGCGCGAGGAAGACGAGCAGGTCGCGCTCCGGTACGTCGGCCGGCAGCGCCAGAGCCGCGGCCAGCGAGACCGCGCCGCGCAGACCGCACCAGGAGCCGACCGTGCGCGCCTGCCAGGTCGAGCGCCGGGAGCGCTGGACCTCGCGCCGGTCGACGGTCCGGATGACGACGGTGATCGCGTGCGTCCACACCATCCGGGTCAGGATCGTCGTGGCGGCGACGAGGAGGCCCAGGCCCGCCAGCGTCCAGGCCGACCGCTCCTGCCGCTCGAGGATGTCGGGCAGGCTCAGCCCGACGCTGAGGAAGAGCACCGCGTTGAGCAGGAAGACCAGCGCGTCCCACGTGGCGCGGTTGCTGATCCGGCTCGACGAGGTGCTGAGCAGCGGCGCCCGGTGACCCATCCAGAGTCCGCAGGCGACGGCGGCGAGCACGCCCGACAGGTGCAGCTGCTCGGCCGGCAGATAGGCGAGATAGCCGGCGGTGAGCGTCAGCACCAGCCGCAGCAGGTCGTCGTCGCCGGCGTGACGCAGCAGGCGGTTCATCAGCACGGCCACCACCGATCCGACCACGAGGCCGCCCACCACCTCCCCGACGAAGAGGCCTCCGGCCCGCCACCAGGCGAACGACGCGCCGGCGGCGACGGCCACCGCCGACTGGTAGATCACCAGTGCCGACCCGTCGTTGACCAGCGACTCGCCCTCGATCACGGTGATGCTGCGGTGCGGCAGGCCGAGCCGGCGGGCGATCTGGGTCGCCGCCAGGGGATCGGTGGGGGACACGACGGCGCCCAGGGCGAACGCGGCCGCCCAGGGCAGCCCGTCGATCGCGGCGTGCGCCGCCACGGCCACCAGCGCCGTCGTGGCCAGCACCAGGCCGATGGCGCTGAGCCCGATCACGCGCGCGCTCGCCCGCAGGTCGCGCAGCGAGCTGCGATACGCCGCGTCGTACAGCAGTGGCGGGAGGAGCACGAAGAGCACCACCTCCGGCTCGAGGCGGAAGTCCGGCACTCCGGGCAGGTAGCCGACCACGCTGCCCACGACGACCAGCACGATCGGGTAGGGGACCGCGAGCAGTCGCGACACGGCGCTCGCGGCGGCCACCAGCACCAGCAGGAGCAGGGTCAGGGACTCGGCGTCACCCATGGTGGCCTCCGGGCGGTCGGAGCGGGAGCGGCAGACCTCCGATCGTAGGCCGAGGCGCCCGCGGCCTAAGGCACGCCGTCCGCTGCGTGAGGGGGCGGAGGCCGGCTCTGAGGTGGCCGCCCGATGCGACGGCGTACGCCGCGGCGAGAGGTTGGGTGCTCCGAACCGGGCGCCTCACGGGGGGCGCCGCCCGACGAAAGGGAAGCCCACCATGAACACTCGCCACCTGCTCGCCACGGCCGCCGTCGCCGCCGGCTCGGCCGCCCTGCTCGCGGCCCCCGGGAGCTCCGCCGACGTGGCCGCCCAGGCCCCGCAGCCCGCCAAGAAGTTCTCGATGGTGCGCTCGACCGGCACGCCCGACGACTGCCTGCCCCACGCTCACGCCAGCGTCAAGATCTACAAGCTCGAGGGTGCCGAGAAGATGGTCGTCAAGGCCTGGGGCCTCAAGCCCAAGACCGAGTTCGACCTCTTCGTGATCCAGGTGCCGGACCTGCCGTTCGGGCTCTCCTGGTACCAGGGCGACCTGGAGACCGACAAGTACGGCAAGGCCGAGGGCACCTTCATCGGCCGCTTCAACAAGGAGACCTTCACGGTCGCGCCGAACGTGGCGCCGGCCCCGGTCGTCCACAGCAGCCCGATCGCGGACGCGGCGAGCAACCCGGCGACCCCGCCGGTGCACCAGTACCACCTGGGGCTGTGGTTCAACTCACCCACCGACGCCGCCGACGCCGGCTGCGCGCCCAACGTGACGCCGTTCAACGGTGAGCACAACGCCGGCGTGCAGATCCTCAGCACCACCCAGTTCGGCGACCAGTGGGGCCCGCTGCGCAGCATCAAGCCCTGACCTCCAGACCGGCTGCGCGTGGGGACGCAGCCCAGGACCCGGTCCCGCGGACCCTCCCGCCGCGGGCCCGGGTCCTTCTGCTCAGTCCTTGAAGTGGAGGGCCGCGTCGCCGTGGTCGAGGCACTGCCACTTCGACCGGTCGCCGTACTGGTTCTCGCCGCGGACGCAGTAGCCGTCGGTGGTCGTCTCCACGACCAGGCGTACGCCGGCCGACGTCGTGAAGCTCAGCCCCTCCTCGGTGGCGGTGGCGCCGGGCTCGACGGTGAGCGCCACCGGGGCGCCGGTCCGGTCCTCGAGCTCGGCCTGGAACTCGTGCATCCGCTCGAGGTCGGCATACATCGGGCGCATCCGCTCGCCCTTGTCGTCGATGGCCCGGGCCAGCGGCATCAGCGCCAGGATGAGCAGCGCGAAGAAGGCGATGATCGCGACGAACGCCCGGAAGGGGTGTCGCTCCGACCACGCCGACAGCCGGCCGACGGACAGGCCGACCCGGCCGGGTGCGCGGTCGTCGTCGTGGTCGTCGGGTTCGCGTGGCATCAGCGCGACGATATCCCGTGCCGACGGCCCTCTCGGCAGCGGCGTCAGGGCAGCGGTCGGGTCCACAGGGCGCCCGAGACGCCGTCGTCGGTCGCGACCACCAGGGAGTGGCGCCAGGCGCACGCGGTCATCGTGGTGTCGCCGTCGGACGGCAGCCCGGTGACCCGCTCCGGCGTCGGCACCCGCGCGAGGTCGTCGCCGACGAGCCACAGCTGGTAGCCACGACCGTCCGCCACGCTCGCGACGGTGCCCTCACCGGCGGGGCACAGCCCGGTCACGTACGCCGCCTGCGAGGGGCTGGTCGCCAGCTGGGCGAACCTCGGGCCCTCCGTCCACCGGCCCTCCCGCCGCTGCCACAGGCGGAACGTCTGACCGTCGAGCCCGGCTCCGGTGGCTTCGTCGTCGCCGCCGACGGCCAGCTCGAGCGTGCCGTAGCCCTCGCCCGACCCGACCGGCTCCGCCGTCCAGACCCGGCCGTCGGCGGACGACCACGCGGCGGGGGAGCCCGGGTCTCCCGGCATCCCGACCGTGCCCACCACGACCCAGTCGTCACCCACCCGGGCGGCGGCCTGCCCGACGGTGCGGGAGTCGCCCTCGCTGGTGAGCCCGGGGGCGCCGTCCTCGACGGAGAAGGCGGCCCCGTCGGCCGACCGCCAGACCACCGCTCCCGACAGGCGGGTGCCGGCGAGCAGGAAGCCCGGCGGGCCGGCGGCCAGCGTGCCGACGCTGATCGCCCGGGGACCACCGAAGACCTCGAACCGCGCCGGCACGTTCACCAGCCCACCGGCGGCCGACCCGACCCAGGTGCTGGTGCGCGGCAGGAAGTGCGCACCGCCCGACTTCGCGCCGACGGTCACGATGCGGTCGCCCCGGCAGGCGGCCGACGACAGCAGCGCCTGGCGCGCGTAGAGGTCGCCGCCGGAGAACGCCAGACGCTGCCACGCGCGTGGGTGGCCCAGCCAGGCCGCCGGTCGCGTGGTGCCGTCGCGCCTCGCCTCGGCGCCCAGCACCAGCAGGTCGTCACCGCACGCGACGATCGCGCGCGGGGCCGGCCGCCAGCCGCGATGGCTGGGCAGCTGGTCGCGCCGCCACCCGCCGACGGGCAGCTCGGAGGCGCTGCGGGTGGCCGGACCCGGGTCCGGCGTGGGCTCGGAGCGGTCGCCCGCGTCCGGCGTACAGGCGGCCGAGGCCGTCGCGAGCAGCACGCAGCCTGCGGCCACCCCTCGCCAGCGTGCGCCCACCGCGCGCTCCCCTCGGCCTGATCCGCCCGACCTGCTCAGTCTGCACCCCGCCGGGCGACCGCCCGCCGGTCGCGCCACCACCCCCGCGGGCCATTGACCCGGCTGCCTTGAGGGAGGAGCGTCGTGGTCCATCGGGCGATCCACGTCTTGGGGGGATGCAGCATGACCGAGCGACGGGGCGACGGTCGCGCAGCGCGCGACCGTCTGCTCGTGTGGGTCCTCCTCCTGGTCGCTGCCGTCGCGATCGCGGACCTGGTCGTCGTCTTCCTCCTGTCCGAGAGCGGCGATCGCTCGTCGCTGCGCACCGAGCTCGGCAAGGCCGCGATCCAGCTGCTGGTGGTCGTCGTGATCGGCACCGTGCTCAAGCTGGTGGTCGACCGGCATCAGGCGCGGGCGCAGCGGGCCGAGCAGGACCAGCGCTTCCGCCAGGAGAAGTACGACCTGGTCGTCGGCGTCACCAACACCCTCAGGCGGGTGCCGCTGCTGGTCGAGGCCAACCGGAGCGTCAAGACCTGGAGCGAGGAGATGCTGGGCGTGATGGACGCCGGCCTCCGGCTGCGCTCGCTCAAGCACCAGATCTTCTCCTGCCGGGTGCTCGACAGCCCGCCCTTCGCATCCCATGCCGCGCTGTCCAGGCTGCTGGAGGAGATGTACCGCTACACCGACTGGGTCCTGGACGACTTCACGGCGAACAAGAAGCGCCTCAGCGAGCTCCAGCGTGTCGCCGAAGCGGCCGAGCCGGAGGAGCGTGGTGCGGCCCAGGAGCGGATCTGGCGCGAGCTGTGCGCGCTGGCGTCCATCGCGGACATGGGTGTCGAGCTGACGGGGGACGCGCGCGCATCACGTCGCGCCGAGATCGTCGAGTGGCTGAGCGCGGGCGCGGATGCGGGCCCGTTTGTGGCTCGTGGCGACCATCCCACGTGGGCGACGTACCTCGAGTGCGAGAGTGTCGCGCTCGAGCTGATGACCCAGGCGCGCTGGGTGGAGCCGGAGATCCCCCGGCTAAGCGAGGAACCCACGGGAGCCGCCTGACCCGTGGCCCGCCGGCCGGTCACTGGGAGACACGGGCGAAGTGGGAGACGACCGCGTCGTCCACGATGCTCATGAGCACCTGGAAGTCGATGCCCTCGCTGGAGGCGTCGTCGAGCCGGAGCTCGGCGGTGACCGCCACGGTGAGGTCGCGGGCGGGGACCACCTCGATCAGCTGGCCGCCGTAGCCGAGCGCCCAGAACGCGTCGTCGCCGTCGACGGTGCCGGTCCACCAGAGGAAGCCGTAGCCGTCGACGCCGGAGAACGCCTCGACGTCGACCTGCGACTGCGTCGCCTCCTCGATCCAGCTCTCGGAGACGATCTGCTGGTCGCCCCACCGGCCGCCGTCGAGATAGAGCTGGCCCAGCTTGACCAGGTCGCGGGGCCGCAGCCTGAGCCCCCACCAGCCGGTGCTGACGCCGTCGGGGTCCGTGGGCCAGGCGAAGCCCGCCTGCTCGAACGCCGTCTGGTTGCGCCAGGTCGGCACGTCGGTGAGAGCCGGCGTGGTCGGGATGTCGAGCGGCTCGAAGAGCCGCGACCGGGCGAAGTCGAGCGCGGAGCTGCCGCAGGCCTGCGTGAGGATCGCGGAGACGAGGTGGGCGCCGCCGTTGGAGTAGCCGAACCCGCCGCCGGGTGGCGCCTCGGCGCTGCGCAGGATCGCCCGCTCCCAGCTCGCGCCCGCCATGAAGTCGGGAAGCGCCCCCGCGAGGTTGGTGCGGACCCGGGTGATGCCGTTGGGGAAGCCTCCGGTCATGGTGAGGAGCTGGCGCAGGGTGGTGCCGGCCACCTCGGGCGACATCGCGTCGGCGGACTCCGGCAGCAGCTGCTCGAGGGTCGCGTCCAGGTCGTCGAGGCAGCCCTCGTCGAGCGCGATGCCCACCAGCGTCGACAGCACGCTCTTGGTCACCGACTGGACGTTCTGGTAGGTCTCGGCGTCGGAGTCGCCGTAGTACTGCTCGAAGATGATCGTGTCGTGGGTGGCGGCCACGATCGCCGTGACCTCGCCGAACGCGGTGACGGTGTCGGCGTACTCGGCGAGGTCGGCCTCGATGCTCGAGGCGTCGGGCAGCGCGGGAGACTCGTCGTCGGTCGCGGAGCCCGAGCACGCGGGCAGGAGCAGGCACGCCGCCAGGAGAAGGGGAGCGGCCAGGCGGAGGGAGACGGGCCGGCGCACGGACCGGCTAGAGCATGCTGCCGCCACCGCGGGCGACGGTGCCGGCGTCGTGGTTCTCCTTCCCGCAGCGCCGGCAGCGGAGGAACGTGCCCCCCGACTCTCCGTCGGAGCCCGTCGGGTAGGCGATGGTGAGCCACTGGTGGCCGGCCAGCTTGCAGATCGTGAACCGCTTGAGGTTGTCCATGTCGATCCACCTCCGTGAGACCAAGCTCTCATCGTAGCGGCGGTCCCGCCAGCAGTCGGACCCACAAAGGGCCCCCTGCCAGATCTCAGCACGCTCGGCGGACCCCTGGGCCGCGTCGTTGGTGGGTCCGAGAGGTGGCCGGGGCCCGGGCGGCCTGGGTAAAGCCTGTCCACAGATTGCCCGCACCCCCTGTTGCGGGATGCGTGGGTTCGCCTAGGTTCGCGGTCAACACCTTCTGTCGGGGGAGGGCTGATGACGGCTGTGGCCGATGCTCACGGGGAGCTGGTCGAGGCGCTGGACGCGCGCGTGCGCGCCGTCGTACGACGTGAGGGTGTCGACCCGCAGGCCGACGTGCCACACGTACGCCGCATCGCCGAGGCCGCCGTTCGCGACCACGACGAGCGCAGCCTGACCGGGGTCGTCACACCTGTGCCCGACCCGGGCGCGATGGTGGCCGAGCTGGTGGCGCGGGTCTCCGGCTTCGGCCCGTTGCAGCCGTTCCTGGACGACCCGACCGTCGAGGAGATCTGGATCAACGACCCCACCCGCGTCTTCGTCGCGCGCAACGGCCGGCACGAGCTGACCAACCTGATGCTGACCACCGGCCAGGTCACCGAGCTGGTCGAGCGGATGCTGAAGTCGAGCGGGCGGCGCGTGGACATCAGCCAGCCGTTCGTCGACGCGATGCTGCCCGACGGCAACCGGCTCCACGTCGTGCTCGAGGGCATCACGCGTGGGTTCTCGGCGGTCAACATCCGCAAGTTCGTCCTCCGGGCGGGCCGGCTGTCCGACCTGGTGGAGCTGGGGAGTCTGACCCCGCAGGCGGCGGCGTTCCTCGAGGCCTCGGTCAAGGCGGGGCTCAACATCCTCGTCGCGGGCGGCACCCAGGCCGGCAAGACCACGATGCTCAACTGCCTCGCCGCCGCGATCCCTGGCGGCGACCGGGTGGTCAGCGCCGAGGAGGTCTTCGAGCTCCGCTTCCCGCACCCCGACTGGGTGCCGATGCAGACGCGCCAGGCCGGGCTCGAGGGGACGGGTGAGGTGCGGCTGCGCGACCTCGTCAAAGAGGCCCTCAGGATGAGGCCCAGCCGCGTCATCGTCGGGGAGGTGCGTGCCGAGGAGTGTCTCGACCTCCTGCTGGCACTCAACGCCGGGCTGCCGGGCATGTGCACCATCCATGCCAACAGCGCCCGCGAGGCCCTGGTCAAGATGTGCACGCTGCCGCTTCTCGCCGGCGAGAACATCTCTGCGCGCTTCGTGGTCCCGACCGTGGCCTCCTCGGTCGACCTCGTGGTGCATCTCGGCATCGACACCCACGGCACGCGCCGCGTCAACGAGATCGTTGCCGTACCCGGACGAGTGGAGTCCGACGTGATCGAGACCGAGCCGGTCTTCGACACCGTCGACGGGGATCTGGTCCGGGTGGGCGGCATGCCACCGCGGCCGGAGCGCTACGAGCGGGTCGGCGTCGACCTGCGTCGGTTGCTGGGGAGTGCTCCTTGATGGGGGCCGCGGTCGGCCTCGGGGTCGGCTGTGGGTTGCTGCTGATCTGGACGGCGTTCGCGTTGCCTCGACGTGAGCGGGCAGGGCGCTCCCTGGGTGCGCTCCACCGACTCCTGACCTCGGCCGGTGTCCAGGCCGTCTCGCCTCGGAGCCTGCTGGCGATGTGCGTGGCGCTGGCGGTCACGGTCGGCGTCGTGGTCCAGGCCGTCTCCCGTACGCCGACCGTCGCCGTTGTCTTCGCGGCGCTGGCCGGCGGCCTTCCGGTGGCGGTGCTGCGGTCGCGCGCTCGCCGTCGGCAGCGGGAGTTCGCCGAGGTCTGGCCGGAGGCCGTCGACAACCTGGCCTCCGCCGTACGTGCGGGTCTGTCGCTGCCCGACGCACTGGCCGGCCTGGCGGTGCGCGGGCCGGAGCCTCTGCGCGAGGCCTTCGGTCAGTTCGCGGTCGACTACCAGGTGAGCGGACGGTTCGGCGACAGCCTCGACCGGTTGAAGGAGCGGCTGGCCGACCCGGTCGGCGACCGGGTCGTCGAGGGGCTGCGGGTGGCGCGCGAGGTCGGCGGCGGCCAGCTCGGACGGCTGCTGCGCAACCTCTCCGGCTACCTGCGCGACGACCTGCGCACCCGCTCGGAGATGGAGTCGCGGCAGGCCTGGACGGTCAACGGAGCCCGACTGGCCGTCGCGGCCCCGTGGCTGGTGCTCCTCATGCTGTCGGCTCAGGACCAGGTCATCCGCCGCTACGCGAGCCCGGTGGGATTCGCGATCCTCGTGTCCGGCGGTGTGCTGTGCGCGGTGGCCTACTGGGCGATGATGCGCATCGGTCGGCTGCCGATCGAGCGGAGGATCCTGGCATGACCGGCGCCTGGTGGGGCGCCTTGCTCGGGGCGACCGCGAGCACGGGGCTCCTCCTCGCGGCCTCACGCGTGCTGGCGATCCGGCGACCTCAGCTCGATCTGCGCGTCCTCCCGTTCATCCGCGACCTGCCGCAGACCCGGAGGCTGCCCGGCTTCCGCGCACCCACCCAGCGATCGGCCAACCCCGTGACCGCCGTGTTCGGTCCGGCCGTGCAGCGCGTGGCCGGGGGTGTCGAGCGTGTGCTCGGCGGGTCGGCGTCGGTGCGGCGTCGACTCGAGCGGGCCGGTCTCGACCAGACCGTGCGCGACTTCCGGGTGCGTCAAGTGGTGTGGGGGCTGGTGGCCTTCGCCGCGGCCGCCGTGGTCGGGCTGGTGCGATCGCTCGCCGACCCGGGGGCCGTGGTGGCCTCGCTCGCCGTGTGCGGGCTCGCGTTCGCGGCTGGGGTGGTGGCCTGTGACAACCGGCTCTCGAGCCTGGTCGCTCGTCGCGAGCGTGAGATGCTGCTGGAGTTCCCGACGCTCGCCGAGCTGCTGGCCCTGGCCGTGGCGGCGGGCGAGGGCCCGGTCGCGGCGCTGGATCGCGTCGTTCGCCGCAGCGGCGGCGAGCTCTCCCGCGAGCTCGGCACCGTGCTGGCCGCCATCCGCACGGGGGAGCCGGTGAGCACGGCCTTCGACCAGCTGGCCTCGCGCACCGGCGTCCCCCTGGTGGCCCGCTTCGCCGACGGCATCTCGGTCGCGGTCGAGCGAGGCACGCCGCTGGCCGACGTGCTGCACGCGCAGGCCGCCGACGTCCGCGAGGCCGGACGCCGTGAGCTGATCGAGTCGGCCGCGCGCCGCGAGGTGCTGATGATGGTGCCGGTCGTCTTCCTGATCCTGCCCGTGACCGTGCTGTTCGCCTTCTGGCCCGGCGTGGTCGGGCTGAGCCTGACCACTCCTTGACCACGCACTCCCGACTCCATGACCACCACACGAAACGAGGGAACGATGAGCTGGCAACGCTTCGAGGTGGCGCTCTGGACCCGGCTCGTCGCCTGGACGGCCCTGTCCCGCCGGCGCGACGAGCGCGGCGACGTGCCGGGCTGGGTGCTGGTCACGCTGATGACGGCGGGGCTGGTGACGATCCTGTACGCCTTCGCCGGCGACCGCCTCCGGGAGCTGCTGGCGGACGCCCTGAGCGGGATCGGCTGATCCGTGCCGCGCACCAGGGGCGGGCAGCGCGGGTCGGCGGTGGTCGACTTCGTGCTGGTCATGCTGATCCTGGTGCCGCTCTTCCTCGGGATCCTCCAGGTGGCCCTCGTGCTCCACGTGCGCAACACCCTGGCGTCGGCGGCCTCGGATGGTGCGCGCTACGGCGCGACCGCCGACCGGGGGCCGGCCGACGCGGCGGCCCGGACGCGCGAGCAGATCGGCACCGCACTCTCGCCCCGCTACGCCGACCGCGTCACCGCCCGCCCGGCCTCGGTGGGCGGAGCGCCCGGCATCGAGGTGCGCGTCGAGGCCGACGTACCGGCGCTCGGGCTGGGTGGTTTCGGCATCCACCTCAGCGTGGCCGGGCACGCGGTGGAGGAGGAGCCGTGAGGGCGCGGGACGAGCGCGGGTCGGCGGTGGTGGAGTTCACCTGGCTCGGGCTGCTCCTGCTGGTGCCGCTGGTGTGGATCGTGCTGTCGGCGTTCGAGGTGCAGCGCGGCGCCTTCGCGACGACGGGCGCGGCGCGCGCCGCCGGACGGGCGTTCGCGCTCGCGCCCGACGACGCCACCGGCCGGGCGCGGGCCGAGGCGGCGGCCCGCCAGGCGTACGCCGACCAGGGCATCGACCGCGCGCCGGTCGAGGTGACCATCACCTGCGCCCCCTATCCCGGCTCGTGCCACTCGGGCACGTCGGTGGTGACGGTCGTCGTGCGCAGCCGGGTGGAGCTGCCGCTGCTGCCCGACGTGCTCGGCGGCGGCGCGCCGACCTTCCGGCTCGATGCGACCCATCGGGTGCCGATCGGGCGCTATGTCGAGGTGACGGGAGGTGGCTGAGCTCTCGCGTCGCCGCGATCAGCGCGGCACGACGACGCTGATGATCATCGGATTCGCGTTCGTGCTGCTGGTGATGGTGGCGGTGGTCGTCGACGCCTCGGCGGCCTATCTCCGTCGGCAGGGGCTCGACAACCTCGCCGACGGAGCCGCGCTCGCGGGTGCCGACGCCGGCGCGTCGGGGGAGGACCTCTACACGGGGGGCGTCGACGAGGACCGGCTGCGCCTCTTCGCCGACTCGGCCCGGGCCGGGGTGGTCGACTACCTCGCCCGCTCCTCGGCGTACGCCGACTATCCGGGACTGCGGTTCGAGGTCAGCGTCGACCCGGGCGACCGGTCGGTGACCGTGCGGCTCCGGGCCCCGCTCGAGCTGCCGCTGACGATCCCCGGGTCGCCCGAGCGCGTCTCGATCGGCTCCACCGGCTCGGCCGTCGTACGACCGGAGCGGTGAGCGTGCGCCTGGCTGGCACCTTCAGTGCGATGGGCGCCCCTGTGGGGCTGCTGCTCTCGTCGGACAGTGCCGAACGGCGACCACTCGGACCGGCAAACGGCGCTGACGGAAGTAGCGCCACGCTCGACCGAAGCACGGAGAGCCTCGTTTGCCGGTCCGACTGGTCGCACCGGACAGCAGGGCGAGCCGCCTCCTAGGGCATCCGCACGTTGGAGAAGTACGGCCGCGCGAACGGGTAGTCCTGGACGACCCACCGCCGCAGCGCGTCGTGGGCCTTGGCGTAGTAGCCGGCGTCGTGGGCCTCGGGGGTGACCCACCAGCTCACGTCGACATCGTGCTGGGCGAGCTCGGGCGTGAGCGGCCGCCGCACGCCCATCGGGTAGAGGTAGGCGCAGCCGAGGTAGCCGCGACCCGTGGCCCGCAGGATGAACGCGAAGGACTTCGCGTCGCGGAACTCGCACTCGTGCCAGTACTCGTCGACGACGATCTCCTCCTCGGTCACCGCCTCGGTCGGCCACGACCCGCCGCGCGTCTCGCGGATCAGGTCGAGGCTCGCGTTGATGCCGAGCACGTCCTCGGCCACGTCGTCGCGGGTGATCGCGCTCGCGACGAGGTCGTCGTACCTCAGCTCGCGGGGTGGCACGAACCCCGCCGGCAGCACCAGCTTCTTCACGTACGCCGACCAGTCGGTCGTCGGGGGAGTCGAGGTCATGGTCGCAGTGTCCCCGGAGGTGCAAGCTTGCTGTCGAGGAGCGGGCGCTGCCCGGCGCTCCGGGGGTAGACCGCCTCCGCCCACCAGGGCTAGCCTCGAAAGTTATAGTTTCGCCCTGCCGGTGGGATCGCGATGTCGATGATGGGGACCGTCTCGTGGCCCGAAGCGATCACGCAGCGATCGCCTCGGTGGCTCGTCGGCGCGCCGATCTCGACGCTCGCCGGCCTGCGCGACGGCGCCGGTCCGTCGGGCCTGGGGCGCGTCGCCCTCTTCGCCGTACGCCGGAGCGCGCGGCGCTGGGCCGACCCGGTGCTGCTCACCAGCCACCACGTGCTGCACGCGCACGGATCGGAGCCGGGCGACCCGGTCTTCGCCCCCAAGGTCAGCGACGACGGAGACCTGCTCGAGCTCGACCCGGCCACCCTGGCGCCGGTCGCCGAGGTGACCGACCAGGGCCTCGACGGCGTCCACCGATTCGCCTTCCCGGGCGAGGAAGAGGCCGACTACCACCTCGACTGCGCGACGGCGAGGTTGCTCGACGTCGAAGCGGAGCCGTCGGGCACGGCGACCTTCCGGGTCGGGCGGGTGCATCCCCACGACGCGCTGCCCCAGAGGCGACTCGCGGTCCGACTCCTCGGCGTCCACCAGAAGGCAGCCGGCGACGTGGTCGCCACCCACGCCCTGGTCGAGCGGGCCGACGGGGTGCTCTGCCCCGGCACCATCGCCATCCGCTCGCGGCCCGGGACGACGTTCGCCACCGAAGGCGACTCCGGCGCCTTGGTCGTGGACCGCCACGACCGCGCGGTCGGACTCCTGTGGGGCGTCGACCTGGCCGACCCGGCCATGGCCTATGCGTGTCATGTGCTGCCGGTGCTCGATCGGCTGGACTTGGTGCCCTCGTTGCGCGCGGGCCTCACGAACCTCGGGGAGGGACCATGAGCGAAGAGCTGACCCCCGGCCAGATCTTGGAGCTGCGCGAGCGCGCGCGAGCCCAGCTGGACGCGATCCCGGGAGTCCGTGCAGTCGGCTTCGGGGTCAAGGTGGTCGACTCGGAGCTCACCGGGCAACGCGCCCTGCGGGTCTACGTCGACGAGAAGAAGCCGCTCGACGAGCTGCCACCCGACCAGGTGATCCCCGACGAGATCGAGGGCATCCCCACCGACGTGATCACCATCCCGCGCGGGCAGGAGTTCGGCACCCAGGACACCTCGATGCACAGCCCGCTCATCGGGGGCATCACGATCACCAACATGAAGCCGATCCCCGCGGGTGGATTCGAGGGCGGCACCCTCGGCTGCTTCGCCACGATGGACGGGGTCAGCGGGCCGAAGAACGTAGCGGTGCTGACCAACAACCACGTCCTGGCGGCCGGAGGCGGCGCCGTGGGCGACACGGTCTACCAGCCCAACCTCACCGGAGGCAACGTCGACCCCCTCAACACCGGGCCGATCGGGAAGACCCTGCATCTCGGGATCAAGGGGCAGTACAACTTCACCTACCCGACGGAGAGCCAGGCGTCCTACTACCTCGACTGCGCCAGCGCGCAGCTCAACATCGACATCTCCAGCTGGTGCGACTGCAACTGCGGGGTGTCCTACAAGAACGAGCTGCGCGAGATCAGCATCTCGGGCAACAGCAAGCTCGAGGGCGTGGCCCGTGCCGTCGACAACGAGACCGTCTTCAAGTCGGGCCGGACGACGGGCGGGACGCAGGGCACGATCGAGGACCCACTGGGGTCCGTGCTGTTCGGAAGCCCGGCGGTCCAGATCGACAACATCATCATCGTCAGGCCGACCAACCCACCCGACCCCGCCTTCGCCGACCACGGGGACTCCGGCGCCGCCCTCGTCAACGCCCAGAACAAGCTGATCGGGCTCGTGTTCGGCGGCGAGGAGGTGACCGAGCCCAACCCAGCGACCTACGCCTGCCACATCGCCCCCGTGATGGACGTGCTCAAGGTCACCCCGATCAGCACCCAGAACCCTCCCGTCGGCCCCGCCGGCCATGCCCGGAGCAGCCGGCCGGCCCGGGTGGGCGCCCCAGCCGGCGACCGCCTCGAGGACCACACCCTCGAGCTCCAGGACCGCCTGCGCCGTACGACGGCCGGCGCCGCGCTCTTCGCGGCCTTCCTCGAGCACCGCTCCGAGATCGTCGGGCTGGTCAACCGGCACCGGCCGACCACCATCGCGTGGCACCGCGGCAAGGGCCCCACCTTCTTCGCCCACTTCGCGGAGAACGCGCGCCACCCCGAGCACCGCATCCCCTCCGACATCGAGGGCGTCACCCGCCGCGACCTCGCCGACCGGATGGAGGAGGCGCTGATGGCCTCCGGCTCCGAGCCCCTCCGGCAGGCGATCGCCGAGAACCGTGAGGCCGTGCTGGCGATCCTCGACGACTTCGACGACCTCCACGAGCTCGTGGGTCGCTTCGAGGAGCGCCCGGCGCATGTCTGAGCCCAGCACCCTGCACTCGGCGATCGGGCTGGTCGCCGATGTGCTGGCGCCGCTGGAGAGCGCGTTCGCCCCCGACCGGGCCGCGAGCACGCTCGCCGAGCTCGGCATCGTGGCCAACGCCGGCCAGGCGAGTGCGGTGGCCTCGGCGGCGCAGCCGGTCGCGGCCGCGAGCATCGCGCTGATCGAGGACGCCGCGGCGCTGGCGCAGGCCATCGTGGACGACGACGCGGGCACCGCCGTGGCCAAGGGGCTGTCCGCGATCGAGCGCATCGCCACGGTGGTCGACGGCATCGACGACCTGCAGACGGTGGTCGCGGGCCTCGGCATCCCACCCGCGACGGCCAACGCGTTCGCCGAGCGGCTGCTCAACTTCCTCGTCGTACGCCGCCTGGAGTCGTTCCGGAGCGTCAACGAGCTGCTCGAGCTGCTGGGGGCGCTGACGCGGCAGCGCGTCAACGAGGGCTCGATCGACCCCAACCTGCCCTTCCACGTCGTGTCGACCTTCGACTTCTCCGCCCTCGGCGACTGGGTCTCCGACCCGGTGGGGGCCCTCCAGGCCCACTACGGCTGGGACACGGGTGGCTTCGACGGCGAGGACCTGCTGCGTCGGCTGGGCGCGATCATCGGCGCGCTCGGCGCTCCGGCGGTGCTCGACGAGACCGGCCCCGTGCCGGTGCTCGACTTCATGCTGCTCGCCGTCCGTCCGCGCACCGACCTCAACCCGCGCGGGCTCCAGCTCGACCTCCGGCAGAGCTTCCCCAAGCAGATCCTCGAGCTGGGGGTGGCCGACCTCGACGTCGAGGTCGAGACCGAGGCCGACCTGCCGTTCGGCATGGGCCTGACGATCCAGCCGCCCTTCGACGTCACGTTCACGCTGCCGTCGGGCCCGCCGGACCTCACCGGCCAGGTGCTGCTCCGGGTCGTCGCCGACCGGTCCACGGCCGCGGAGAAGTTCGTGATCCTCGGCGACGCCGACGCGAGCCGGCTAGAGCTCGGGCGGATCGGCCTGGAGGCGGGCGTCCGGTTCGCGGGCAGCGGCGTCGTCCCGAGCTTCCGGCTCGAGCTCGGTGACGGGCTGGTGCGGATCTCGATGGCCGAGGCCGACGGCTTCCTGGCCACGATCCTGGGCGGCGTCGAGCTGGAGTCGACGTTCGACCTCGCCGCCGGCCTGCGCGCGCAGGGCGGGCTCTTCTTCGAGGGCAGCGCGACCCTGGAGATCCAGCTGCCGGGCCACCTCGACCTCGGCGCGGTCGAGGTCAGCGCCTTCACCGTGTCGGTGGGCGTCGACGGCGGCTCGTTCCCCGTCGGGCTCGCCGCCGACATCACCGCGCTGCTGGGGCCGCTGGTGGCGGTCGTCCAGCAGGTCGGCCTCCAGGTGGCCTTCGAGCTGACCGAGGGCGGCGCCGGCAACGCCGGCCCGGTCGACGTCAGCCTGGCGTTCAAGCCCCCGACCGGGGTCGGGCTGGCCCTCGACGCGGGCGTCGTCCGCGGCGGCGGGTTCCTCAGCATCGACACCGCCCGCGGCGAGTACGCCGGCATCCTCCAGCTCAGCATCCTCGACCTGGTGTCGGTCACCGCCGTCGGCATCATCACCACGAAGTTCCCCGACGGCTCGGAGGGCTTCTCCTTCCTCGCGATCATCTCCGTCGAGTTCAACCCCGGCATCCAGCTCGGCTTCGGCTTCACCCTGATCGGCGTCGGCGGCCTGGTCGGCCTCAACCGCAGCGTCGACCTCGACGCGCTCGCGCAGGGTGCCCGGTCGGGATCGGTCGACACGATCCTCTTCCCGCAGGACGTCATCGCCAACGCGACCCGGATCATCTCCGACCTGCGGCAGTTCTTCCCGCCCGAGCAGGACGTCTTCCTGATCGGGCCGATGGCCAAGTTCGGCTGGGGCACCCCCACCCTGATCAGCCTGTCGCTGGGCGTGATCATCGAGATCCCGGGCAACATCGCGATCGTCGGCAAGCTCACCGTCGCGATCCCCGACGAGGACGCCGCGCTGATCATCATCCAGGTCGCCTTCATCGGGGCGATCGAGTTCGACACCAAGCGCGTGTGGTTCTTCGCGGTGCTCTACGACTCCCGCGTCATCTACATGACGCTCGAGGGCGGCATGGGGGTGCTCGCCGCGTTCGGCGACGACCCCAACTTCGTGGTGACCGTCGGCGGCTTCCACCCGTCCTACAACCCGCCGGCACTGCCCTTCCCCGACATCCCGCGGATCACCATCAACATCCTCAACACCCCGGTCGCCAAGGTGGTCGTGACCGCCTACTTCGCGGTGACCTCCAACACCGTGCAGTTCGGAGCCGCGGCCGAGCTCTACTTCGGCGTCAGCATCGCGAGCATCGAGGGCCACCTCGGCTTCGACGCCCTCTTCCAGTTCTCGCCGTTCTACTTCACGATCACGATCTCGGCGTCGCTGTCGGTGAAGCTCTTCGGATTCGGCCTCTTCTCCGTGCGCTTCCGCGGCACCCTCGAGGGCACCTCGCCGTGGCACATCGAGGGCACCGGCAGCATCTCCCTGCTCTTCTGGGACGTCGACGTCGACTTCTCCGAGACCTGGGGCGACTCGGAGGACACCCAGCTGCCGCCCATCCCGGTGCTGCCGATCCTGGCGACGGAGTTCGCCAAGGCGGAGAACTGGACGGCGCGGCTGGGCAGCAGCGCGCTGCTGGTCACCCTGCGGCCGATCGACGACGACCTCGACCTGGTGCTGCACCCGCTCGGGTCGCTGGCGATCAGCCAGCGCGCCGTGCCGCTCGGCATCACCATCGACAAGGTCGGCAGCCAGAAGCCCGACGACGCCAACCTCTTCGACGTCGTCGTCAACACGGCCGGGCTCGCCGAGCGCGGCGCGCTCCAGGAGTCGTTCGCCACCGCGCAGTTCCAGGCCCTCGACGACGAAGAGCGCCTGTCGGCGGCGGACTTCGAGAAGGAGGACTCCGGGCTCGAGCTGGCCGCCGACGGCTCGCAGACCCGCACCAGCTTCATGACCAAGCGGGTCGTGCGCTACGAGCAGATCATCATCGACACCCTCTACCGCCGGTTCGTCCTCGTCATCGGCACGCTGATCGCCGGCCTGTTCACCCACTTCCTCGGCGGCAACGCCGTGGCGCGGGCGGAGGTGTCGATGGCCAGTCGCGACCGGCTGCACCTGCTCGACGAGAAGATCGTCGTCAGCCCCACGGCGTACGTCGTCGCCGACGCGGCCACCAACACGGCCTACGCCGGCGCGCCGGCCGAGGGCTTCAGCTCGCGTGCCACCGCGCAGGAGTTCGTCGCGGCGCAGGTCAAGGCCGATCCGTCCGTCGCCAGCCAGGTGCACGTCCTGCGCGCCCACGAGCTGCAGGTGGCGGCGTGACCGCCCGGCGCCCGGCCCGGCGAGCGTCCGGGGGCGGCCATGGCTGACGACCTCGGGACCTACTCGTTCCTGCCGTGGCTGCGCCTGGGCCTGGCCAACCAGATCGATGCCGCCGACCTCGACACGAGCATCCTGTCCCGCGCGGTGATGCCGGTCTCCCTGACCGTCACCGGCAGGCCGGTCGAGGGCGACGGCCCCGATCTCAGCTCCGACCCGATCACCCGTGACGTCGCCATCTACGGGCCGGGCGACGTGGTCGGCATCGACCCGCGGGCGATCGTCAAGCGCGAGCCCCGCGACCACATCACCAACTTCGAGTCCAACTACTTCCCCTACATCGAGTTCTACGAGGAGGACTTCCCCTGGCGCTACACGCCGGCGGCTCCCGACGAGACCAAGCACCGCCTGCGGCCCTGGCTGGCGCTGGTCGTGCTCACCGACGACGAGTTCGACGACGCGGCGCTGGCCCCCGGCCAGCCACTGGCCGCGGTCCAGGTCACCGCGCCGACGGAGACCGTCTTCCCGCCCGCCGACCAGCTCTGGGCCTGGGCCCACGTGCACGCGAACTCCGACCTGATCCGCGCCGACGGCATCGTCCGCTCGGCCGACGGGGTGGCCGCCGGTGACCGGCTCGAGGCCGAGGTCTGCGCCGACGCCGACCGCGCCTACTCGCGTGTGCTCTGTCCGCGCGCGCTCGCCCCGGAGACCGGCTACCACGCGTTCCTGGTGCCGGCCTTCGAGAGCGGCCGGCTCGCCGGGCTGGGCCTGGACCCGCAGGAGCCGCTCGCCGGGCGCTTCGCGACCCAGTCGGCCTGGGAGGCCTATGCCGCACGGCCGCTCGGCGCGGTCTACCCCTACTACACGCGCTGGTGGTTCAAGACCGGCTCGGTCGGCGACTTCGAGTACCTCGTCCGGCTGCTCAAGCCCCGCCCGCCCGACGTGCGGCTCGGCCGGCGCGACATGGACGTGCAGCGCCCGGGCTCCGACCTGACCGGCATCGAGATCCCCGAGCTGGGCGGCGTCCTGCGGCTCGGGGGAGCGCTGCAGGTGCCCGACGAGGCACTGACCGACGAGCAGGAGGACGAGGCGGAGGCCTTCGAGAACTGGGACACGCCGTTCCCGCACCCGTTCCAGTCCGACCTCGCCGACTTCGTCAACCTGGCCGACGACTACCAGCGGTCCGGCGACCCCGACCCGCTGATCACCCCTCCCCTCTACGGCCGCTGGCACGCGCTGTCGCAGCGCATCCTCGAGGACGCCGAGGGCGACCCGCTCTCACCGACCGACAACTGGCTCCACGAGGTCAACCTCGACCCCCGGTTCCGCGTGGCCGCGGGCTTCGGCACGCAGGTGATCGAGAAGAACCAGGAGGCCTACATGGACGCCGCCTGGGGCCAGGTCGGCGACGTGCTCGCCGCCAACCGGCGGATCCGCCTCGCCCAGATCGCCCAGTCGTCGTCGCTCGTCTGGTACACCTCCCACCTGCTCCCGCTGCGCGACCTGAGCGCCGAGCGATCCCTCATGCTCACCGCCCCCGTCCACCGCCGGGTCGTCAGCGAAGGCCTCGTCGTCAAGCACCGGTTCGCGGGCAGCACCGTGCCGACCGCGCTGCTCTCCCCGCCGCTGCGCCGCGTGCTGCGGCCGCGCGACCACGTCGCCGCGCGGCTGGGATTCGGGTCGCCCCTCGGACCGGGAGACCTGATCGACCGGGTCAACAAGGGCGAGGTCAGCGCCGCCCCACCGCGGGTGACGCCCGAGGACCTGCCGACCGTCGAGGAGATCGGCGAGCAGCTCGACGAGCAGCCGACCAAGGGGCCGCTCGGACCGCTCGTCGACCTGCTGCGCCGGCTCCCGTGGCTCTTCTGGGTCCTGCTCGGCGCGGTCCTGCTGGTCGCGCTGCTCCTCCTGCTGCTCGTGCCGCTGCCGGCCGGCCTCGTCCTCGCGGCCGTCGTGGCGATCGGCGGCTTGGCGGGCCTGCTCTGGCTGCGCGCGCAGGCGCAGAAGCCGCCGCTGTCCGACGCCGTCGTCCCCTCGGGCAACGCCCCGGAGGTCATCGACTCGTTGCCGACCTTCCCGGGCTTCAGCCTCGCCGAGCCCGACAGCGGCGCGGCGGACCCGACACCCGGCGGTGGGCCGGACAGCCCGGAGGCCACGCGCTTCAAGGGTGCGCTCAAGGACACCCATCGGCTGGTGACGGTCAGTGGAGAGCTCGGCAAGCCTCCCGTCCGTACGCCGTTCGACACCGACAGCGTCACCCTCGACACCGTCGGCACCGGGATCATCACCGGCCTCGACCCAAAGATCACGATCCCGGCCTTCACGATGGCCGGCATCACCATCCCCGGGCGGATCGTGGCGATCAACCTCGAGGTCTTCGTCGAGGCGATGGCCTATCCGGAGTTCGACATCCCGATGTACCAGCCGCTCCTCGACCTGCCCGGCGACAACTTCTTGCCCAACATCGACAAGATCCCGCCCAACACCATCACCCTCCTCGAGACCAACCAGCGGTTCATCGAGGCCTACATGCTGGGCGTCAACGTGGCGATGGCCTCCGAGCTGCTGTGGCGGGAGTACCCGACCGACCAGCGCGGCAGCTACTTCCGTCAGTTCTGGGACCCCAGCGCCGCCATCGACCGCACCGGGCTCTCCAAGGAGGAGCTGCGCGAGAAGCTGCGGGACATCCCGCCCATCCACACGTGGTCGCGCTTCTCCAAGCTCGGCGACCACGACCATCGCGAGGAGCCCGGCGAGAGTGAGGAGGAGGTCGTCCTGGTGATCCGGGGCGAGCTGCTCAAGAAGTACCCCACCGCCGTCATCTATGCCCAGAAGGCCCGGTGGCAGCTCACCGACGGCGAGATCGACAACACCAAGCCGCGCGAGTTCGAGACCGACGGGCCCGAGGAGGACCGACTCCGCACCCCGCTCTACGAGGCCAAGGCCGAGCCCGACATCACCTTCCTCGGCTTCGACCTCACCGCAGAGGAGGTCCAAGGCGGCACCGGTGAGCCGGGAGACCCGGAGGAGCAGGACCCGGGGTGGTTCTTCGTCATCAAGGAGCGCCCGGGCGAGCCGCGCTTCGGGCTCGACCTGGAGTCCGACGTGGCCCTGGAGACCTGGAGCGACCTCGCCTGGCCCGACGTCTTCGACGCCGCCACCGACCACTTCCTCGACGTCGGCACCGGCACGCCGACGCTCACGCTCTCGCCGCCCGACCCCGACACGGCGAGCGACTACGAGGTCACCCAGCACGCGGAGGACGTGCAGATCACCTGGAGCCCCGGGATGAATGCCGCGGAGCTGGCCTACGTGCTCTACCAGGTGCCGGTCCTGGTCGCCGTCCACGGAGCGGAGATGTTGCCCGAATGAGCGCCTTCGACGACCTGCAGAAGTCGCTCGGCGAGGCCCGGGCGGCCGTCGACGCGCGCGAGCGGGCGGTCGTCGACGCCCAGGAGGGCCTGCATCGGCTGCGCCGCGACCGGGACCTCGCGGCCCGGGCCGGGTCGACCGACCAGCTCGACCACACGATCGCGGAGCAGGAGCAGGCCGTCGCGGGCCTCCGGGCTGAGGCCGACCGGCTGCGCCTGCGCGAGCGGGACCTGATCAGAGAGTTCGCGGACTTCACCGACCCCCGCCAGAACCTCGGCCGCCTCACCGACCGGATCCCGATCTGCCTCCTCCCGCTGCGGATCGAGTACCGCTTCAAGCGCGCCGGCGAGCCCGGCCCGGTCCCGCCCGGCCCGGCGCCGGAGCCGGTCCCGGGTGGCCCGGACGTCGTACGCGCGCCGCTGCCGCTCCCGACCGACGAGCTCTGGGTCCGCGCCTATCCCGACGACATCTCGGTCGACAGCTTCGAGCCCACGCTCAGCGACACCGAGGCCAAGGACGCCCGCACCTACTGGGCCGCGGTCTGGAGCGCCGGCGGCGACGAGGCGGCGCTCCGCGGCGCGTGGAAGGTGCTGGTCGCCGGGCAGGGAGCCGGCAGGTCCTTCTTCGTGACCCAGGCCTACGCGCCGCTCAACGCAGCCGACCAGCCCGAGCCCCCCGCCGCCGACCCCTGGGTCATCCTGTCGATCACGACCCAGACCCCGCTGGTCGACCCCGAGCTGACAACCGTGAGGACCTACTGGACAGCCGTCTGGCGGGCCGGGGACGACCTGGGCGACCTGGCCGACGCCGACCAGGACCTCGAGGCGGCCGTCGGAGCCGCACGGGCCGAGGAGCTGCGCCAGGGCTACCGGCCCCGCAACCTCGCGGTCGCCCCACCGGGGACCGCCACCCGGGACGAGACCGACGTGACCGTGGCGATCCTGGAGTTCCCCACCGACGAGGTGGCCCAGATCCGGGTCCACGGCTGGGCCACCACGCCGCGCGCGCGGCTGTTGCCCGACCGGCTGGTGGTGCTGGGCCTGCGATCGGGTGAGCAGGTGCTCCAGGCCGTCGGCGAGCCGATCCCGCCCACGCTGGCAGTGGCCCCCGACCCCTCGGCCACGGAGGAGGACCAGCTGCGTCCCGACGGGGACGGACTCTTCGTCGGGCCCGACCTCGAGTGGGTCACCGACTTCACCCGTGCCGTCGAGCAGGGCATGGGCTTCCGGCTGCCGCTCCAGTCCGTCGACGCGGAGCGCGGCTTCGACGAGCTGATCGTCCTCGGGGTCCGGCTGCGCTCCGACCCGGAGGCGAGCCGGCTCGAGCTCGAGGACCTGATCGACCACCACCACCACGCCAAGGCGGGCTTCTCGGTGCTGCCCCAGGGCCGCCCGACCAACAACGCCGACGGCGACCGGTCGGCGTACCGCTGGATCGAGGACTCCGACGTCAGCTTCGACCACTACTTCGGCACCCCGCCGCCGGATCCCGGCGGCTGGTTCGACAAGCGCGACGGCCGCTGGCTGGCCGAGATGCTCGGCCTCGACCCCGCTGCGCTCGAGACGGTGCCGTTCTACGGCCGCTCCGACCTGGCCGACGCCAAGGCGATGAACGTGGCCCTGTGGCCGGGGACGCTCGGCTACTTCCTGGAGAGCATGCTGCACCCGATCGTGGGGGACGACACCATCGAGCGCGCCCGCGAGTTCTTCGTGCGGCACGTCTCGGGGCGGGGCGCCCTGCCCGCGATCCGGGTCGGTCGCCAGCCCTACGGCATCCTGCCCGCCACCGCGCGCTCCCGGCTGTCGTGGTTCGCCCGCAAGCCCCCCACCCGACTCGAGACGGACGGCCCTTTCCTCCAGCGGCTCTACGGCCACCTGCGCACGATGGAGGCCGACGTGTCGCCGCTCCTGCAGCGCGTGTCGTACGTCGGCAAGCCGGGGGTCGACCCGCAGCAGGTGCTGCTCGACGTGGTCGGCCTGCACTCGGGCTCCGTCGAGTTCCAGCAGCGCTACGCCGAGTCGGCCACCGCGCTGTACAACCGGCTGCGGCTGTCCGGGGGCGGCTCGGCGTTCCTCGCCGCGCTCATCGTGCTGGCCTACACCCAGAGCGGCCTCGACCTGCTCGCGAAGTTCGGCTACGTCCACGACGGCGAGAGCGAGCTGCCCGACATCCTCGAGAAGTTCTTCACCACGACCCCCAACGCCCTCGCCGACGCGCTCGTCGACGACGTCGACCTCTCCGAGACGGCTCCGGTGCGCGCCTACACCTCCACCGGTGACAACTACCTCGCCTGGCTGGCCCAGGCCGCTGCCACCTCCCACGACGCGCTGCGCCGCCAGGAGGGCTTCGCCGACGGCGTGCCCCGGGCGCTCCTCTTCCACATGCTGCGCCACGCGCTCGACCTGAGCTACGTCGAGACCAGCGTCCGCCTCTTCGTGGACGCCGGCCTGCTCACCCAGACCGACCTGGTCGCCTCGCGCCGCGAGCAGGCCTTCGTCCAGGTGGCGGAGGCGTCCGTGACGAGCGCGGCCACCGCCACCAGCGTCTCGGGCAGCCGGTGGGAGCCGCTCTACCAGCACGAGGTGGCGATCACCGGCAACCCCGCGCTGAGCGTGGGCGACTACATCCCGACCCAGCTGACCACGATGACCGCGACGGCGTACCTCCGGCGGCAGCTGGAGGCCCTGGAGCATCTGCGCGACCTGCCGACGGGGGTGCTCGAGCGGTGCCTGACCGAGCACATCGACCTGTGCACCTATCGGCTCGACGCGTGGTGGGGCGGGCTGATGAGCCGTCACCTCGAGGAGCTGCGCTACGAGCATGCTGCCGAGGGCGAGGCGCCGCCCGCGCGCACCGGCATCCATCTCGGGGCGTGGGCCTACCTGGAGCAGGTGCGACCGCAGGCCCGCGACCTGACCCCGGTCGAGCTACCCGACGACCTGGACGCGATCTTCAACGCCGACCCCGCCGCACCGCCGCTCACCCGGGACGCCACCAACCAGGGCTATCTCCACGCCCCGTCGCTCAACCACGCGGTAACCGCGGCGATCCTGCGCAACGGCTACCTCTCCAACGCCACCCCCGCCAACCCGACCAGCCTGGCGGTCAACCTCTCCTCCGAGCGGGTGCGGATGGCGCTGTCGATGATCGAGGGGCTCAAGGCCGACCAGAGCCTGGGGGCGCTGCTCGGCTTCCAGTTCGAGCGCGGCCTGCACGACCGTCACGACGTCGAGGTCGACGAGTTCATCTACGACCTCCGCCTGAAGTTCCCCCTCGCCGGCAACCGGCTGACCCCGACGCGCACCGCCGCGACCGACGAGGCGGGCGACCCGGTGGGCATCGCCCAGGTCGAGGCTCGCAACGTGATCGACGGCCAGGCCTTCGTCGCCCACCTCAAGACCCACGTCCAGACCTACCCGTTCGGCCTCACCGGCCTGCCCGCGGCGGACCCCGACCAGGTGGCTGCGATCAGCCAGGAGGCGGTCCGCCTGCTCGACATCGAGGACGCCGTCGCGGACCTCGCGATGGCCGAGAGCGTGCACCAGGTCGCGATGGGCAACTACGAGCGCGCCGGGGCGATCCTCGACACCTACTCCAAGGGCAAGTTCCCGGCCACTCCCGACGTCGTGCAGACGCCGCGCTCCGGCGTCACGCTGACCCACCGGGCCGCCGTGCACCTCCCGGTCGGCCTGGTGCCGACCGACCCCGCGCGGATCTCTCCGCGCGCCAGGGCGGAGCCGGCGCTCGACGCGTGGCTGGCCGAGGTGCTGCCCGCGCCGGCGCAGGTGGCCTGCCGGGTGACCGTGTCCGACCCGACGGGAGGTCCCGACGACGTCCACGTGGTCACCCAGGCCGACCTGGGCCTGTCGCCGCTCGACCTGGTGCACCTGCTCGACCCCGACGAGGCGCGGTCGACCGGCGGCCTCGACGACATGGTCGAGGCGCACGTGATGGCGGTCCACACGCCGCGTCCCGACGCGACACTCACCCTCGGCTACCGCGGGCGGATCGGCAGCATCGCCGGGCACGTCCCCTTCTTCGAGCTCGCCGCGCTCATCCGGCCCCTGCGGGACGTCGTACTCCGGTCGCGGCCGCTGCGCGCCACCGACCTGTCCCTCGCCAACGAGTCGGAGGAGGCCCACGACCTCGACGTGACGCTGGATGTCGCCCGCGTCGAGCTCAACCGCGACGACCTGGCCGACCGGCGCGACGACCTGGACGCGTTCGGCAGCGCCCTCCAGGCGCTGCTCGACACCGAGCCGAGACCGGTCGCCCAGATCGTCACCGACATCGACGGGACCGTGAGTGACTTCGTCACGCTGGCACGCGGCGCCGCCAGCTTCGCGGAGCTGCGCACCGGCACCGCCGGGGTCTTCGCGGAGCGGCACCGGATCTACGCAGGTCTGCAGCAGACCCTCGCCGACCTGCTCGCCCGCTGGGACCAGCGGCTCGCCGACTTCGACCAGGCGATCCTCGACTACAACGCCGACCCGGCCGCCGAGGACGACGCGAAGTTCCAGGCGCTGCTCACCGCCGAGCGGTTCCTCGTGACGACCAACACGACTGCGCTCCCTGCCCAGCCCGACGACTTCCGCGACGATCTGACCGGCCCGACCCGGACCGCCTTCACCACCCAGCGCGGGGTGCTGGAGGGTCTCGCGACCAGCGAGGTGACCGTCGGCACCCTGCACGACGCCCTCGAGGGGGAGCGCGCGTCGATCGCGGTGCACGACCCCGAGCTGCTCGACCTCTCGGCCCACGTGACGGCGGCGGTGACGCTGGCGGAGGACCTGGCCGGACGGGCGACCGGGCTCGCCGCCGAGATGACCACCCGGCTCGACGCCGTGCAGGGGCTGCTCGACGCCCACGCCACCGAGGCCGATCCCAGGCGTCGGGTGGACCAGCTCACCGAGGCGCTGCGGCTGCTCTTCGGGGAGGACTTCCCGGTGGTGCCGGAGTTCGGGATGCCGGCCGCCCAGGGCCCCGAGTGGCGGGCCGCATGGGGTCCGGGCCCGGTCCCGGACCGCAGCATCCTCGACCACCAGGAGGACACGCTGGGGCGCGCCCTGCCGGTGGACGACTGGTTCACGGGCGTCGCGCGGGTGCGGGAGAAGCTGCGCTCGTGGGAGACCGTGACCCGGCTGACCGAGGCGTTCGGGACGACCGAGCTCGAGCTGCAGCCGATGCAGTTCCCGCATCGGCCGGGCCTGCCGTGGCTGGCACTGGAGTTCCCCGACACGCTGCCCAGCGGCGACCCGCTGGTCGTCGACGAGGACAAGCTGCTCTACACCGCGCACTTCGCCGTCCCGTTCGACGAGGCCGACCGGCAGGCGGGTCTGCTGGTCGACGAGTGGACCGAGGTGATCCCGCGTCGCACCGAGGACACCGGCCTGACCTTCCACTACGACCGACCCAACTCCGAGCCGCCGCAGACGCTGCTGCTGGCGCTGCCGGCCGACCACGGCGAGGGATGGCGCTGGGAGGACCTGGTCGACAGCATCCGCGAGACCGTGGACCTGGCCCGCAAGCGCGCCATCGAGCCCGACCACCTCGACACCACGGCGTACGCCCGCTTCCTGCCGGCGGTGATCTCGGCGGTCAGCCTGTTCCCGATCTTCCCCGCGCTCAACTTCTCCATGGTCAACGCCGTCGCGGCCGTGCTCGACGAGGGGGACGACTGATGAACGAGTTCGTCGCGATCCAGGACATCGGGCCGGTCTTCGCGGGCGAGCGGCTGATCCCGACGATCACGCTGTGGAACCGCCTCGAGGGGCGGCCGCGGCGCCACGACTTCGACCGGGCGCTCAAGGCCGAGGTGCGCGATGCCCTCTGGATGCTGACCAAGCAGTGGCAGATGGGGGAGCTCACCGGCGACGACGCGGGGTCGCCGGTGCTCTCCCAGGTCCACCTCGACACCACCCGACTGACGAAGTACCGGCCTGGCGGCGGGCCGTCGGAGCCCTTCGACGACGACGTCCCCCTGGAGGCGAAGGTCGAGCGACGTCCCCTGGTCTTCTCCCAGAGCCTGGGGCCGGGCGCGGGCGACCAGCCGATGGCGCTGGACCTGCGGGCCGAGCTGGGGCGTCGCTGGCTCAAGCTGGTCGGGGGCATCGAGCCGGGCCTGCGCCAGAAGTTCGTGGACGCCCTCGGGTTCGACGAGCCCGACCCCCAGGACCGCGCGCAGGCCGCGGTGTGCGCGCACCGCGAGGTCTGGCAGTCCGCCGCCGCGCTGGCGGGCCGGGCCATGGACGGCTACGCCCTGCTCACCTATCTGGAGGAGGACCCGACCCACCACGCGCACGACCTCGTGGCACTCTCCGTGCCCGGCAGCGCGGCCGACGTCGAGGCCGCCGAGACGGCGTACGTCGAGTGGTACCGCCGAGCCTTCTACCAGCCCGCCGACGCGGACGCGTGGATCCCCGAGCAGCTGGAGTACGCCTTCGAGACCTCCGCCCCCCGCGACGGGGCGGAGCTCCACCTGACCGCCGACGAGTACTTCCACGGCCACCTCGACTGGTACAACCTCGACATCGACCCGGTCGGCGACGGGCTGGGCGACGTGGTGGGCGCGCCCTTGCCGGAGGACGTCGTCGAGGGGCACACGGCCACCTTCCTGCCGACCCCGATCTCCTTCGCGGGCATGCCCCACACCCGCTGGTGGACCTTCGAGGACGGCACCACCAGCTTCGGCGACATCGACCCGGACACCACCGAGATCAACAAGCTGCTGGTCATGGAGTTCGGGCTCGTCTACGCCAACGACTGGTTCCTGCTGCCGTTCACGGTGCCGGCCGGCACCGTCGCACGGGTGCGCGGGCTGTCGGTGACCAACGTCTTCGGCGAGCGCACCTGGGTCGAGGCGGCCGGTCGCGGCTCCGACGAGGACTGGCAGCGCTGGACCATGTACACCCTCGCCACCCGAGGGGACGCCGACATCCCCGCCGACGTGAGCCTGCTGATGCTGCCCAGCGTGCCCAAGATCCAGGAGGGCGGGCCCCTGGAGGCGGTGGAGATGGTGCGCGACGAGCTCGCCAACATGGTCTGGGGGATCGAGACCACGGTGCCGGCGCCCGACGGCAGCGGCCGGTCGGGCCGCCGGGCGGCGTTCGAGACGCGCGCGTTCCACGAGCGGCTCGTGCGGGAGGCCAACCCGAACCCCGTGCCCGACGTCGGGCCGCTCGTCAACGACGCCACGATCCGCTACGAGGTGATGTCGCGGGTCGCGGAGAACTGGATCCCGTTCGTGCCCGTGCACATCGAGGGCAGCACCCGTGAGATCCAGCTGCGCCGCGCCGCCATCCCGCGCCTCATCGACGGCGACCCCGACCCCGCGCGGATCCGACCGCGCACCACCCTCCTCCGGCAGGGCCTCGAGGAGGAGCCCGCGGAGGGCTACGACGTGCACGAGGAGGAGGTGCCCCGCTCCGGGGTGCAGGTCACGCAGAGCTTCCAGCGCACGCGCTGGTACGGCGGTGAGGTGTTCGTGTGGCTGGGCGTCCGGAAGCAGACCGGACGCGGTGAGAAGTCCAGCGGGCTCGGGTTCGACCGCTATCGCCCGGTGCAGCGCTGAGCGTCCGCGGCCTCGCCGGTCGTAGTACGCCCGGGGTCACTCGTCGGTGTTCTCGCCGCCGGCGTCCTCGTTGCACTCGATCTGCGGCGGCTCCTCGCCGGGGAAGGCGAGGAGGTTGAGCTCCGGGGCGCGGGTGCCGCGCAGGTGGTAGGAGAGCGCCGTGCGCGTGGTGCGCTCGCCCGAGGACGTGAGGTAGTCGTAGCCGGGGAGCCACCGGGCGCCGACCGTGAACATGCACTCGTCGAACTGCGTGACCTCCTCGACCGGCTCGACCAGGTCCTCGAGATCCTCCTGCAGATCGGCCACGCCGTGCCGCAGGTCCTGGAGGTCGCCGTCGAGGTCGACGTCCCCGGGCAGGCGGCGCGGGTCACGCAGCGGCGCGCGGTCCACGGACTCTCCGGGCTCGCCCCCGCACTCACCCGGCCCGAACGGACGGTCCCGGCCCCCGAAGGAGAGGAACTCGTAGTCGGGGTCGTCCCACTCGCTGTGATCCAGGTCGAGCGCCGACCCCCAGGTGGACGACGCGCCCGGGTCGGTCACGACGTAGCCGAGCCCCTGCTCGGGCTCGCCGGAGGAGGTGATCGGCTGCCAGCGGAGGCAGGACTCCCACTGGTCGAACCGGTCGGCGCTGGCCTCGATCCGGTCGGCGAGAGCCGTGATCCTGGCCAGCCGCACCAGCAGTCGCCGCACGGTCAGCGGGCGCGCGGCGGGCTGTGCCGTGAGCCGCGTCGCGGCGCCCGCCGGCCTGGCGTCCGCGCCGGTGCCCTGGGGGTCGGGAGCCCGTGAGAGGCACACACGCCGCCTCGAGAGGTCGAGCAGCCGGAAGTCGGGGGTGCCGCCACCGCCGGGCGTGAGGGCGGTCCGCGGGCCGGCCCCGGTGCCGTCGCGCTCGTCGTAGGTGAAGCCCCACCGGGCCCGCGGGTCGCCCGCGCGCCGGACGGGGATCTCGGTGAGGCAGCCGCGCAGCTGGCCGAAGCGGCGCACGGCGTGGTGGAGCCGGCCGAGACGCTGCCGCATCCGGTCGAGCCGGTCCCGGATCCGCGGCAGGGGTCCTCGGTCCGCCGCCCGTGGATGTCGGTCCGGCTTCGTGGCGGGGTGGCGGACAGGCGTCCGGTCGAGGGTCGAGATCCGGTCGGCCCGGCTCTGCTCGGCGTACGCCGGCGCGCGCGACGACCCGGCCCCCGGCGCCCCGCTCCGCCGGCCCGGAGAGGAGGTGACGCGTACAGCGGGGGTCCCGTCGGCCGGCGACTCGACCGCTCCGATGTCGCAGCCGTCGCCGCCGTCGCGCAGTCGGCCGAGGGCGTCGCGCCGCAAGACGTCGTCCCAGTCCACGTGGTCGGCGAGCAGCTGGCCGCCTCGGAGCGGCTCGGGAAGGTGCCCCAGGCAGTGGCCCGAGGGGATCACGCGACGCACCGGGCTGTCGGGCAGCGGTTGCAGGACGAAGCCGCGCGGATCGTCCTCGAGGGGCGCCAGGCGCGGATCGGCCCCG
Source organism: uncultured Nocardioides sp. (assembly GCA_964591845.1). GTDB lineage: Bacteria > Actinomycetota > Actinomycetes > Propionibacteriales > Nocardioidaceae > Nocardioides. The sequence goes on from CAZQCA010000001.1 coordinate 55,931, forward strand.
AGGAGGTCGGTGGCCGACGCGAGGCGACAGCGGTCGTCGGCGGAGAAGTTGAAGCCCTGTGAGGCGGTCGCATAGACGCGGCAGCTGAAGCGCGTGGGGATCGTGTCGCCGGTGACTCCGACGATGACCGGGGGACCGATGATGGTCGCGAAGCTCGTGAAGCGCCCCGCCGACCCCAGGTCGCCCCCGATCGGGGCGATGTTCGCGGTCACGGTGCTGCCGATCACGGTCGTCCGGCCCGCCGAGAGCAGGCCGCCGCCCTCGCCCTCGGCGTAGTTGTTGGCCACGGTGCTGTTGACGAGGGTCAGGTCGCCGCGCGCCCAGATGCCGCCCCCCGCGTGGGCGACGGCGAGGTTGCGGGCGACGGTGGAGTTGACGACGAGCACGTCTCCCTCGCCCGAGATGGCGCCTCCGCGATCGTCGGCGCGATTGCCGTTGAGGGTGGAGTCGAGGACGGCCACGTCGCCGTCCAGCGTGAAGATGGCGCCGCCGGGCCCGTCGGCGTCGCTGCCGTCGATGTGGGAGCCGATCACGGTGACGTCGCCGTCCTCGTCGGTGTAGAGGGCGCCGCCGTCGCCGTCGGTTGTGTTGCCGTCGACCTCCGAGCGCACGACCAGGATGTCGCCGGTCGACGCGATGGCTCCGCCGGAGCCGTCGACGAGGTTGTTGCTGACGATCGAGTCGTAGACCTGGACGCCGCCTCGCCGCGCATAGAGTGCGCCACCGTCGTCGTTGGCGAGGTTGCCGTTGAGCCGAGAGTCGAAGACCGTGATCCGTCGCATGGAGAAGACCCCGCCGCCCGGCTCCTCGGCGAGGTTCTGCCGCACCGTCACCTCGCGGAGCACGATCTCGCCCCGAGACGTGAGCGCGGCCCCCGGGCCGTCCGAGCCGCCACGGGTGAGGGTCACCCGTCGTACGTCGAGGAAGCCGGTGCCGTCCTGCCGCAACAGGCGCTTCTCGAAGCAGGCCTGCCTGAGCGTGAAGCCGTGGCCGTCCAGCACGAGCGGGTAGGGGGACTCCCGGATCGGGTCGCCGACGGCGCAGTCCCGGAGCACGATGTCGGCCCCCAGGTCGATGCGGCGGCGGGTGGGGTCGGCCCACGCCTCGCGCAGCTGGGTCTCGGTGCTGACGACGGGAGGCTCTCGCGGCGTGGGGCGTGTGACCCGGGCCGCGGCGGGCGGGAGCGGTGAGCCCAGGACGAGCAGGACCGCCACGCCCGCGCCGGTCGCGATCCGAGCGCGGGCGTGTCCCTCCCCCCGACCCCATCGGGACACGCTCTCCACGCTAGGGAGGGTCGCCCGCTCGGGCGGGCAGGCGCGCCGCTGCCGTCGGGCGCGACGTCGGCAGCCCCGGGGGGACGGCGCTCAGGTCTGGCGCTGGGCCCGCACGGTCGGGCTGGTGTCCCCCTGGCAGTTCGCGGTGGGCTTGACCTTGGCATAGAAGCGGCCGGGCGTGCCGGTGTTGCCGGTGCTCCAGGAGCCGTCGGCGGAGGCGTTGTCGGAGGCGAACTTCTTGTCGTCGCCACCGCCTCGCGTGCCCTTGATCTTGATCACGATCACCTTGCGGTCGGTGACGCAGCTCTGGCGGGGGCTCGAGAGCTTGCCCGACAGATCGGTGCCCTGGGCCTTGATGGTGACGGTGCTCCGCGCCGCGGGTGTCTGCGCTCCGGCTGCGCCGGGGAGTGCGACGAGCGCCGCGCTCGCGAGGAGCACCAGTGAGGTGCTGACGGTCGTGGCTGTCTTCATGGGTCAAGGGAACCGGTCCCCGAGGCTGCCCGTCATCACCCGGACGGACTATGGGCACGACGATTGAACAGCCGTTCAAAGCGTGACAGGCTGCCGTCATGTCGCTGGACTTCGCCGCCATCAACCCCGCCGCCGCCCGCGCCGCGTCCGAGGCCGTCGGGGGAGAGCTCCCGAGCCGGGCGCAGTACGTCGTCGTGGGCGGGGGAGTCATCGGCACCTCGATCGCCTACCACCTGGCGCTGCTCGGGGCGACCGACGTGGTGCTGCTGGAGCGCCAGCAGCTCACCTCCGGTACGACGTGGCACGCGGCGGGGGAGGTCGTGTCTGGCGGCGCCACCGAGGACGCCCTCTGGATGTCTCGCTACTCGACCGACCTCTACGCACGGCTCGAGGCGGAGACCGGGCTGTCGACGGGCTTCCGTCGATGCGGCTACCTCCAGCTCGCGACCACGGCCCGCGCCGAGGAGAGCCTGCGCCGCGAGACGGCCTACATGCGCGCCAAGGGGATGACCAAGGACATCCTCTCGGCGCGCGAGGTCGCCGAGATGGTGCCCCTGATGCGCACCGACGACGTGCGGCTCGGGTTCTGGACCCCCGACGAGGGCCGGGCCAACCCGGTCGACGTGACGATGTCGCTGGCCAAGGGTGCCCGCCAGCGAGGCGCCCGGATCTTCGAGCACACCGAGGTCACGGGCTTCGCGATCGACCGTGGCCGGGTCACCGGTGTCCGCACGCCGCGGGGTGACATCGAGTGCGAGAAGGTCGTGCTCGCCGCCGGCCTGTGGGGACGCGAGCTGGCGGCGCGCGCCGGTGTGACCGTGCCCCTCCAGGCGGCGGAGCACTACTACCTGCTCACCGAGCCGATCGACGGCGTGACGCCCGAGTCGGTGCCGGTGATCGAGGACACCGAGGCCTACGGCTACTACCGGGAGGAAGGGGGAGGGCTCCTCGTCGGCATGTTCGAGCCGGTCGGCAAGGCCTGGGCGCTCGACGGCACGCCTGCCGACAGCGCCTTCGCCGTCCTGCCGCCCGACTGGGACCGGCTCGCCCCCTTCCTCGAGGTCGCGATGCGGCGCTTCCCCGCGCTCGAGGACGTCGGCATCAGGACGCTGTTCTGCGGGCCGGAGAGCTTCACCGACGACCTGTCGCCGATGCTCGGCGAGTCCCCCGAGGTGGACAACCTCTATCTCGCCTGCGGCCTCAACTCCGTCGGCATCCTCTCCGGCGGAGGGCTCGGGCACGTGATGGCGCAGTGGATGCTGGAGGAGCACCCGCCACTCGACCTCACCGACGTCGGCGTCGACCGCACCCACGAGTTCCAGGCCACGCGGCTCTTCCGTCGGGAGCGCACCGTCGAGCGGCTCGGGTTTCTGCTCAACGACATGTCCTGGCCGCACGCGCAGCCGGTGCGGGGGCGCGACGTACGCCGCTCGCCGTACCACCCGCGGCACGTGGCGGATGGCGCCCACCTCGTCGCCACCAGCGGCTGGGAGTACCCGGAGTACTTCGCCAGCCCCGGCGTCACGCCGACCGTGACGTGGGGCTTCGAGCGTGGCGAGGCCTTCGACCGCACCCGTGAGGAGCACCTCCAGGCGCGTGAGAGCGTCGCGATGTTCGACATGTCGCTGATGTCGCACCACCTGGTGCAGGGCCCGCACGCGACGGCCGTGCTCGGCCGCGTCTGCGCCAACGACGTCGACACGGTGGTGGGGAGGGTCGTCTACACGCAGTGGCTCGACGATCGCGGCGGCATCATCGCCGACGTCACCGTCACCCGCCTCGCCGAGGACCAGTACGTCGTGATCAGCGGCGACAACATCCACCGGCGGGTGCCCGCCTGGATCCGGCGGCAGACGAGGCCCGACGAGCTGGTCGTGGTCACCGACGTCACGAGCGGCCACGCGCTGCTGTCGGTGCAGGGCCCGAGGTCCCGCGAGCTGCTCCAGTCGCTGAGCCCCGACGACTGGTCCGACGAGGCCTTCCCCTACCTCACCGCGCGGCGCACCGAGCTGGGCTACACGCCGCTGTGGGCGCTGCGCGTCACCTACGTCGGCGAGCTGGGCTGGGACCTCCTCGTCCCGACCGAGTTCGGCGCCACGCTCTACGACCAGCTCCGCGAGGCCGGGGAGGCCTTCGGCTTCCGGCCGACGGGGCTCGGCGCGCTCGAGACGATGCGCCTCGAGAAGGCCTTCCGCGACATGGGTCACGACATCGACTCCACCGACACGCCGCTGGAGGCCGGGCTCGGCTTCGCGGTCGCCTGGGACAAGCCCGGCGGCTTCGTCGGCCGGGAGGCCCTGTTGAAGCAGAAGGAGTCCGGTCCGCTCCGTCGCCGCCTGGCCAACGTGCTGCTCGACTCCCCGGACGTCGACCTCTACGGCGACGAGCCCGTCTACTGGGACGGGGCTCCCGTCGGGGTCGTGCGCTCCGGTGGCTTCGGCCACTCCCTCGGCGCGCCCGTCGGGATCGCCGAGGTCACGCGCGAGGAGGGCATCACGCCAGCCGCACTCGCCGCCGGGTCCTTCGAGATCGACGTCGCCGGCACCCGGGTCCCGGCCCAGGTGTCGCTGCGGCCGTTCTTCGACCCGGAGCGGAAGCGGGTGCTCTGCTGAGGGGTGCCCCTCTCAGACCACCTGCAGCTGGTCCGCCGCCGTCGCCTTGAGCCCGGCAGCAGTGGTGACGGTGACATCGTAGCCCCCGGGGTGAGCGAGCACCTCCGGAGGAAGATCGACGAGCACCACCTCGTCGGTGCCCGCGCGCACCTTGGCGGCGGGGACCAGCCATCCCCCCACGGTCACCCGTGTCGCCCGCGACGACCGCATCGTCTCCTTGTCGGCGCTCCCGCCGGGCTCTGACGTGACCCGGATGACCTTGCCCGGTGCCACGAGGTTGGCGCCGCGGATCGACACCTGGATCTCGCCGGAGGCGTCGACCTTGGTGGGGGTCATGGCCGTGATCGAGGGCGCGTTGGCGGTCCAGCTCTTGGTGCCGGCATAGGTGGCCGCCGAACCTCCGGTGAGCAGCGCCAGCTGCTCGGGGAACTCGGGCACCCCGAGCTCTGGGTGCTTGGCGAAGGCGTAGACGACGTACGCCGCCGCGCAGAGGTTGAGGATCAGGTACTGCGCGTCGGCGACCGCGAGACCGCCGTTGTCCGTGGTGACCAGGTCGCCGAGCGCCGGCTGCGCCGCCTCGGTCTTCTGCAGGCTGGCCTCGGGGCCCGACGTCTTGCTGTCGGTGACCGCCTTGGCGAGGAACGCCGCCAGCACGGGCCCGCCCAGGACGGCGAAGTAGGAGGTGCTGAGCCCCTCCATCGACGCCAGGAAGGAGCTCTTGTCACCCTTGCTGAGCAGCACCGTGGCGATCACGACCCAGGCCACGATCGCCGTCCATCCGAGCACCACGGTCTTGGACGTGGAGTCACGGTTGTCGGCGCCCGCGGTGAGGCGGATGCGGGTCCAGCCGGTCCTGGCGAACGGCTTCTTGGCGGTGCCGTCCTCCTGGCGGGCGCGTCGGAAGGACAACAGGAACAGGGCCACCCCCACGATGACCAGCGAGACGACGAGCTGGGACTTCATTTCTCCCCCTCCGAGCCGGCGTCCCGGACCGACCGGCCCGAGATCCTCAGTATGTCCGCCCGGAGGGGTGCACGGGGAGGGCGGGACTTGGCCCGCCGGTGATACTGGCTGGATGGCCAGCTACGAGGTCAACCCGGCCGGGGTCGAGCGCGCGCGGGAGCTGATCGCGGCTCGGCAGTACGTCCTGGACAGCGACTGGGGTGAGGTCCAGCCGTCAGCCGCCGACCAGAACGCCTACCTCGAGCGCCACTCGTGGGACGAGTACGCCGCCTGGCACCTCGGGCTGACCGAGGGGGCCAACGACGAGACCAAGGCCCGCTACGCGTTCGTGTACGGCGACCTCCGCCGGGTGCACCGCACCGGGCTGATCGCCTGCGTCTACCGGGCCGCCGAGTGGCGGCACAAGAAGGTCGAGCTCGCCGCCCATCACCTGCTGCAGGAGCTCGACCGGGTGGCCGGCATCGGCTGACCCGGCTACTTCTCCGTGCGCCGCTGGAAGGTGCGGATCGAGAGCGGGGCGAGGATCAGCGTGAGCGCGACCGTCCACACCAGGGTGGCCAGCACCGGGTGGTGCAGCGGCAGCTGGGCGTCGCTCGGGACGGGGTCGGCGTTGCCCCAGAGCTCGCGCACGGCCTGGACCAGCGCGGAGATCGGGTTCCACTCGGCGATCACGCGCAGCCAGTGGGTCATCTGCTCGGTGGGCGCGAACGCGTTGGAGAGGAAGGTCACCGGGAAGATCGTGGTGAACATGACTCCCTGCACCGCCTCGACCGAGCGCATCGCCGAGCCGACCAGGATGCCCACCCAGATCATCGCGAGGCCCCACAGCAGCAGCAGGCCGTAGCCGGCGAGGGCGTCGAGGACTCCGCTGCGCAGGCGCCAGCCGATCGCCAGGCCCGTCAGCGACATCACGACGATGCCGATCGAGGAGTGGATGAGGCTGGACAGGCTGCGCCCCACCAGGATGGACGCGGTGCGGATGGGCAGCGACCTCATCCGGTCGACGATGCCCTTGTCGATGTCGGCGGTCAGCCCGACCGCCACGATGAACGACGAGAAGGCAATCGTCTGGCCCATGATCCCGGCCATCAGCCACTCGCGGTAGCCCTCGGCCGCGCCCTGCACGGCGATCGAGCCGCCGAAGACGAACGCGAAAAGCACCACGAACATCACCGGCTGGATCGTGACGTCCATCAGCATCTCGGGCATCCGCTTGATGTGGATGAGGTTGCGTCGGGTGATCGCCAGCGACTGCCGCAGCAGGCTGGTCTGGTGGATCTCCGGCCGCTCGAGGTGGCCGGTCGAGGGCACGCGGGTCTCGATGTCGCTGGTCATGCGGACAGCTCCTCGGCGTCGTCGGTGGGCGTGGGGTCCTCGGCGCGGTGGCCGGTGAGGTGCAGGAAGACGTCGTCGAGGCTGGGCCGCTGGAGCCCCAGGTCGTCGAGCTCGATCTGGCTGCCGGCGAACAGGTTGGCGGCACGGGTGACGTCGGCGAGCCCGTCGGCAGGAGCGGTCAGGCTGCGCGCCGAGCGGTCCACGTGGACCTCGGACGCGATCCCGCGCAGCATCGCCTCGGCCGAGTCGAGGTCCTCGCCGCGCGACACCGTGACCACGAGCGCGGCCTTGCCGGAGGCGTCCTTGAGCTGGAGGGGAGTGCCCTCGGCGATGATGCGTCCCTTGTCGATCACGACGATGGTGTCGGCCAGCTGGTCGGCCTCCTCGAGGTACTGCGTCGTCAGCAGCAGCGTGGTGCCGTCGGAGACGAGCTCGCGCAGCACCTCCCACAGCTCGACCCGGCTGCGCGGGTCGAGGCCGGTGGTGGGCTCGTCGAGGAAGAGCACCGGAGGCGTCGCGATCAGGCTCACCGCGAGGTCGAGACGGCGGCGCATGCCGCCCGAGTAGGTCTTCACGACCCGGCCGCCGGCCTCGGTCAGCGAGAACCTCTCGAGGAGGTCGTCGGTCTGGCGGGCGATCGTGGCGCGGTCGAGGCCGTAGAGCGAGCCGATCAGGCGGAGGTTCTCCCGCCCCGTGAGGAGTTCGTCCACCGTGGCGGCTTGGCCGGTCAGCCCCATCGCCCGGCGTACGGCGTCGGGCTCGCGCTGGACGTCGTGTCCGGCGACCCGGGCGGTGCCGGAGGTGGGCCGGGTGAGGGTCGTCATCATGCGCACGGTGGTGGTCTTGCCGGCGCCGTTGGGGCCGAGCATCCCGAGGACGCTGCCGGCCGGCACCGAGAAGCTGACGCCGTCGACGGCGACGGTCTCGCCGAAGTGCTTGACGAGCTCCTCGGCCTCGATGGCAGGGGTCGAAGACTGAGTGGCGGTCATCCCTCGACGGTAGCCGGGACCACCGACACCGTCATCCGGATTGACCCCGACCGGGCCCCGGTCGCGGACCCCCGGGACAGCACACGGCCCGGGGCCAAGCAAGCGGGCCCAGGCCCCGGGCCATGTCTACCGCCAGACCCCCCCACACAGCTCCGACGGACGATCGGTGAGGAGGCCACCACCGTGTGCACGTGGGAGACCTTCTCTCCTGCCACAGCATCTAACCGGCCGCGCACGGCTGCACATGACCCGTTCGGGTCATTTGGCGGTGCGGCTCCGCGCGCTAGCACGGTCGCTTCGACAGCCCTCGCGGGCCGCCGTACCCTTGTCCCTCGTGGCAGGCCCCGACTTCGACGCAGAGATCAAACAGCTCCAGGCGACCATGCACACCATCGGGCAGGTCCTGGACCTCGACGCCATGCGCGCGGAGATCGCTCGTCTCGGCGAGGAGGTGGCCGCGCCCGACCTCTGGGACGACCAGGCCAACGCCCAGCGGGTCACCAGCCGGCTGTCGGCGCTCAACGCGGAGGTCGACCGCTTCACCGAGCTCGACGGGAGGCTGGAGGACCTCGGCGTGCTCGTCGAGCTGGGCCGCGAGGAGGGCGATGCCGACTCGCTCGCGGAGGCGGAGACCGAGCTCGGCAAGGTCCAGAAGGCGGTCGAGGCGCTGGAGGTGCGCACGCTGCTGTCCGGGGAGTACGACGCCCGCGAGGCCCTGCTCACCATCCGCTCGGGCGCGGGCGGCGTCGACGCCGCCGACTTCGCCGAGATGCTGATGCGGATGTACGTCCGCTGGGCCGAGCAGCACAAGTACACCGTCGAGGTCTTCGACACGTCGTACGCCGAGGAGGCCGGCCTGAAGTCGGCCACCTTCGCGATCCACGCTCCCTACGCCTACGGCACCCTGTCGGTCGAGGCCGGCACCCACCGGCTGGTCCGGATCAGCCCCTTCGACAACCAGGGGCGCCGCCAGACCTCCTTCGCCGCCGTCGAGGTGGTGCCCGTGCTCGAGCAGACCGACGACATCGAGATCCCCGAGGAGGAGATCCGGGTCGACGTCTACCGCTCGTCGGGACCCGGCGGCCAGTCGGTCAACACCACCGACTCCGCGGTGCGCCTCACCCACCTGCCCACGGGCGTGGTCGTCAGCTGCCAGAACGAGAAGTCGCAGCTGCAGAACAAGGCGTCCGCCATGGTCATCCTCAAGGCCAAGCTGCTGGCGATGAAGAAGGCCGAGGAGGAGGCGCACCTCAAGGAGCTCAAGGGCGACGTGGCCGCCGCCTGGGGCGACCAGATGCGCAACTACGTCCTCAACCCCTACCAGATGGTCAAGGACCTCCGCACCGGTCACGAGACCGGCAACCCCCAGGCGGTCTTCGACGGCGACATCGACGACTTCATCGAGGCGGGCATCCGCTGGCGCAGAGGCGCGGAACGAGCCGCCCAGAACTGAGCCGGGCCGCCGGTCTGCGTCATGGCGCCGACGCCGCTTCGGTGACGGCCGCACACCAGCGTCCGGCCCGGTCGACCAGCTCCTCGCGTTCCACCGGGGAGTCGGCGGCGACCGAGCAGGAGAGCCAGGCGTCGCCGAAGAGGCCCGCGAAGGTCACGACGCCGGCCTTCTTCGACGGGCACCAGGTGGCCGCGGACGGTCGGCCGAACGCCGCGGCTCCGGCGACCTCGTCGCAGCCGCGGACCCCTGCTGCGTCGTCGGCGAGGGCCTTGGCCTGTCCACGGGTCACGGGGGGGGCGAACACCCAGGCCCGTGCCTCGGCATGCCGGGGACCCCGGAACCGGCAGCCGAACTCGTGGGCGACGTCCTTGAGCTCGGCGGTGAGACGGACCCGGTCGCCGGGCTCGTAGGTCGAGGCCTTGGTCGGCTCGGCTCCGAGGGCGCGGGTCACGGCCTCGGGCGGGACCGCGTCGCAGAACGCCGACCGCGGCACCGTCAGCCGGAGGGTGTCGACCTCGGCCAGCGGAGTGCCCCGGTCCGGCGTGGGCTCCGGCTCGGGCGGGTCGTTGCCGCCGGTGCATCCGGAGGTCCCGAGCGCGACCGAGGCGAGCACGAGCGCGGCGATCCGGAGGCGGGCCGCTGCGGACGGCGTACGCCGGGCGCGGGCGCGCCGCTCGCCGGGCCAGCCGTGGGTCATGGCGCCTCACGCTACCCGCGCGACCCGGCGGGCGCGGGCAGATCCCGGGGCGCCGTGGGGCCCTCGACTACCCTCGGGACAGTGATCCGCTTCGAAAAGGTCACCAAGACCTACCCCGGCCAGACCCACACGGCCCTCGACAACGTGACCGTCGACGTCGAGAAGGGCGAGTTCGTCTTCCTCGTGGGCGCCTCCGGCTCGGGCAAGTCGACCTTCCTCCGGCTGGTGCTGCGCGAGGCGCGGCCCACGTCCGGCCGGGTCTACGTCGCCGGCAAGGAGATCAACCGGCTGGCCGGCTGGAAGGTGCCTCGGCTGCGCCGCCAGATCGGCACCGTCTTCCAGGACTTCCGGCTGCTCCCCAACAAGACCGTCGCCGAGAACGTCGCTTTCGCGCTCCAGGTGATCGGCAAGTCCAGGTCGCAGATCGACGCCACCGTCCCCGAGACGCTCGAGCTGGTCGGGCTGGCGGGCAAGGAGGCGCGGATGCCCGACGAGCTCTCCGGCGGTGAGCAGCAGCGGGTCGCGATCGCGCGCGCCTTCGTCAACCGGCCGATGATCCTGATCGCGGACGAGCCGACCGGCAACCTGGACCCCTCGACGTCCGTCGGGATCATGAAGCTCCTCGACCGCATCAACCGCACGGGCACCACGGTCGTCATGGCCACCCACGACCACGGCATCGTCGACCAGATGCGCAAGCGGGTGATCGAGCTCGAGGCCGGTCACGTCGTACGCGACCAGGCCCAGGGCGTCTACGGCTTCCAGCACTGACGCGCCCCGACTCGCCCACGCGCCACCCCGGACCCGAAGGAAGACCACCCCTCCATGCGCTACACGCTCACCGAGCTCGGCCAAGGCCTTCGCCGCAACCTGTCCATGCACGTCGCCGTGGTGCTCACGCTGTTCGTGTCGCTGACCCTGGTGGGGCTGGGGCTGCTGCTCAACTCCCAGCGGGTGACCACCACCGAGGACCTCGGCTCCGACCTGGAGATCACGGTCTGGCTGTGCCGCACCAACGACGACAACGCGTCGTGCTCCTCCGAGGCGACCACCGCGCAGAAGGACGCCATCACCGAGGTGGTGGAGGGCAACCCCGAGGTCGACTCCTACCGCACGGAGTCCAAGGAGGTGGCGTTCGAGAAGGTCAAGGAGCAGTACGGCGAGGAGCAGTTCGAGGGTCCGAACCCGATCATCACCGCCGACGCGATGCCCGAGTCGATCTGGATCACGCTCAAGAACCCCAAGCAGTCCGAGGGCATCACCAGCGCCGTGGCGGGGCTCGACGGCGTCAGCAAGATCACCGACCAGCGCGCGCTCGTCAGCAAGATCTTCAAGGTCCTCGACGTGATGAAGTGGAGCTCGCTGGGGGTGGCGGTGGCGCTGATCGTCACGGCGCTGCTGCTGGTCGGCAACACGATCCGGCTGGCGGCGATGGCGCGTCGGCGCGAGATCGGCATCATGCGGCTCGTCGGCGCCTCGACCCTCTACATCATGATGCCGTTCCTGCTCGAGGCACTGGTGACGGCGGCGATCGGTGCCGCGCTCACCGCCGGGGCGCTGGCGGCGTTCACCCGGTTCGGCGTGATCGACGGCATCGGGCAGCAGCTGGAGTTCCTGGTCTTCATCGGCTGGCCCGAGTTCCGGTCGGCCGTCCTGTGGACCTCGGTGCTCGCGCCTGCGCTGACCGTGCTTCCGACACTCGTGCTGACACGCAAATACCTCAAAGTGTGATCCGCGCCGGTTAGCCTCGTGGGGGTTGACTTCCCCCAACACCCGAAGGCGAACAGGTGCGCTCCTTCCCCCGCACGCCCGGCCGACCCGTCCCCTCTCGGGGCCGTCGTACGGCGTCCGCGCTCGTCGCCGCCGTCCTGGCGGCCGGGCTCACCACCGGGCTGACGTCCGGCCTGGACCCCGCCCGCGCGGACGACCTCAAGGACAAGCAGCAGGCCGTCAAGCGCAAGATGCGCGACGCGCAGGGTGACGTCGACGAGGCGAGCGCACGGGCACGGCGTACGGCCGCAGCGCTCACAGACGCCCAGGAGCGGCTGTCGGCCGCTCGGGGGGAGCTGGCCGCAGCGCGCGGTCGCCTCGCCGCGGCGAAGCTGCGCGACCAGGAGATGCAGGCCAGGCTCGACGCCGCCGTGGCCAGGCTGGAGCAGGCCCGGGCGGAGCTCGACCTCGGCCAGCAGGCCGTCGTCGACCGGCGCGGAGACGCGCAGGCGATGATCGTGGAGTTCTACACCGGGGGCGACCCCCGGCTGACCTCGCTCACCCAGCTGCTCGACTCGGAGACCCCCTCGGACCTGGTGGCCGCGATGGAGGCGCGCGACGTGCTCGTGTCCACCCAGGCGGACGCCTACGACGAGCTGCGCGCCGCCGAGGTCCTGCTCGAGGTGCGGGAGACGCAGGTCGAGGACGCCAAGAGGGAGACCGCGCAGCGGCGCCGCGAGGCGGCGCGGCAGCTCGAGGAGACGCAGGCCGCCGAGGATGCCGCGCGCGAGGCCGCGGCCGCGGTGGCCGACCACGTCGCGGCCAGCAAGGTGGCGCAGCGCCAGGCCGTCGCGGCCAAGCGCGCCGACCTGCGGCGGCTGCGGGCCCTCAAGGCCGAGGACGAGCGGATCTCGCGGCTGCTGGCGCGCCGCGCCGCCGCGGCCAGCAGCCCGTCGGGCCCGACCGGCGGCTACCTCAGCTATCCGACGTCGGGGCCGGTCACCTCGCCGTTCGGCTACCGGATCCACCCGATCTACCACTACTGGGGCCTGCACGACGGGACCGACTTCGGGGCCGCGTGCGGCGCGCCGCTGCGGGCGGCCGCGCCCGGTCGGGTGCTGTCGTCGTACTGGAGCGACGTCTACGGCAACCGGCTGATCCTCGACTACGGCCTGGTGCACGGCGTCGGCCTGGCCTCGATCTACAACCACGCCACGTCCTACACGGTCTCCGTCGGCCAGCGGGTCGCGCGGGGACAGGTGATCGGGTACGTCGGCTCCACCGGCTGGTCCACCGGCTGCCACCTGCACTTCACCGTCATGGTCAACGGCAAGCCCGTGGACCCGATGAACTGGCTGTAAGAGCCTGACGTTTGGGCTCAAACGTCGCGAAATCCGGGCAACCAGCTGCAGTTTCGGCACAAACGCGACGTGGGAGAGCGGCCCTCCGGGCAGCGCCCGGGGCGCCGGGCAATCCCGTTGCGCGCCCCTGGGACAATCGGCGGCATGACCAGGGAGCAGGGGCGCAAGCTCGTCGCGCAGAACAAGAAGGCGCGCTACGACTACCACATCGAGGACACCTGGGAGGCCGGGCTGGTCCTTCAGGGCACCGAGGTGAAGTCGCTGCGCGCCGGCCGCGCGTCCCTGGTCGACGGGTTCGCCGAGGTCGACGACCACGAGGTGTGGCTGCTGGGCGTCCACATCCCGGAGTACACCCAGGGCACCTGGACCAACCACGCCGCCCGCCGCAAGCGCAAGCTCCT
>CAZQCA010000002.1:0-43411 GCA_964591845.1 uncultured Nocardioides sp.
AGAGCGCGACCTTCCCAAGGTCGATGTCGCGAGTTCGAGCCTCGTCATCCGCTCCAGACAGTCCTCGGCCCGTCTCGTGGCCGCCCCGATCGGGTCGCGTTCGCGCGATCACCCTCTCGCCCGCTGGCGCGTCGTACGACGCGCCCCGCGATTGGGCGCAAACTGCAGCCCGCTGCCCGGATTTCCTGACGTTTGGGACCAAACGTCACCTTCACGGCGCCAGCCGTCCATGTGACTCACGAGACTCCTGTGGTTATCGTGGTGCGAGTGACCAACGCCTGACTGCTTCCCCAGCGCGATTGAAGGTGTCTTCCCCATGCCCGGCCGCCTGCCCCGCCGTCTGCCCCGCCGCCTACCCCGCCGCCTGCCCCGCCGACCCCGCCCCCGCACCCTGGCCATCCTGGCGCTCGCCGGGCTGCTCGCGGCGGCTCCCCTGGTGCCGCGAGCGTCTCGGGACGCCGGCCCCGACGGCACCGCCCGGCGTGCGTCGGGGAGCGCCTCCGCCGTGGACGGCTCGGTGACGGACGCCTCCGCCGCCGGCAGCACGGCGCTCACCCCCGCCCTGCGCCGCGAGATCGACCGGGTCGTGGCGCAGGGCCTGACCCGGCCGAGCCTGCGCGGACGCCCCGATCCCAGCACCCTGGTGTCCCAGCAGGCCCGCTGCGCGGAGTTCGAGGGGCTCACCTACTGCCTGCACGTCGGCTGGACCGACGAGACCCCCGCCGAGCTGCAGGGCCGCCTCGCCGCGGCGGCGACGCAGGAGGCCCGCGGCACCGCGCCGGCGGAGGCCACCGGCGATCTCGACCCGCTCGCCGGCCTGACCCAGGCCGCGCGGCTGGCTCCCCGGGCACGGGCCGACCGGGACCGCGCCGAGCTGACCGCGGCTGCCCGCGCGGTCGCCAAGGTCTGGCAGCTCAAGCACGACCTCGAGGGCGTGCCGTTCCCCCGCGGCTTCTGGTCGCGTCATCCCGAGGCCAGGCCGGCGACCAGCACCCCGACGTACGCCGCCCGCACGGGCTCGTCCAGCGCGTCCCCGAGCGCCACGCCCAGCCACAAGAAGCACAAGACCATCCAGGACTACCCCCGCAAGGACACCGTCCTCGATCCGAAGCACACGCGCGAGCAGGTCCGTTCCTACTGGTGCGGCCCGACCTCGACCCAGATGATCGTGTGGGGCTGGACCGGCAAGAAGCGCACGCAGCGGCACTGGGCGCGTCGGCTCGGCACGACCAGCTCCGGCACGGCGATCACCAGTATCGTGCAGGTGATCAACCGCTCCACGGGGTGGGACCAGAAGTCCTACGCCGGGCCCTACATCACGCTGGACGTCAAGAGGTACACCTACGGCAAGTGGTACCTCCTGCTCGCCCGCCACATCCACGACTACCGCGCGCCGCTGGTGCTGCACCCGATCCTGCTCAAGCGCTACTACCCCTACCTCGACGACGACGCGTCGGGGCACTACCAGGTGGGTCGGGGCTACTACACGCGCAAGGACGGCGTGCGGATGATCAGCTACTTCGAGCCCTGGGACCAGCACCGCTTCGACCCGTCGGAGCCGTTCATCAAGCGGGTGCAGTGGCAGAAGGCCTACCGCAGCTATCGCGCCAACCTCGCGCACCCCTACCACAACATCGGGGTGTGATGCGGGCCCGCGCTCTCCCGGCGTACGCCGTCGCCCTCGGGCTGCTCGTGACCGCCTGCAGCTCCGGCGACCCGGACCCCACGCCGCCGCCCCGCTCAGCGGCGAGCAGCACGGACGCGAGCCCCACCACCCCCACGGATGCGGTCTCCCCGGACGCGTCGGCCACGGTCGACCCGGAGCCGGTGGAGGCGGGCACCGACCTGCTCGACTGGCTGCCGGTCGCCGGGTCGGTCGAGACGACCGTGACCGTCGCGGGGGCCTGGACGCTGACCGTCACCGCCGACGGCCGGCGCGCCCTGCTCGACGGCCCGACCCCGCAGACCATCGACGCCGGCGCGGGTCGGCGGATCAGCGACGCGTTCGTCCAGCGCGGACATGCTCTCGTCGTGGCCCAGGACACCCGGGAGACCGTGCCCGGCGTGGCCACCGTGGTCGACCTGGCGTCGGGCAGGGCGGCCACGCTCGTGCACGGCGACTCGGCGGTGCCGACGACCACCGGCGGCACCTGGGCGCTCGGCGAGGGCGTCGCCTACTACGCCACGATCGGCGCCCCCGGCAGTCCCGGCGCCTACTGCCTCGGCGAGGTCGACCTGGCCACGCAGGCCGGCCGGGTGGCCTGGTGTGCGCACAAGGGGGAGGGCTTCAGCAACGCGCGCGTCGGCTCCGACGGAGACCTCTCGCTGCTGACGTTCGACGACTCGCGCCCCTCGTGCCGCACCGTGGTCACGGTCGGCGACGAGAGCGTCACGCCGTACGACGGACCCCAGGAGTGTCTCGGCTGGGAGGGCGTCACGCTGACGGACGCCCGGGTCTGGTCGGTGACCCCGAAGGCCAACCGGATCGAGGACGCGCACGTCTATGCCGCGTCCGCCGACCGGCGGTTCGACCTCGGAGCCGCCACGTCCGGCAGCCTGCTGGCGTGCGGGACCTCGGCGTACTTCGCCCGGGACCCGGCCGGCGGAGATCCCGCCCGGGTGTTGCGCTGGAGCCCCGACGGCGGCCTCGACGTGGTCTACGAAGCACCGCTGGGCGGAGGGTCCGGCACCGACGGCTTCGTCGTCGTTCCGCTGCGCTGCGGGGGCGACCACCTCACCCTCACCGCCCTCACGCCCGCCGGCGACGAGCAGGTGACGGCCCCCGTGGCCTGAGCCCGGGCTGCCCCAAGGTCACGGAAAGGTCACGGGCCCGATTGGGACCTTCGGCGCGAAGGTTGCTAGCGTCGTGCGGATTCCGACGCCGGCCGCCCCCCGGCTTCCGATCCCCCGGGCTTCGCCATGCACCTGAATCGCCGTACCGTCCGCATCCTGCCGGCAGCGCTCGCCCTCGCCGGCCTGACCGCCACCATGCCCGCCGTCGCCGCTCCTGCGCCGCAGCGGGCCGACCACGTCGCCGACTCGCGGCTCGCCCTCTCGGCCAAGGCCGCGACCCCCCAGCACCCCCGCGCCGGCATCGTCTACCACGCCCTGTGGGGCACCCACACCGACGCCGACCGGCGCGCCATGTTCGACAACCTCAAGGGCATGCACATCCGGTGGGTGCGCATCGGCCTGCCCTGGGCGCTGGTCCAGCCGCGCAAGCCGACCGCCTCGGACTCGGGGTGGAGCAAGTGGGGGCTCGACCGCGTCGACAAGGTCACCCGGATGGCCAGCAAGCGTGGCATCCAGGTGTCCTTCACGTTCCTCGGGACGCCCAAGTGGGCCAACGGCGGCAAGGGGCCGAAGTACCTGCCCGACAACCCGAAGGACTACGCCAAGGCGATCGGCCGGGTCGCCAAGCGCTACCGCGGGAAGGCCACCTCGTTCGAGATCTACAACGAGGTGAGCGGCGGGATCCACCTCAAGGGCGCCACGATCAAGGAGTACACCGCCGTGCTGTGCGCGGCCCACGCGGCCGTCCACGCCAAGTCGCCGCGGGCGAAGGTGCTGTCGGCCGGGACCGGCCGGGACGCCGTCGAGTGGGTCCGTGACCTCTACCAGGCCGGCGCCAAGCCCTGCCTCGACGTGCTGGCGATCCACCCCTACTACGGCGACCAGTCGCCGCTCCATCCCGCCGGCAAGGTGCCCGGGTGGATGCGCAAGACGCGCGAGATGCGCGCCATCATGCGCAAGCACGGCGACCTGGCCAAGCCGGTCTGGTTCACCGAGTTCGGGTGGAACACCGGGTCCGCCTCCGGCGCCATCAGCCAGGAGCTGCAGGCGAAGTACGTCGTGCAGATGTTCCGGGTGGCCGACAAGCGCCTCCCGTTCGTGACGCGGCTGTCGCCCTACATGGCGCAGGACGAGGACGCGTCCGCAACCAGCGACGGACTCTACGGGCTCTACACCTACGACATGAGGCCCAAGGCGGCGGTGCCGGCGCTGCGCAGCTACCTGGCCAACCGCTGACCGCTCGGCCCCCGGATGCGACGGCTCCCGCCGTGACCGCCTAGAGTCGCGGCGTGGAGTTCGCCGGGTTCCCCGTGGCCGCCCTGGACTTCTACGACGACCTGGAGGTCGACAACACCAAGTCGTTCTGGGAGGCCCACAAGGAGATCTACGCCGACGCCGTGAAGGCGCCGATGGTGGCGCTGTGCGCCGCCCTGGCCCCGGAGTTCGGAGAGGCGAAGATCTTCCGCCCCTACCGGGACGTGCGCTTCAGCAAGGACAAGACGCCGTACAAGAACCACCAGGGCGCCTACGCGTCCACGGGTCCCGCCACGGGCTACTACGTGCAGCTCTCGGCCCGTGGGGTGATGGTCGGGGGCGGCTTCTACGACGCCGACAGCCGCCGGCTCGCCGCCTTCCGCGAGGCGGTCGCGGACCACAGGGCCGGGCGCCGACTGCAACGCGTGCTCGACGGGCTGACCAAGGGCGGCTGGGAGGTCGGCGGCGACGCCCTCAAGACCACCCCCCGGGGATACCCGGCCGACCACCCGCGGATCGGGCTGCTGCGGCACAAGTCGCTGACGGTGACCCGCTCCTACGGCTTCGAGCCGGTGATCCACGAGCCGCGGCTGCTCGACCAGGTGCGGTCCGACTGGCGCACCGTGACCCCGCTGCTGGACTGGGTGGGCACCGAGGTCCACACCCGGGCCGACGGATAACCGCGGAGCTCGAGATGGCCGACCAGGTCACCCTGCGTGACGGCACCCCGGGCTGGGTGTGGCCGCTCCTGCCGACCGATCGTGCCGCCCTCGTGCGCGAGTTCGAGGCGCTGTCGCCGGAGTCCCGGAGGCGTCGCTTCCTCCAGCCGGTGCTGCACCTGTCCGACGCGATGCTCACCCATCTCGTCGACGAGGTGGACGGGGTCGACCACGTCGCCCTGGTGCTGATGGCCGAGGACGGCGACGACCTCGTGCCGACGGGCGTCGCTCGCTGCGTGCGCTACCCCGACCAGCCCGAGGCCGCCGACGTCGCCGTGACGGTCAAGGACGACTGGCAGGGCCGCGGCGTCGCCAGTGCTCTGCTGGACGTGCTGATGCGCCACCGGCCCGAGGGCGTCACCCACCTGCTCACCGAGGTCGCCGCCGACAATCCCGCCTCGATCGCCATGCTCCACCACCTGGGCCCGGTGCGCACGTACGACGCCGGCATGGGCATCCTCGACGTCGAGGTCGACCTGGTGCCCACGGGCCAGCCGCTGACGCCGCTGGACGAGCAGACCCACGAGGTGGTGCACCATCCCGAGCGGCGGCGCTTCCGCACCCGCGACCTGGTCTGCCCGTGGCTACGCCCGGACGCCGAGGACGACGCACCACCTTCGGGTGGTTGACGACACTCAGCTCAGTGCGGCTGCCAGGCGTCCTCGTCGGCGGTGCGCGCGGCCACGGACTCGGGGAGGACGCCGTCGGCCAGGTCTCTGATCGACACCAGCTCGAAGACGTCGCGCAGCGAGTCGCGGGCGGCGATCCACACGTGCTGGAGGACCTGGGCCGACCGGTTGTACTCGACCGCCTCGGGCCGCAGCCCGTAGACCGACACGAGGGGACCGTCGACGGCACGGATCACGTCGGCCACGGACACGTCCTCGGCCGCCCGCGCCATCCGCCAGCCGCCTGACTGCCCGCGCTGCGACATCACGATGCCCGCGCGACGCAGGTCGGCGAGGATCGCCTGGAGGAAGCCGTGCGGGATGTCCTGCCGGCGCCCGAGCTCCTCGGCGCTCACCGGCGCCGAGCCGTCGTTGCCCGCCATCTCGATCAGCGCCCGCAGGGCGTAGTCGGCCTTGGCGGAAACGCGCATGGACGCATTGTCGCAGAAGTCGACCAACTCGCTGGACTCGGTGCGCCGAGTCGCGCCGAGTCACGCCGGGTCCTGCCCGGCACAGCCGCGCGGCTCAGCTGGAGAGGCCCTCCATGACGGCACCCTGGGTCTCGAGCGCGGAGGCGTCGCGGTGCCGACGGTGGTCGCGCACCGCCACGGTGAGCGCGGCGATCCAGCCGATCGCGATCACCAGCGCGGCCCAACCGACCGTGGCGCCCGAGGCGCCGGCGGCCTCGAGGAGCGTCTTGGAGTTGGTGAGGATGATGACCCCGCCGGCGGCGACGCCCAGGACGGCGGCCGGCAGGTGCCGCACCAGCCACGCCGCGAACGGCGCCGCGATCACGCCGCCCACGAGCAGCGCCGCGGCGATCTCCCAGGCGATGCCCTGGCTCCCGAGGGCCAGCAGGAAGCCGAGCGAGCCGCCGATCGCGACCAGGAACTCCGAGGTGTCGATGGAGCCCACGACCTTGCGCGGCTCGAGGCGGCCGCTCGACAGCAGGCTGGTGGTGCCGACCGGGCCCCACCCGCCGCCGCCGATGGCGTCCATGGCACCCGCGAAGAGCCCCAACGGGCCGAGGAAGCGCGCCGAGACCTTGCCCGGGAAGATCGGGCGCCGGCCGCGCAGGACGAGGAAGCGGTAGAGCACGTAGACGCCGAGCAGCAGCAGGAGACCCGCCACCCAGGGCTTGGCGACGTCGCCGGGGATGCTCGCGAGCAGGGTCGCGCCCGCGAAGGCGCCCACGGCGCCGGGCACGGCCAGGATGCTGACCGTGCGCCAGTCCACGTTGCCGAGCTTGTGGTGGGAGATGCCGGACACCAGGGTGGTCCCGATCTCGGAGAAGTGGACCGCCGCGGAGGCAGCCGCCGGGGCCACGCCGGTCGCCAGCAGGAGGGTCGACGAGGTGACGCCGTACGCCATCCCGAGCGAGCCGTCGACCATCTGAGCGGCCAGGCCGACGAGGGCCAGGATGAGGAGCTTGCGCATCTCCACGCCTTTCTAAAGCAAATCACTAAACTTAGTAACCCCAGTACAACAGATCCACTAACACCGAGGCAAAACCGGCCCAGACCGGCGCCCGGTCGGCGTGTCGTGGGTCACACCCGGCCGAGCGCGAACGTCGCGCCGAAGCGCTTGCGCGACTCGGGACCCCGAGGCAGAATGGAAGTTACTGACGAGTAGCAAGGCGCCCGAGTGGCGCCCTCGTGCATTCCGAGACCAGTGCTTCGCGACCGGCACCGAGACAGAGGCCGGCACCGAGACAGAGGGTGGGGTCCACATGAGCCACTACAAGAGCAACCTGCGCGACATCGAGTTCAACCTCTTCGAGGTGCTGGGTCGCGACCAGGTCCTGGGCCAGGGGCCCTTCGCCGAGGTCGACGGCGAGACCGCGCGCGAGATCCTCGCCGAGGTCGACCGGCTCTGCCGCGAGGACCTCGCGGACTCCTACGTCGAGGCCGACCGGACCCCGCCGGTCTTCGACCCCGCCACCCACACGGCGCCCGTCCCGGAGGCGTTCGCGCGCAGCTACCGCGCCTGGATGGACGCCGAGTACTGGCGCCTCGGCATCGTCGAGGACCTGGGCGGCACCCCGGCCCCGTCGACCCTCAACTGGGCGATCGGCGAGATGGTCCTCGGCGCCAACGCGCCGGTCTGGATGTATGCCTGCGGACCGGCCTTCGCCGGAGTGGTGCACCGCAACGGCAACGACCGCGACCGGCGGATCGCCGAGATCATGGTGGAGAAGGGCTGGGGCGCCACGATGGTGCTGACCGAGCCCGACGCGGGCTCCGACGTCGGCGCGGGGCGCGCCAAGGCGACCCCCAACGACGACGGCTCCTGGAACCTCCAGGGGGTCAAGCGCTTCATCACCTCCGGCGAGCACCAGATGGAGGAGAACATCGTCCACCTCGTGCTGGCCCGGCCCTCCGGGGTCGAGGGCGTCGGCGGTCCGGGCACCAAGGGCCTCAGCCTCTTCATCGTGCCCAAGCTCCACTTCGACCACGAGACCGGTGAGCTCACCGGCGAGCGCAACGGCGTCTACGTCACCGGGGTCGAGCACAAGATGGGCATCAAGGTCTCCAACACCTGCGAGCTGACGTTCGGCGACTCCGCGGTCGGCGGCGGCGAGCCGGCCCGCGGCTGGCTGCTCGGCGAGGTCCACGACGGCATCGCCCAGATGTTCCAGGTCATCGAGAACGCCCGGATGATGGTCGGCACCAAGGCCATCGCCACGCTCTCGACCGGCTACCTCAACGCCCTCGACTACGCCAAGTCGCGTGTGCAGGGCGCCGACCTCACCCGGGCCGCCGACAAGACCGCGCCGCGGGTCACGATCACCCATCACCCCGACGTACGCCGGTCGTTGATGACGCAGAAGTCCTTCGCCGAGGCGATGCGCGCGCTGGTGCTCTACACCGCCTCGTGGCAGGACACCGTGCTGATGGCCAACCACGCCGGCGAGCCCGACCACCTGGCCGAGGCCGTCAACGACCTGCTGCTGCCGATCGTCAAGGGCTACGGCTCGGAGCGCTCGTGGGTGCTGCTCGGCACCGAGTCGTTGCAGACGCTGGGCGGGTCGGGCTTCCTGCAGGACTACCCGATCGAGCAGTACGTCCGCGACGCCAAGATCGACACGCTCTACGAGGGCACGACGGCGATCCAGGGCATGGACCTGTTCTTCCGCAAGATCGTCAAGGACCAGGGCCGGGCGCTCGGGCACCTCGCCGGCGAGATCCAGGCGTTCCTCGCCTCCGAGGCCGGCAACGGCCGGCTCAAGGTCGAGCGCGGGCTGCTGTCCCGGGCACTCGAGGACACCAACGCGATCGTGGGTCACCTCATCAACGAGCTGATGACCGCCGACCCGTCGGCCGAGGGCGGCGACCTGCGCAACATCTACAAGGTCGGCCTCAACACCACGCGGGTGCTGATGGTGCTGGGCGACGTGGTGTGCTCCTGGCTGCTGCTGCGGCAGGCCGAGGTGGCGCTCGCCAAGCTCGCCGGCGACGTCTCCGAGTCCGACCAGGCCTTCTACGAGGGCAAGGTCGCGGCGGCGCAGTTCTTCGCCCACCACAACCTGCCGCGGATCAGCTCCGAGCGGGCCATCGCGGAGGCGACCGACCTGTCGCTGATGGACCTCGACGAGGCGGCCTTCTGAGCGAGCGTCTGCCTCACGGAGTGACGGCGGACGACTAGCCCGGTGGCTGCATCGCCACGGTGACGGCCGGCGCGATGGTCTGGCTCGTCACGGCGTGGGCGACGACGCTGCCGTCGCTGCGCACCACCACGAGGCTGAACTGGGGCCCGGGCGTGAAGCTGTTGGAGGTGCCCATCGCCACCACGAAGTCGCCGCCGTCGGGGCTCAGCTCGATCTTCGGGCCGGACAGGACGACGGGTTCCAGGATGTTGTCCTGGGCGTCGGTGAGATGGCTGACGACCGACCCGTCGCTGCGGACGAGGACGATCTGGAAGAACATGCCCACCACGAACCGGACGTCGGCGTCGGTGGCGACCCTGGCGCCGCCGAAGGCGAACGGCGGTTGGATGATCGCCCCGTCGCCGTCCGGGATGTAGTCGTATCCCAGGACGCCGCCCGCGGGATCGACGATGAAGATCCGGCGGTCCATCATCCGTCCGGCGAAGCGCGCCTGGTCGGGGCCGGCGGCGATCACCGCGCCGGTGGTGGCCAGGGGCGGCTGGATCTCGACCGGCCCCGAGTCGTGCACCGGGCCCGCGCGGTGGACGGCCTGGATCAGCGAGGCGCCGTCGGACCGCAGCACCAGGAGTCGGGTGTCGACGTTGAGCACGAACCGGGTCAGGTCGTCGTCGACGGCGACGGGCGAGCCGATCACGCCGTCGTCGGCGAAGCCCTCCAGGAAGCGCCCCGAGACGGCGCCCTGGGCGTCGATGGAGAGGAACAGTGCCGTGAACGAGTCCTCCCACTGGAGGACGAACCGAGGCGTGGTCGGCATGCCCCGACGCTACGCGCGACGCCCGGGATGCGGAACCCCGTCACGCCCCCGAAGGTCAGGCCCGGCCCGACCGGGGAGCGCGCGTGGCGGGCTTGCCGCCGTGGCGCGCCCGGCCGCCGGCGTACGACGGCCGCCCGGGGCGGCCACCCTGCCGGTAGGGCTTGCGGCCCGGAGCCTTCGACCCACCCGCGGGACGCGACGGAGGGGTCGTCGAACCCGTGGCGACCAGGGACTCGGCCGTCATCGGGCGCGGCGCACTCCGCAGGTCGTGGTGCAGCGGCTCCACGCCGGCACCGTGGTGCAGGCGGGCGACCGCGCCGGCCAGCCGCACGGTGGTGAGCGTGACCACGGTGCCGTCGCGGCCGGCTCGAGCCGTGCGGCCCGATCGGTGGAGGTAGGTCTTCGGGTCGTTGGCCGCGTCGAAGTGGACCACGAGGTCGACGTCGTCGACGTGGATGCCGCGGGCGGCGACGTCGGTGGCGACCACCGCGGAGGCGGCACCGGACGTGAACCGGGCCAGGTTGCGCTCGCGCGCCCGCTGGCTGAGGTCGCCGTGCAGGTCGACGGCGCTGACGCCGCGCTCGCTCAGCTCCGCCGCGAGGCCGACGGCGCTCTCCCGGGTGCGGGTGAACACGATGGTGCGGCCGTTGGCGCGCACCAGGTCGGCCGCGGCGTCGAGCTTGTCCTTGTAGCCCCCCACCACCAGCGTGTGGTGGGACATCGACGTGACCGCACCGGCGTTGGGGTCGACCTCGTGGCGGCGCGGGTCGCGCAGGTGGGTGCGGACCAGCGCGTCGACGTCGCCGTCGAGCGTGGCCGACAGCAGCAGTCGCTGGCTGCCCGCGGGGGTGAGCCCGACGAGACGGTCGACCGCGGGGTAGAAGCCGAGGTCGCACAGGTGGTCGGCCTCGTCCAGCACGGTCACCTCGACGTCGTCGAAGAAGACGTAGCCCTGCTCGAAGAGGTCGTCGAGGCGGCCCGGCGTGGCCACCACGATGTCGGCGCGCTTGCGCAGCCGCCGGGTCTGGGCGTCGTACGGCGTGCCGCCGTAGACGGTGACCGTCGACAGCCCGACGGCGTTGGCCAGCGGCCGCAGCGACCGGTCGACCTGACCGGCCAGCTCGCGCGTGGGGACCACGACGACGGCGCGCGGGTGGCAGGGCCGCGAGGCGCGCCCGGCCAGGCGCTGCAGGATGGGCAGGCCGAAGGCCAGGGTCTTGCCCGAGCCGGTGCGCGCGCGGCCGAGCACGTCGTGGCCGATCAGCGCGTCGGGGATCACGGCCTGCTGGACGGGCGTGGGGTCGGTGATGCCCTGGGCCGCGAGCGTGTCGCGCAGCGAGGTGGAGAGGGAGTCGAAGACGGGCTGGCCGCTGGTGGGATCGTTGGTGGGATCGATGGTGGCGTCGATGGCGGGGTCGACGGTCGGGTCAAGGGTGGGCGCGCTCATGCGTCGCTGCTGCTTTCGTTCGTGCGGTTGCATCTGCGCACGGCCCGCGACGTGCGGGTCCGGTGAGCCTTGCCAGACACGGTCTCGAGCCCTCGTTCCACCGAGGGCCACCGGTCTCGGCCGCGCGTTCCTGCTGCGCACCACACCGGTTCCAAGGAGAAGCGGCGCCCGAAGGCGCCGCCGGCTGTTATCAGGGTACGGCGTCCGGGTACGGAGATCCCAATCGGCGAGGCCGACGAGCGTGGCCCACGAGGCCGGTGCCCCGGTCGGCGTCGGGGGCTAGGGTCGCGGGATCGACGAAGGGGGATCGGATGCGCGTCGCACCGAGGGTGGGGACGGCGGCCCTGGCGGTCGTGGTCACGATCGTCGCCACCGGCGCCACGGCCTCGCCCGCGCCGACGACGGTGCCCACGGCCCCAAGCGCAGCCCATGCCGGCGCCGCTCGGCCCGCCCCGCCGCAGGTCGACACCGGCCCGCGCAGGTGGAAGCGGCTGAGCCTCGACATCACGACGACGGTCGATACCGACCGCAACGGCCGCCCCGACACCGTGCACGCCCAGCTCGTGCGTCCGCCTGCCTGGGACGTCGGCGGCCAGCCGCTGGCCACCGTGATCGTGGCCTCGCCCTACAACAACTGCTGCGGCACGGCCCGCAACCACGACGTCGACGTGCCGCTCTACGTCCCGGGCGAGCAGCGACCGCGACCCGACGACTACGCCGACTGGCTGGCCTCGCAGTGGGTGCCTCACGGCTACGCGCTGATGACCGTCGACTCGCTCGGCAGCGCCGGCTCGACGGGGTGTCCCACGGTCGGCGACGCCGCGGAGGCGGCGGGGCCGGCGGCGGCGGTCGACTGGCTCAACGGCCGAGCGGCCGCGACCCGGCCCGACGGGACGCCCGCGACCGCGCCCTGGGCCAGTGGCCGGGTCGGCATGACCGGGGTCTCCTACGACGGGACGCTGCCCAACATGGCGGCGGCGACCGGGGTCGAGGGGCTCGAGGCGATCGTGGCCACCTCGGCCATCTCCAGCTGGTACGACTATTACCGCGCGGGCGGTCATGTGGTGGCCCCCGGCGGCTTCCAGGGCGAGGACGTCGACGTGCTCGCGCGGTTCGACTACACCCGCCACAACCGGCAGATCTGCAAGCCCGTGATCCACGACCTGGCCGTCGGCCAGGACCGCGTCACCGGCGACTACTCGCCGTTCTGGGCCGATCGCGACCTGCTCCCGCTGGCCGACCGGGTCACCGCCGCCGTGCTGATCGCCCACGGCTTCGGCGACGACAACGTGCGCCCGTCGCAGGCCGCCCAGTGGTACGCCGCGCTGCGCGCTGCCGGAGCCGCCGCGGCTCTCTACTGGACACCCGGCGGGCACGGCGCCGGGGCACCGCTCGCGCTCGAGCGCCGGTGGTTCGACCACTATCTCTACGACGTCCCCAACGGCATCGACACCGGTGACCGGGTCTGGATCCGCGGCCGCGGTGGCGCGGTGCGCCGCTACGCCGACTGGCCGGCCTCCTCTGCCGCGGCGACCTCCTTCGCGCTCAGGGCCCGGCGCGGCGACGCGACCACGGGCCGCCTCGTCGAGGGCGGAGCCGCGTCCTTCGTGACCGAGGTCTTCACCGACGTGCCCAGCCTGACGCCGCTGGACCTCGCCTCCCGGCCGCGGCCGACCCGCGGCCTGGTCTATCGCACGCCACCGCTGGCGACCGGTCTACGCCTGAGCGGCACCCCGCAGGTCGCCCTCGGACTGTCCTTCAGCCGGCCGGCCGCCAACGTCACCGCCGCGCTGGTGCGCTGGTCGGCGTCCGGCAGGCTCTCGGTGCTGGGCACCGGCTGGACGGACCCGCAGAACCGCACCAGCCTCTCGGTGACCGAGCCGGTCACGCCCGGCACGACCTACGACCTCGTAGTGCACCTCCAGCCGCAGGACCTCCTCCTCGACAGGGGCGACCGGCTGGGGCTGGTCGTCATGGCGACCGACCACGACCACACGCTCCGGCCGCCCCGGGGCACCGTCGTGACCCTCGACCTGTCGCGCGCCACGCTGACGCTGCCGCTGGCACCCCGCTGACCGCTTCCTTCTGACTGTCAATGCGCTTGACAGTCTGGTCAGCCACGCCTAGTCTCCTGCGAAACCGTCAATCTCCTTGACAGAAGGTGCGCCATGCCCGTCCTCACCCCGGCCGCGGAGCTCTCACCGTTCCCCGGCACCCGGTTCACGCCCCTCGCCGCGCCCAGCCGCGGCAGCACGACCTCGAGCGTCTGGACCGTCGCCATCGATCCCGGACCGCTCGGCCAGACCCATCAGCTCACCGTCGAGGAGGTCTTCGTGGTGCTCGAGGGGACGGCGACCGTCGTCCTCGGAGAGGAGTCGGCGACAGCGGCCGCGGGAGACGCCGTGGTCGTGCCTCCCGACACGGACTTCGCCCTCGGCTCCGCCGACGACGTGCCGGTGCGCCTGCTGTGCGTGCTTCCCGTCGGCGGCCGGGCGCGCACCTCCGACGGCGCCGTCTTCGTGCCGCCGTGGGCGCAGTGACCTCCCCCTCACCGGCCGACCCCATCCCGCTGGCGAGGCTGGCCACCATGGCCGCTCGCGTCCTCGTCGACCGGCTCCACGACCGGCTGGAGGCCCGGGGGTGGCCGCCGCTGCCGCCGGCGGCGGGCTATGTGCTGCTGGCCACGCGGTCCGGCGCCACCACCCAGGGCGACGTCGCGTCGCTGATGCGCGCCTCGCGGCAGGCCGCCTCACAGCTGCTCGACCAGCTGGAGGACGCGGGCCTCGTCGAGCGGTCGCCCGACCCGGGCGACTCGCGCCGCAAGACCGTGGCGCTGACCGACCGGGGCCGGCGCCTCCTCGCGGACGTCGAGGAGATCTACGCCGGGCTGGAGGCGGAGTGGGCGGCAGTGACGGGACGCGCGGAGCTCGAGGCGGCCCGGGCCACGCTCACCGCGGCCGTGCTCCACAGCTATGGAGGCGTGCTGCCTGCCGTCGGCCCGGTGTCCTCCTGGAGCGACACCAGTGAGGTGGGTCCTAGGCTCGACCCATGAGCGCTGCTGACGCCGAGCAGACCGGCGACGACCGCGAGGAGCTCGCGGGCTACGTCGACGTCTGGTGGCAGGCCATCGACGACTTCACCCACCTGCTGGAGGAGCTGTCCCCCGAGGAGTGGTCGGCCGCGACGGATCTGCCCGGCTGGGACGTCCACGCGGTCGCCGCGCACACCGCCCACCTCGAGGCGGTCCTGGCCGGACACCCGGAGGAGACCGTCGAGGTCGAGCCGCCCGACCACGTGACCACGCTGATGCAGGTCTACACCGAGCAGGGCGTCGTCGCGCGCCGCGACCGCACGCCCGACGAGCTGATCAACGAGATCCGCTCTTCCGCCACGACCCGCCGCACCGCCCTGCTGGAGGACCCGCCGACCGACGGCCGGGCGAAGCCCTCTCGCATCTTCGGTGGCATCGGCTGGGACTGGCGGACCCTGCTGCGCAACCGGCCGCTCGACGTGTGGATGCACGACCAGGACGTGCGCCGGGCGACCGGCCGGGCCGGCAACCTCGACTCGCCCGCCGCTCAGCACACGACCGGCTACCTGCTCGAGGCGATGCCCTATGTGCTCGCCAAGCGACTCGCGGCACCGCCCGGCACGAGCGCGGTCTTCGCCGTGACCGGCAGCGCACCCATGGTCGCGGTCGTCGACGACGACGGACGTGGACGTCCGGCACCGCACGAGCCGGACGCACCGACGGTCCGGCTCGAGACCGACCGGGCGACGTTCATCGCCGTCGCCGGCGGCCGGCGTACGCCGGAGGCGGGAGCGGTGCGGATCACCGGGGACGTCGACCTCGGGCAGCGTCTGCTCGACGCACTGGCGGTGACCCCGTGAGGCTCGCCGGCCTGGTGCCGAGCCTGCTCGGTCGCGATCCCGAGGCGTGGACGCTCGCGCAGATCCCCGACCTCGCGGGACGAACCGTCGTCGTCACCGGTGCCAGCCCCGGCGGGCTCGGTCACCACGCCGCCCTGGAGCTCGCGCGGCACCGGGCTCACGTGGTGCTGGCCGGTCGCTCCGAGAGCAAGCTGGCGGCCACCGACGAGACGATCCGCGACGCGGTGCCCGACGCCCGGCTCGACCGTCTGCTCGTCGACCTCGCCGACCTGCGGTCGGTGCGGCAGGCCGCCGCGGAGGCCGCGCGCCTGGGACCCCTCCACGCCCTGCTCAACAACGCCGGCGTGATGGCGACGCCGGCGCGGCGCACCGTCGACGGGTTCGACCTGCAGCTGGCGACCAACCACCTCGGCCCGTTCCTGCTCACCGGACTGCTGCTGCCGCAGCTCGCCGCCGCCGGCGACAGCCGCGTGGTGACGATGTCCTCGCTCATGCACCGGATGGCCCGCACCGCCCCCCTCGGTGATCCACGGGAGCAGGAGGGGCGCTACCTGCGCTGGCCTGCCTACAGCCAGACCAAGCTCGCCAACCTGCTGTTCACCTTCGAGCTCGACCGCCGGCTGCGCGAGGCCGCGATCCCGGTCAGGGCGC
This sequence comes from uncultured Nocardioides sp., assembly GCA_964591845.1. Classification (GTDB taxonomy): domain Bacteria; phylum Actinomycetota; class Actinomycetes; order Propionibacteriales; family Nocardioidaceae; genus Nocardioides. The sequence continues at coordinate 15,845 of CAZQCA010000002.1, forward strand.
TCGCGGCACATCCCGGCGTGGCCGGGACCCACCTCGTGGCCAACGGCCAGACCGGGCGGTCCTCGGGCGGTGTCGCGAGCATCCTCGACGCCGCGACCAAGGCGGTGACGCAGTCGGCGGCCGACGGCGCGCTGCCGCTGCTCATGGCGGCCACGGCCGACCTGCCCGGCGGCACCTACGTCGGCCCCTCCGGCCCGGGCGAGACCCGGGGCCTGCCCCGGATCGTCGGCTGCTCGGGGCTCGCCCGCGACCGCGCCGCCCAGCGGCGGCTGTGGGAGCTGAGCGAGGAAGCCGTGGGCCTGCGCTACCCGTGACGACCGGCGGTGGTGGCCGCAGCGCCCCTCACTCCAGGGCGTCGGTGAGCTCGGCGTCGCGGGGACGCAGGGCGGTGGTGCCGTCGTACGCCGCGGCCTCGAGGATCCGCGCCAGGAACCTCGGCGGGGTGGGCGCCCGGTCGAGCGGGAACCAGCCCGCGTCCACCGACTCGTCGTCGGCGGCCCGCGGCTCACCGGAGAGGTAGCGGCAGCGGAACGTGTGATCGATGAACTGGACCCGGTCGCCGTTGGCGTAGGTCGCGGGCTCGGTCACGCCGACACCGGAGAGTCCGTCGACGCGGCATTCGACCCCGGCCTCCTCCAGCACCTCGCGCACCGCGGCCTCCGCAGGGGCCTCGCCCGGTTCGACGATGCCGCACACGGGAGTCCACAGGCCGTTGTCGGCGCGTCGTACGAGGAGGACCTCCGGTCCGTCCACGGTGTCCCTGAGCACCACGGCCGTCACGCCGCACAGCCACAGGAGGTCGTGGCCGATCTTCTCGCGCAGGGCGACGATGAACTCAGGGGTCGGCATCGCCCCACGCTAGCGGGGCCACCCCACCGCCCGGCCGCGCCCGGTCACCGATCAGCGCTGGCGAGGACCGAAGACCGGAGCGACCTTGGCGAAGGCAGCCTCGCGGGCGACCTTGGTGTTGCGCGCGGCCAGCAGGAAGGCCTGCTCGAACCGCTCGCGGGCGAAGGTACGCCGCGGCGACGCCGTCCAGGTGTCGTTGAAGAGGCGCTTGGCGGCAGCCAGCTGGTCGGGGGACCGCTCGGCCAGCTCGTGAGCGAACGCCGTGGCCGCGACGACGGGCTCGGCGTCGAGCGCGGTCACCAGCCCCAGGTCGTGGGCCTCCTTGCCCGAGAGCATCTCCGCGGTCATCGTGAGCCGCTTGGCGGTGTCGATGGAGGTCAGCTCGGCCAGGCTGCGGATGCCGGACATGTCCGGGATGATCCCCCAGCGCCCCTCCAGGACCGACCAGGTGGAGTCGGGCGTCGCGTAGCGGAAGTCCGCGGCCAGCGCGATCTGGAGCCCGCCGCCGAGGCAGTGCCCGTGCACCGCGGCGATCACCGGCACCGGGAGCCGGCGCCACGCCCAGCAGGCCTCCTGGAACGTGTTGGTGCCCCGCCACGGCCGCGGCGCGAACGCACGCGCGACCCGCGAGGGCTCGCGCAGCACGGTGGCGAAGTCGAGTCCGGCGCAGAAGGCGTCGCCGTCGCCGGCGAGCACCACCGCCCGGAGGGTCTTGTCGGCGCGCAGGTCGTGCGCGGTGGCCGCGAGCTGCTCGAGCAGGTCGAGCGTGAGCGCGTTGAGCTTGCTCGGCCGCGACAGCCGCACCTGGGCGATCCCGCCGTCGATCGTGCAGGTGACGGTGCCGGGGTCGTGCGTCATACCTGGAACCTACCCACTGCTCCTGTGGGGTCGTGTGCCTGGCCCACGCTCGGACCAGGACGGCTGGGGCACACGACCGCGGGGCGGGGGGTCAGGTGAGCGACAAGGCGGCGAGGGCCGCGTTGACGACGGAGCCGGAGTCCAGGTCGGTCGCCGGGACGGCCACGGCGGGGACGCCGAGGGCCGAGCCCAGCCAGCCCAGGGCGTAGGGCGCAGCATCGTGGAGCGTCACGACGGGCAGGGCCGGCTCGAACGCCTGGCGCAGTACGCCGGGCAGGGCGGGCGTGGTCGCGGTCCTGATGCCGTAGCGGAGGGTGCGCTGCCAGGCGGAGTAGACGAGGTCGGGCGAGACCACGTCGACGAGGTGGACGCGGACCCCCTCCTCGGCCAGCTCGCCGGCGGCGGCGACGGCCTCGGGGAGAGCCGTGCCGCTGGCCGCGATCTGCACCGCCGGGCCCGATCCGGAGCCACCGTCCACCAGGCGGTAGGCGCCGCTGAGCACCTGACCGCGCAACACGGCGTCGCCGATGCGCTTGCGGGCCGCCGCGAACGGCGCCTGGTCGATCGGCCGCCGGCTCACCCGCAGGTGGACCGCGCCACGGCCCTCGCCGCCGATCTCGGCCAGGGCCGCGCAGACGAGCCAGTCCACCGCGACGGCGTACGCCGGCTCGAGCAGCGTCAGCTGGGCGACTCCGATGGCCGACTCCTCGCCGGCGAGGACGAACCGCGACCCCGACGCGGCCGCGAGGCTGGCCTCGGCCACCGAGGCGAGGCTGTCGACGACGCCGGCCCCCAGCAGCGGCTGGCCCGAGATCTCGCGCGCGAGCCCGATCTGCTCGAGCGCCGGCGCGGTCGGCCCCACGGTCTCGTCGACGACGACGAGGTGACCGCCCAGCGACTCGACCCGCTCGAGCGCACGCAGGCTGCGCAGGAAGGCGGCTCGGCTCGAGGTGGGGTGGTTGGCGCTGGCGCCGGTGGCGTGGGGCACCGTCGCCGGCCACGGGTCGGGGGCCAGCGGCAGCCGGCCCAGCGCGGTCGCCCGATCGGCCAGACGCGGCCAGAGGTCTGCCGGCAGCGGCCCCTCGTCGGCGGCGCCGCCCCGCAGAAGTGGGGGGTGGACGAGCACGGCGCTCACCCGCGAGTCTGCGTCGGCGCAGGCGCTGAACGCGTCGACCAGTGTCTGCTGGTCGTCGCCCCCCAGGTCGCCCACGAGCGAGCCGAGCTCCCGGTCCGACAGCCGCCCGACGAAGGACCACACCGGCACCGGCGCACCGTCGAGCAGCGCCAGCCGGATCTCTCCGTCGTCGTCGGCGAGGCCCCGCTCGAGGTCGCGGAGCCGGTCGGGAGCCAGCAGCCGCAGCCAGGTCTCCAGCTCGGGACAGTCGAGGAAGGCGCGTTGCAGCCGCGGCCCGAAGCGCACCTCGGTCACCGCGCAGCCCGCCCGCTCCAGGCGGTCGCGGCGGCCGTCGTGGGCCTCCAGCACGAGCAGGACCCGCGCCGCTCCCTCGTCGGCATGGCGCCGTACCAACGTGAAGAAGTCGTCGTCGAGGTCGGCCCCGCCCAGCACACCGACGAAGCGCGCCGGGGGCCGCGCCCCGAAGTGCAGGTCGACGTGGCGACGGGTGGCCGCCGCCAGCAGGGTCGCGGCCGGCGCCCCGGAGGCGACCAGAGGATGGCCGGCCACGCCCAGGCCGTCACGCACGGCGCGACAGGCCGACAGCGCGTCGGGGTGGACGATGACCCGGTCTGCGGGTTCGAGGGCGTCGCCGTAGAGGGCGGTGATCGCCGCGACCAGGCTGGTGCTGGCCTCCGGCTCGACGGCCGCGCGGGCAAGCCTCGCCACCCGGTCGAGGACGCTCACGTCCACGACGCGCCGCTCGGCGTGCTTCATCGGCTCCTCCCCCGCGCCTGCCCGAGCAGCTGTGACGATCAGGGTGACATGCGGGGAAGGTGTCCCGCAGGCGGACTCCCAGGAGTGTCGCGAATCCACCGGTGCGGTCTGGACAGCATGATGTCACCCCGACCATCGGCGCGCCGGGCGCCCCGCCGGTCGGACCCGCGGGGCGCCACGTCAGGGTGTCGCGCCGAGCTCGCTCAGTGGTGCCAGCGGGGTACCCAGGACGGGCCGGTGTGGGCCCGCTCGCCGAGGATCGTGAGGACCGCCGGGAGCAGCACGCCGCGCACCAGGGTGGCGTCGAGCAGGATCGCGGTGGCCAGGCCGACGCCGAGCTCCTTCATCTCCAGGGTCGAGAGCATCCCGAACACCGAGAACACCCCGACCATGACCGCGGCGGCGGCGGTGACGACGCCCGCCGACCGGCCCACGCCGCGGCGTACGGCGTCGGTGGGCGACAGACCGGAGTCCCTCGCCTCGCGCACCCGGCTGGTGACGAAGACGTGGTAGTCCATCGACAGTCCGAACAGGATCACGAACATCAGCAGCGGCAGCCACGCCTCGATGGCCCCGATCGAGGTGAAGTCCAGCAGCCCCTCGGCCCAGGTGTGCTGGAAGACCAGCGTCAGCACGCCGTACGCCGCGCCCACGGACAGCAGGTTGAGGGCGACCGTCGCACCGGCCAGCCACGGCGAGCCGAACGAGAACAGCATGACCGCCAGGGTCAGCAGGAGCACGAAGCCGACCACCCACGGCAGCCTCTGGTCCATCCAGGAGTCGAGGTCGCTGGCCTCGGCGCCGCCGCCGACGTGCACCTGCGCCGACGACACCCCGGAGAGCGACGACTCGATGCCGGGCACGACCTCCGACCGGATCTGGTCCACGGCGTCGCCGAAGGCGCTGTCGGAGGGCGCCACGTCGAGCGCGATCGTCTGCACGCTCACCGAGCCGTCCGTCGAGGTGGTGAGCTCGGGCGCCACCGAGGTGACGTGGGCGATGTCGCGGGCCTCGCCGGCGGCGCGCTCGAGGGCGGATGCGACCCGGTCGGCATCGGCCGGGGCGGCCCGGACCACGATGTCCACGGTCTGGCCGCCATCGGTGGGCACCGCCTTCTCCAGCTGGTGGTAGGCCTGCACGACCTGCAGGTCGGCGGGGAGCACGTCGACCGACCCCAGCTCCGTCTTCATCCCGGCGGCCGGCACGGCGAGCGCGACCAGCACCAGAGCGGTCGCTCCGCCCCACCTCCAGGGACGCCGCGAGACAGTGCCGGCGAGCCGGGCCCACATCGAGCGCTCGGTCCCGCGGCGCCGGGCGAGCCGGTGCAGGCCGGGGATGCGCAGCCAGTCGACCCCGCGGCCGAGGACGGCCAGCAGGGCCGGGAGGACGACGGCTGCCGTGAGGACGGCGACGGCGACGACGGTCATCGCGCCGAGCGCGAGCGAGGTGAACAGTCCCCCCGCCACCAGCATGCCCGCCATCGCCACCACCACCGTGAGGCCCGAGATCACGACCGCCCGCCCGGCGGTGGCGCCGGCCACCGCGATCGCATCGGTGCGGCTGTGGCCGGCGGCCATCTCCTCCTGCACGCGGCGCATCAGGAACAGCGAGTAGTCCACGCCGACGGCCAGGCCGATCAGCAGCACCAGGCTCTGCGTGCTGGGGTCGACCGGCAGCCACTCCTGGGAGGCGAACGCGGTCAGACCCAGCGCCGTCACGACGCTGAGGAGGCCGAGCAGGAGCGGTACGCCGGCGGCGATGGCGGCCCCGAACGCGACCAGCAGGATCACCAGCGTGATCGGGATGCTGTAGATCTCGGCGCGCTCGAAGTCCTTGCCGATCGTGGCGTCCAGCTCGCGGTCGATGGAACCGTCGCCGACCTGGCCGACCCGCAGATCCGGATGGTCGGCGGCGAACGCCTCGGTCGCGGCCAGGCTGGGCGCCACCACGTCGGTGGCGGCGGTGGCCTCGGCGCCCGAGCCCGTGGCGAGCTCGAGCTCCAGCACGAGGCTCCGCCCGTCGAGCGCCGCGGCGGGCTTGCCGACCGCGGCGATGCCCTCGACGCCGTCGTACGCCGCCACGAGCTCGCGGCCGAGCGCACGCGCGTCCGCTCGAGACAGCGTGCCCTCCTCGAGGGTCACGACGACCTGCTCCGTGGACTGGGTGCCGAAGTCCGCTCCCGCGACGATGTCGGCGGCCTGCCGGGAGTCGCCGACGAGCTGGTCCTCCGGGTCGGTGGTCGTGATGCCACCCGAGAGCAGCCACACGGAACCGGCCACGACGGCCAGGGCCGCGACCACCACGAGCCAGCGGTGGCGCATGCTCCACAGCGTCAGTCGGGAGGCGTGCGGTGCGGTCCCCTGAGGGGCCGGCCGGACGGGGATGGGGGTGAGCGTCGAGGTCATGCCTCAACGCTCGCGGTTGCTCCTGGGTTCCCGACATCCGGAGCACCACCGAACCCACCCGGGGGCTACCCCTACCTCGGCCCTCAGGGACCCCCGTAGACGCCGGCCCCGCGCGCAGGTTGGCGGGCGGACGTGCGCGACGGGGGAGGTCTCGTCCGTGCATGATGAGCGCATGGCCACCACGCGCGCCGGCACGCCGGCCCAGCCGTCCGACCTCGTCGACGTCGCCCACCTGGTGACGGCCTACTACACCGGCGTCCCCGACCCCGACGACGTCGACCAGCAGGTCGCCTTCGGCACCAGCGGCCACCGGGGCAGCAGCCTGCGCACCTCGTTCAACGAGACCCACATCCTGGCGACCACGCAGGCGATCTGCGACTACCGGCGGTCGCAGGGCTACGACGGTCCCCTCTTCGTCGGGCGTGACACCCACGGGCTGTCGGAGCCCGCGTGGGCCTCGGCACTGGAGGTGCTGGTCGCCAACGACGTCACCGTGCTGGTCGACTCGCGCGACGGCTATACGCCGACCCCCGCGGTGTCGCACGCGATCCTGCGCGCCAACCAGGGCCGGACCTCCGGGCCGGGGCTCGCCGACGGGATCGTCGTCACGCCGTCCCACAACCCTCCGGCGGACGGCGGGTTCAAGTACAACCCACCCCACGGCGGGCCCGCCGACACCGACGCCACGTCGGTCATCGCGGCCCGGGCCAACGAGCTGATCGGCGCTGGGCTGGGCGAGGTGCGGCGCGTGCCGTTCGGCCGGGCGCGCGCGGCCTGCTCGGCGTACGACTTCCTCGGGAGCTACGCCGACGACCTGCCGTCGGTGCTCGACCTCGACCGGGTGCGCGAGGCGGGCGTGCGGATCGGGGCCGACCCGCTCGGCGGGGCGAGCGTGGCCTACTGGGGAGAGATCGCCGAGCGGCACCGGCTCGACCTGACCGTGGTCAACCCCTTGGTCGATCCGACGTGGCGCTTCATGACCCTCGACTGGGACGAGAAGATCCGGATGGACTGCTCCTCGCCGTCCGCGATGGCCTCGCTGATCGGCCGCAAGCACGAGTACGCCGTCGCGACCGGCAACGACGCCGACGCCGACCGGCACGGCATCGTCACGCCCGACGGTGGCCTGATGAACCCGAACCACTACCTGGCCGTCGCCATCGGCTACCTCTTCGGCGGCGCGCGACCCGACTGGCCCGAGACGACTCGGATCGGCAAGACCCTGGTGTCCTCGTCGATGATCGACCGGGTGGCGGCGGGCCTGGCGAAGCCGATGGTGGAGGTGCCCGTGGGCTTCAAGTGGTTCGTGCCCGGGCTGCTGGACGGGTCGTTCGGGTTCGGGGGCGAGGAGTCGGCCGGGGCGTCGTTCCTGCGTCACGACGGGTCGGTGTGGACCACCGACAAGGACGGCATCCTGCTGGCTCTGCTGGCCTCCGAGATCCTGGCCGCGACCGGCAAGACGCCCAGCCAGCACTACTCCTACCTCGTCGGGCGCTATGGCGACCCGTCGTACGCGCGGGTGGACGCGCCCGCCGACCGCGAGCAGAAGGCCAAGCTGGCGGCGCTGTCGCCCTCCGACGTCACGGCGACCTCACTGGCGGGTGAGGAGATCGTGGACCGGCTCACCGCGGCGCCCGGCAACGGCGCCGCGATCGGCGGCCTCAAGGTCACCACCGAGAACGCATGGTTCGCGGCTCGGCCCTCGGGCACCGAGGACGTCTACAAGATCTACGCCGAGTCCTTCCTCGGGCCCGACCACCTGGCGCAGGTCCAGGCCGAGGCCCGCGACGTCGTGTCCGCCGCCCTGGGTGGGTGAGGCCGGGCCGGTGGGCTAGCTCGCGGTGGCGGCGTCCTGGATCAGGCGCCACAGCGCCTCGACGTCCGCGCGCTCGGTGGGCTCGGCGCCGATGGAGACGCGGACCATCCAGCGGCCGTCGAGCACGGACGGGCTGAGGAAGGCGCTCCCCGAGGCGTTCACGGCCTCGGCCCACGCCAGCGTGTGGGCGTCGAGCGCCTCGCCTGCGAGCGGTCGGCCGTCGGGACCGGTCGGCTCGTGCCGCACGCAGACCGTCTGCAGCATCACCGGCGCCAGCACCTTCCATCCGGGCGTCGATGCCACCTGCTCGTCCAGCCACTGCGCGTGGGCGAGGTCGCGCCGCAGGCGCGCGCGGATCGCCTCGGCGCCGTCCAACCGGAGGTGGAACCACAGCTTGAGCGCCCGGAACCGTCGGCCGAGCGGGATGCCGAGGTCCTTGTACTGCACGACGTCGTCGTCGACCGCCGACCGGAGGTATGACGGGTTGGTCGACATCACGCGCACCAGGTGGTCGACGTCGCGCACGTAGAGGAGCGAGCAGTCCAGGACCGTGCCGAGCCACTTGTGCGGGTTCCAGCCGAGCGAGTCGGCTCCCTCGACTCCGTCGAAGAGGTGCCGGCACTCCGGCAGCAGCATCGCCGACCCCGCCATGGCGGCGTCCACGTGCACCCAGGCCCCGTGCTCCCCCGCCACCTCGACGATCGCGCGGACCGGGTCCATCGCGGTCGTCCCGGTGGTGCCGACGCTGGCGATCACCGCCGCGGGGCGCCGGCCGGCAGCGACGTCGTCGGCCATGGCGGAGGCCAGCGCGTCGGGGCGCATCGCGTAGGTCACGGGGTCGACGTCGACGAGGCGCAGGTTGTCGCGCCCGAACCCGGCGAGCAGCACCGCCTTGGGCACCGACGAGTGCGCCTGCGCCGTCGCGTAGACGACCAGCGGCCGGCTCTCCTCCTGGAGGCCGCCGCGCGCCTCGCCGTACGACGTGGCGCGCTCGCGCGCCGCCAGCATGGCGACCAGGCAGCCGGTGGACGCGGTGTCCTGGATCGAGCCGGTCCACTGGTCGGAGAGGCCCGTCAGGTCGCGGAGCCACTCGGTGACGACCTGCTCGACCTCGGTCAGCGCCGGCGCCGACTGCCACGTGATGCCGAGGGCTGCGAGACCGGACGAGGCGAAGTCTCCGAGCACCGAGGCGAGTGAGGCGTTGGAGGGGAACCACCCGTAGAACCCCGGGTGCTGGGTCTGCGTGACGCCGGGTACGACGACCCGCTCGAGGTCGTCCAGCACGGCGGCCCAGGGCTCGGGCTCCTCGGGCGCGGAGCCGGCGAGTCCGGCGGCCACCTGCCCGGGGGTCACCTGGGCGAGGACCGGCCGCTCCGCGACCGACGCCCGGTAGTCGGCGATCCAGTCGACCAGCTCATGCGCGGCCGCACGGAACTCCTCGGGCGTCATGGGCTCACCCTAGGTGCGGTGGTCCCACGTGCCCCAGGTGCCCCGGGGTTGGTCCTCCGAGGACCGTAGTCACGCTTGCGAGGGTGCACAAGGGCGGGTTGTGGTCCTCGGAGGCGTACCCCCGCCGTCAGGCGGCGGCGCGCTCGGGAGCCGGGGCGGCGGCCGCGGCGGCGCGGGCCTCACGAGCCTTGCGGGCCTGCTGGACCATCCGCGCCTGGGCGGCGCGGCGGACGCGCGGCCCACCCTTCACCATGCCGTAGAGCAGCTTGAGCTGCGAGGGCAGGTTGCGGGCGTTGGTCGTCTCGAGCCAGCCGTTGGGCAGCGACAGCCGCACCACCTTGTGCCACGCCGAGTAGACCTGCGGGATGAACGGCCGCGAGCAGTAGTTCAGGCCGTACTTGTCGAAGAGCGCGCGGACCTGCGGGGCGATCTCGGCGTAGCGGTTGGACGGCAGGTCGGGGAAGAGGTGGTGCTCGATCTGGTGCGACAGGTTGCCGCTCATCACGTGGATGGGGGTCCCGCCGGAGATGTTGGCGGAGCCGAGCATCTGACGCAGGTACCACTCGCCCTTGGTCTCGCCCTCGATCGAGCGCTTCTCGAACGTCTCGACGCCCTCGGGGAAGTGCCCGCACATGATGATGGAGTGCGACCACACGTTGCGGATGACGTTGGCGACGGCGTTGGCCGCGAGGGTGGTGACGAAGGAGCCGGTCGGCAGCGCCAGCAACGGGTGGACGAGGTAGTCCTTGGTGGCCTGGCGGCGGATCTTGTGCAGGACCCTGCGGGCGTTCTCCTTGAACTTCGGGTCCTTGGTGGTGCCCTTGGCGAGGTTGCCGCGCAGCTCCAGGTCGTAGGCGGCGATGCCGTACTCGAAGAACAGCATGTTGACGAAGTTGTAGAGCACCTGGCCCAGCGCCGCGGGCGTCCACGGCTGGTCCTCGTCCACGCGCATGATGCCGTAGCCGAGGTCGTTGTCCTTGCCGATCACGTTGGTGTAGGTGTGGTGCAGCTCGTTGTGGCTGTGCTTCCACTGCTCGGCGGGGGTGGCGTTGTCCCACTCCCAGGTGGTCGAGTGGATCTTGGGGTCGCGCATCCAGTCCCACTGGCCGTGGAGGACGTTGTGGCCGATCTCCATGTTCTCCAGGATCTTGGCGACGCCGAGCCCGGCGGTGCCGACCAGCCAGGCGGGCGGGAAGATCGAGAAGAGCAGCACCGCGCGCGACCCGAGCTCGAGGTAGCGCTGGGTCGCGATGACCTTGCGGATGTACGCCGCGTCGGCGGCGCCCCGGGTGTCGAGCACCGACTGGCGGATCGCGTCCAGCTCACGGCCCAGCTGCTCGATGTCCTCGGGGGTGAGGTGGGCGACCGGGTTCTCGGCCTTCTTCTGGATGACGGTCACGGTGGCTCCTCGGGGGGTCGGGGGGCTGGGGGTGGTCAGTGGTCGAACTCGCACGGCCCGGCGGCCGCGTTGATGCAGGTCTGGACGATGACGCCGTCTCCGGGCGCGGCGGTGGTGACCTCGCCGTTGCGCAGGTCGCGCACGGCGCCCTCGCGCAGCGGGAGCACGCAGCCGTAGCAGACGCCCATCCGGCATCCGCTGGGCATCAGCACGCCCGCCGCCTCGGCGGCGTCGAGGATCGGGGTGCCCCCGTCGGCCTCGACGGTGGTGCCGCTGCGAGGGAAGGAGACCGTGCCGCCCTCGCCGACCACGACCCGGCTGACGCGGAACTTCTCGGTCTGCAGCGACAGGCCGGCGGTGTCGTGGTGCCCCTCGAGGGCGTCGAGCAGGCCGCCGGGTCCGCACGCGAACGTCGTCCGCTCGTGCAGATCGGGCACCAGGCTCTCGAGCGCCGCCACGTCGAGGACGCCGTGCACGTCGTCGTACCTCGCGACCAGGCGGATCGCTCCGGCGGCGTCGAGCGCCCGGAGGTCGCTGAGGAAGATCGAGTCGGGCTCGGTGGGCGCGACGTGCAGCACGACGATGTCGTACGCCGCGGAGCGGGCGGGCCGCAGGACACCCTGCGCGGTGGACGGGAAGAGGTTGCGCAGCATGCCGATCACCGGCGTGATCCCCGAACCCGCGGTCACCATCAGGAAGCGCCCGCCCTCCGTCGGCAGCACGAAGTCGCCCGCGGCCTGCTCCAGGTGCACGAGCGTGCCCGGCCTGGCCTCGCGGACGAGATGGGTGCTGACGATCCCGTCGGGCACCGCCTTGACGGTGATCGAGAGGTGACCGTGGCGCCCCCCTGGGGTCAGTGGCCCGTGGGTGAGGGAGTAGGCGCGCCAGTGGCGTACGCCGTCGACGTCGACGCCGACGCGCACGTACTGTCCGGGCACGTGTCCGGCCCAGTCCGCGCCCGGCTTGATGACCAGGGTCGCGGCGTCGGCCGTCTCGGGGATCACCTCGACGATGCGACCGCGCAGCGCCGCTCCGGGGCGCAGCGGGGCGAACAGGTCGAGGTAGTCGGCCGGGAGCAACGGGGTGGTGGCAGCCTCGGCCAGCTGGAGGGCGCGCCGGTGGAGCGGCGGACGGTCCGTCGCGGCAAGAGCGCTCATGTGACCAGTCTGCCTGGCCTGGAAGAGTAAGACATGACCGCTACATGTGAATCTGCCCGGCTTGATTTGTTCTCTACGAACAAAGATACTGAGACATGGCCATGACAGACGCCGCACCCGGCTTGACCCTGGACGCGGCGGTGATCACCGCCCTCCAGGCGCGGCTGCCCGACGTGGCGACCCACACCATCGCGGCGATCATGGACGAGGTGCCGGCCTATGCCGGCCCGTTCGGCGGACCGATGGGCAAGACCATCGAGCAGGCCGTGGAGGTCGCGCTGGCGGGGTTCCTCAAGCTCGCCTCCACCGGTCGCGTCGGCACCAGCGGCAGCCCCCTCAGCCCGGCGCTCGACGGTGCCTACACGCTCGGACGCGGCGAGGCGCGGCAGGGCCGCAGCGCCGACGCGCTGCTTGCCGCCTACCGGGTCGGGGCCAGGGTGTCCTGGCGCGAGCTCTCGGCCGCGCTCGTCAACCACGGTGTGCAGGCCGGCACGGTCGCGTCGTTCGCCGAGATGGTCTTCGCCTACATCGACGAGCTGTCCGCTGCCAGCGTGGCCGGGCACGCCGACCAGGTGGAGTCCACCGGACGCCGGCGCGAGCGGGCTCTGGAGCTGCTGGCGCTCGGCCTGCTCCGGGGAGACGGCCCCGACCTGCTCGCCGCGGCCGCGGACCGCGCCGAGTGGTCCCCTCCCCGCACCCTCACCGCGGTCCTGCTGCCCGAGGCACAGGTCCGGCCCGCGCTGTCGGTGGTGGGAGGCACCACGCTGGTGCTGGGCGAGGCGCCCGACCTCGCCGACTCGGGCACCGCCGTGCTCCTCGTCCCCGATGTCGGCGGCCGTCGTCGCCACGCGCTGGTGCGCGACCTGGCCGGTCGTCACGCCGTCGTCGGCCCGGCCACACCGTGGACCGAGGTGAGCAGCTCCTACCGGAGGGCGCTGCGGGCCACTCCGCTCGCCGCCGGACCAGCAGCCCTCGACACCGACGAGCACCTCACCGAGCTGGTGCTCACCGCCGATCCCACGGCCCTGGACGACCTGCGCGAGCGAGCCCTCGCCCCCCTCGCGCGCGTGCGCCCGTCGGCGCGCGACAAGCTCGAGGCGACCCTGAGATCGTGGCTGCTCCACCACGGTCGCCGCGAGGACGTCGCCGCCGAGCTGTTCGTGCACCCACAGACGGTGCGCTACCGGATGGGTCAGCTCCGCGAGCTCTACGGCGACCGGCTCGACGACCCGGCCACCGTGCTCGACCTGACGGTCGCCCTCGCCGTGGCTCGCTGAGGTCTCCGCGCCGGCGTCGGGCGGGGCGGGCCGGCCGTCGCCCCGGCTAGCCTTCGACCATGGCAGACACCGTCCTGGTCACCGGTGGCACCGGCTTCGTCGGCTCCCACTGCGTCGTCGCCCTCCTGCGGGGAGGGCATCGCGTGCGCACCACCGTGCGCTCGCTCTCGCGGGAGTCCACCGTGCGCGACCTGGTCGCCGCCGGCGGGGTGGACGCGGGCGACCGGCTGACGTTCGCCGAGGCCGACCTCATGGCCGACGACGGCTGGCCCGAGGCCGTCGCGGGGTGCGACGCCGTCCTCCATGTCGCCTCGCCGTTCCCGATCGGCGTCCCCAAGGACCCCGACGAGCTGATCGTCCCGGCGCGCGACGGCGCGCTGCGGGTGCTGCGCGCCGCCCACGCGGCCGGCGTACGCCGGGTGGTGCTGACGTCCTCGTTCGCCGCGATCGGCTACGGGCACGCGCGCCGCCCGACGCCGTTCACCGAGGAGGACTGGACCGACCTGTCGGGCGCCCACCCGGTGCCCGCCTATCCGCAGTCCAAGACGCTGGCCGAACGGGCCGCCTGGGACTTCGTCCGTGGGGAGGGCTCGGGCCTGGAGCTGTCGGTCGTCAACCCGGTCGGGATCTTCGGGCCTCCGCTCGGGACCGACACGGGCACCTCCCTCGAGCTGCTCAAGCAGCTGCTCGAGGGCAAGGTGCCCGGTCTCCCCCGGCTGAGCTTCGGCGTCGTCGACGTCCGCGACGTGGCCGACCTCCACCTGCGCGCGATGTCGTCTCCCGAGGCCGCCGGCGAGCGCTTCCTCGCGATCGCGGGCGACTTCATGACCATGCGCGACATGGCCCTCGTCCTGCGCTCCCGGCTGGGCGACGACGCACGTCGCGTGCCGACCCGCCAGCTGCCCGACTGGCTGGTGCGCCTGGTCGGCCGGTTCGACGCCGGGGTCGGCCAGCTCGCCACCGAGCTCGGCACCGACAAGAACGCCACCTCGGCCAAGGCCCAGCGGGTGCTCGGGTGGCAGCCGCGCTCACGGGAGGACGCCCTGGTCTCCAGCGCGGAGGCGCTGGTCGCGCTCGGCAAGGTCTGACCTGGGAAGCCGTCAGCCGTGCGCCCAGGTGCCGGCCACCAGGGTGCCGCCGACCCACGTCGCCGCCACGGGCATGTCGCGCAGCCGCGCGGCCTGGACGTCGGGTGAGCCGGATGCGAGCGGGTCCCGTTCGAGCATGACCAGGTCTCCGGGCATCCCGGCGCGCACCGTGCCGCGCCCGTCGACCGAGGCGGCCAGCGCCTCGCGGGGCGTCAGCGACTCCTGCGGCTGCCAGGGCGGCCGCTCGTCGCCGGTGCGGTGCACGGCGGTGGCGATCGCCAGCCATGGGTCCAGCGGCGCGACGGGCGCGTCCGAGCCGAGCGCCAGCCGGACCCCCGCGTCCAGCATCGTGCGGAACATGTAGGCGCGGTCCGCGCGGTCGCCCCAGCACCGGTCCGTGACGTCGCGGTCGTCGATGAGATGGGCCGGCTGGACGCTGGCCCGCAGCCCCAGTCGCGCCATCTCCGGCAGGTCCTGCCGGCGTACGAGCTGGGCGTGCTCCACCGAGCCCTCCGCGCCGGTCTCGGCGTACGCCGCCAGCACCTCGGCCACGGCCCGGTCGCCGATGGCGTGCGTCGCCACCTCCAGGCCGGCCTCCGTGGCACGCACCATGAGGTCGCGCAGCTCGTCGGTGTCGTAGTTGGCCGCGCCCACGCCGCCGCCGTCGAGGTAGGACTCGCAGCACCAGGCCGACCGCGTGTTGAGCGAGCCGTCGGCGATGATCTTGAGCGGACCCATCGTCATTCTCGTGGATCCCGGCAGCGGGTGGCCGGTGCGCAGCCCGGCGGCGAGGTAGTCGCCCAGCGTCTCCGGGTACGCCGACGCGCGCACCCGGAGCGGACCCGGCAGCCGCGCCGCCCAGTCGGCGAGGCGCATGCCGAACTCCAGGTCGACCACGCCCACCACCCCGCGACCGGCAGCGGCGACCTGGGCGGCGACCAGCGCCTCGGGCGGCGGCGCCGTCGCCGCCGCGAGTCGCGGATAGGCGGCGAACCACTCGTTCTCCGCCACGACCCCGTCCCGGCGCGGCAGGTCCAGGGCGTCGAGCGCGGCCGTGCTGAGCCACCCGTGGTGGCCGTCCCCGCTGACCAGCGCCACCGGGTGCGGACCCGCCACCGCGTCGAGGGCCGCCACCGTGGGCTGCGGCTCCCAGGGCACGCTGCGATGGCCCCAGCCGACCACCCACCCGGGCCCGCCGCCGTCCGGCTCCCCGGCCGCCTCCCGGAGCCGGGTGGCCACGATCGCCTGCGCGTCGGCCACGGAGCGCGTCGGGGCGAGGTCGAGCCGGCTGCCGGTGGCCGCCCACTGCGCGAGGTGGACGTGCTGGTCCCACAGACCGGGGACCAGCCAGCGCCCGTCGGCGTCGTACTCGGGTACGCCGGCCGGCCGGTCGAGGTCGCGGCCGACCTCCGCGACCCGCTCGTCCTGGACCCGCACGTCGAGCGGCGTGGGTCCGTGGGTGGTGCCAGGGTCGATCTCCACCACGCGGGCGCGGCGCAGCACGAAGCTGGTCATGGCGCCACCGTAGCGGGGCGCCGGGACGGCGCCGCCCGCCCACTATCCTGCCCGGGTGACCTGGCGGGGACTGGGGGCGCTGCTCCTGCTCATCCTGGTCGGCGGGGGAGCCGGCTTCGGTGTCGCGACCCTGCTCGACCGGCCCGGCGACCCCTCCGGCGCCCCCAAACCGCTCACGGCGACCAACCCCTCCTATCCCTACACGCCCCCCATCCGGGTCCAGCCCGACCCCGAGGAGCCACCGCCGCTCCGGGCGCCGTTCGACACCCGCCCCGACACGCTCGGCGGCGGGCCGTTCGCCGTCGCCTTCCCGGTCCCGGTGGGCTGGGTGCGCAGCAACACCGCCGCCGGGGAGATCCGCTACGTGCTGCCCGGCGACCCGGCGTTCACCTACTCCGTGCGGATCGAGCAGGTGAGCAGCCAGCCGCGGTCCGTCCCGGACTGGGTGTCCTCGCGCATCGACGACCTGTCCGAGGCCACCGGCATCTCCGACTACCGCACCATCCGGGCCACCGACAACGAGCTCGTCTGCAGCTACGTCCAGGACCGGCACCGCCGGATCCAGGTGGTGAGGTGGCTGTCACCCCGGGGCGGCACCAACGCGGAGATCGAGGTCGCCGCGGTGGGCCGCGTGGTCGACCAGGCCGGCCTCGAGGACCTGGTCGGCCTGATCGCCGCCGAGATCCGGCCTGCGGAGCTCTGAGCTGCCGGAGTCGCGGGCCCGGAGCGTCTCAGATGCCGTGTGTCTCGACGGTGTCGAGCACGCTGTAGGCCCGACCCTGGCTGACGCTGCGCACCTGCACCCACAGCAGCCGGTCCGGCGTCAGCTGGACGACGCGCTCGACCACGACGCCCGGGCACCCGGTCCACACGACGGTGACGAGCGGGTCGCCGTCCTGCTCGTCCTCGGTGCGGCTGTCCTGCGACTCGCACTCGGGATGGCTCGGGATGCTGTCGGGCATCCCCTCGCCCGGCAGCATGCCCACGAAGACGCCCTCGCCGGACTCGCCCGGGTCGATCCAGGTCCGGGAGGTGCCAGCGGCCAGCCCGGGGAAGCGCTCCTTCTGACCGGGTGGCACCCACGACTTCGTGGACCGCGCGGTCGCCCAGTCGCGCGGCACCGAGACGCTGAGGCTGCCCGAGGCGTCGCGCAGCGTGACGTCGGGCGCCGAGCGGGACTCGGCCCAGACGCCGGCAGCGGCGCCGAGGCCGAGCGCGATCGCGGCGACCAGCAGACGGGCGGGCCACGGCCATCGCCGGTCTCCGGCCACGACGCCCTCCTGCGACCCGACCGCGGGCGCGGTCACCAGGGGTGAGGGCCGGTTGGCGGGCACGGTCAGCTCCGGGTCGCTCGGGATCCAGGCCTCCGGGCCGTCGGACTGCGCCTCCGGATGATCGGCCACGGCATCGCTCAGCACGGCGAGGAAGGTCGCGATGCTCGGCCAGCGGTCGTCCCGGGTCGGCGCCAGGGCCCGCAGGATCGCCGCCTCGATGCCCGTCGGGACGCGCGGGTCCAGCGGTGGCGGCGCGGCCGGCTGCGCGGCCGCGAGCAACGACGCGTGAGCGTACGGCGGCCGCCCGCTGACGAGGAGGTAGGCCAGCGCGCCGAGGGAGTACTGGTCGGAGCGCTCGTCGAGCGGCTCGCCACGGGCCTGCTCCGGCGAGACGTACGACGGCGTGCCGGCGATCATCGTGAGCCGCGACGAGGCCTCCATCGCCTTGCCGAGACCGAGGTCGCCCACCATCGCCCGCACGTCACCGTCGACGCTGCGGAAGAGCACGTTGGCGGGCTTCACGTCGCGGTGCAGGACGCCGCGCTGGTGCAGGGCCTGCAGCCCCGAGCCGACCTGGTGGATCACGGCGATCGCCTGGCCGAGCGGCAGCTGGGACAGGTCGAGCCGGTCGACCAGGTTGCCCTGGTCGGCGTAGGCCATCACCAGGTAGGGGCGTCCGTCCTCGAGCTGGCCGGCGTCATAGACCGGCACCACGTGGGGCGACTCCACCTTGCGCAGGAACCGTCCCTCCTCGACGAACCGCTGACGCACGTGCTGGTCCTCGGCCCAGTTGTCGGCGAGCACCTTCACCGCGACCAGCGAGTCCAGCTCCTCGTCGTAGGCCAGCCACACGGTGGCGAAGCCTCCGGCGCCGATGCGCCGGCGGACGGCGTACCGCCCGAGACGTGAGGGTGAGGACACCCCGGCATTATGGTGCAGAAGGTAAATCCGGCGACGCGCCGGACGGACGAAGGGGTGGGCAGGGGTGGCGGGGGACATCGGCTACGACGCGGACGAGATCGACGATCTCGCCCGCCGGTCCCAGCAGGGCGACCGCGAGGCGCTCGAGGAGCTGCTGACGGCTGTCCGGCCGCGCGCGCTCAACGTCTGCCGCGGCGTCTTCCCCTACTCCCCCGACGCCGAGGACGCCTGCCAGGAGGCGCTGATCAGCGTGGCCAACAAGATCGGCGCCTGGAACGGCCGGGGCCGCTTCACCACCTGGCTGCACGTCGTCGCCCTCAACGCCGCGCGCAGCACCTACCGGAGGATGAAGCGACAGGCGGTCGCCGCCGACGTCGAGCAGCTCGACCGGCCCGACCCGCGCACGACCAGCGTCATCGCCGGCACCCGCCTCGACATGCTCGAGGTGATGGAGGTGCTCGAGCGCGACCACCCGCAGTTCGTCCAGCCGCTGGTGCTGCGTCAGTACGGCGAGCTGACCTACGAGGAGATCGCCGACCAGCTCGGGCTGCCCGTCGGCACCGTGAAGGCGCAGGTGCACCACGGCCGCAGGCTCGCCCGGCCGCTGTTGCGGGGCGACGCGTGACGACAGCCCTCCGGCCCATCGAGCGTCGAGACCACGCGGCCGTGCTCGCCCTCAACGCGACCCACGTCGACGCCCTCTCGCCGCTCGACGAGATCCGGCTGCGCGAGCTGCTCGGCATGGTCGATCGGGGAGACGTGGTGGACGTCGACGGCGAGGTGGCCGGCTTCGTCTTCACCTTCGCCCCCGGATCCGGCTACGACTCCCCCAACTACCAGGCGTTCACCCAGCGCTACGGCCCGGACTTCTACTACCTCGACCGGATCGCCATCGACACCGCCTTCCAGAGGCGCGGCCTGGCGAGCCTGGTCTACGACGAGATCGAACGCGTCGCCGCGCCCTACTCCCGGCTCACGCTGGAGGTCAACACGGTGCCGCTCAACGAGGGGTCGATGGCCTTCCACGTCTCCCGTGGCTTCGTGCAGGTCGGCACCCGCGGCGACGACGCCAAGGCGGTGGCGCTGCTGTCCAAGGAGCTGCGGTGACCCGGACCCGGCTCGCGCTGGCGGGCCTCGTGTCGGTGCTCGCCCTCGGCGCCTGCAGCGGCGAGGCGACCCCGCCCGCCGCGACGGCGACGCCCACCGAGGCTCCGACCCCGAAGGCGCCGGACGCCGCCGACCCCGGCGACCTCTCCGCCGCCGAGAGCGAGCCCCTCGAGGACAGCGTCTATCCCGACGTCGGCGACCCGTCCGTCGACGCCCTCCACTACGACCTCGACCTGACCTGGGACCGCGAGGGTCAGCGCCTCGAGGCCCACGAGACGGTCCGCCTGCGTGCCGCCGAGACCGCGGACTCCTTCCAGCTCGACCTGGGCGAGCCGCTCGAGGTGGGCGAGGTCACCCTCGACGGCGAGCCCGTCGACGCCGACCACGACGGCAAGGACCTGGTCGTCCACGCCGCGGTGAGCGAGGGACGGACCTACACGCTCGAGCTCGACTACGCGGGGACCCCCGAGCCCGTCGAGGCCCCGACCACCCGCACCGACTTCTCGACCAGCGGCTGGACCGTCGCCCCCTCCGGATCCGTCTGGACGATGCAGGAGCCCTACGGCGCCTACTCGTGGTACGCCGTCAACGACCAGCCCTCCGACAAGGCGCTCTACGACTTCACGATCCGGGTGGCCGCGCCGTGGGTCGGCGTCGCCAACGGCACCCTGGAGTCGCGGGAGGTCGTCGACGGTGAGACCGTCACCCGCTTCCACCTGGCCGAGCCGGCGTCGTCGTACCTCGTCACGATCGGGATCGGCGACTACGCCGTACGTCGCGACCGGACCGAGGGCGGCACCCCGGTGGCACTCTGGGCGCTGCGGTCGCAGCGCGAGAGCTTCGCGCGGCTCCGCTTCGCCACCGACGCGATCGAGTGGATCGAGGGACGCCTGGGGCCCTACCCCTTCTCGAGCGCCGGCATCCTGCTCACCGAGTCGCGCAGCGGCATGGAGACCCAGACCCTGGTCACGCTCGGCGACGACCCCTACATCCTGTCCAGGCCGGTGATCCTCCACGAGCTGGTGCACCAGTGGTACGGCGACCTGGTCACGCCGACCGACTGGAAGGACGTCTGGATGAACGAGGGCATGACGATGTACCTCCAGCTCGTCTACGAGTCGGAGTCCGCCGGCACCGACCTCGACCGGAGGATGGAGGAGATCCGCGCCAACGACCAGCAGTACCGCGACAGCGCCGGTCCTCCCGGGCGCTACGACCCGGCGTCCTTCGGCGCCGGCAACGTCTACTACTGCCCCGCCCTGATGTGGCACGAGCTGCGGGGCCGACTCGGGGACGAGGAGTTCTGGCGGCTGGTGCGGGCGTGGCCGCGCGCCGCGGCGTACACGAACGCGGACCGCGACCAGTGGTTCGCGTGGTGGGAGCGCGAGACCGGCGAGGAGCTGACCGACTTCTTCGACTCCTGGATCTACGGCGAGACCACGCCTCCGAAGCCGTGACCGGCGCCTCCCTGCAGTCCCTGAAGTGGACTACGGCCTGAAACGTCCGTACATTAAAGAGGTCGACCACGCGAAGGAGGACCCATGCGGATCACGTCGTTCCGCACCCCGGGGCTCGGAGACCACTCCTACCTGCTGGAGCACCAGGGCATGGGAATCCTGGTCGACCCCCAGCGGGACATCGACCGATTCCTCGACGCGGCCGCCGAGCAGGACGTCAGTCTGCGCTACGTCCTCGAGACCCACCTGCACAACGACTACGCCTCCGGCGCCGAGCAGGCGGCCCTGCGCACGGGGGCGGAGCTGGTGCTGCCCGCGGCAGCGGCCCCGGCCTATCGGCACACCCCGGCCTTCCATCTCGAGGACCTCGAGGGCGAGGGCGGCCTGACCATCCGGCCCCTCCACACGCCCGGCCACACCCCGGAGCACACCAGCTATCTGGTGCTGATCGACGGCACCGAGGTCGCCCTCTTCTCGGGCGGCAGCCTCCTGGTGGGATCCGCGGGACGGCCGGACCTGCTCGGGCCCGAGCGCGCCGACACGCTCGCCCGGCTCCAGTACCTCTCGATCAACCGTCTGGCCACCCTGCCCGGCGAAGTGGAGCTGCTCCCGACGCACGGTGAAGGCTCCTTCTGCACCGCCACCGGCGCGGGCCGACACACGTCCACGATCGCCGACGAGGTCGCCTCCAACCCGCTCCTCCGGCTGGGCTCGGCCGACGAGCTCTCCGAGGCCATGCTGCGCTCGCCGATGCCGATCCCGGGCTTCTACCGTCACATGGGCCCGGCCAACACCCTCGGTGTGCGCCCGTTGCCCCGGAGGCGCGTGCCCCGGCTCTCCGTCGCCGAGGTCGAGGGACGCGCCGGCGTGCACGTCGTCGACATGCGGCCGCGCGAGGACCAGGCCGCAGGCGTCCTCGCGGGCACGGTGTCGGTGGAGTTCGCCGACGACTTCGGCTCCTGGGTGGGCTGGCTGGTCCCCTACGACGAGCCGGTGGTGATCGTGGCGAACCCGGACCAGGACGTCGACGCCGCGGTCACGCAGCTCGCCCAGATCCAGTTCGACAACGTCGTCGGCGTCGTCGACGACCTGTCCGGGGCGACGCTGCACTCCGACTTCGACCTCGTCGACGTGGCTACGGCACGACAGCTGCTGGCCGACGGCAACGCCCAGCTGCTCGACGTACGCATGCCCGCCGAGTGTGCCGAGGTGCGCTACCCAGGCGCCGTCGAGCGGTTCGTCGCCGACATCGTCACCGACGGCATCCCGCCCGAGCTCGACCCTGGACGTCCGGCGCTGGTGGCCTGCGCCAGCGGCAAGCGTGCCCTGATGGCCGTCGGTCGACTCGCCGCCCACGGCTTCGACGTGCGCCTGCTCGACCGCGGTGGCATCTCGGATCTCGCCGCCGAGCAGTGAACCTGCGGACCGCACCTCCGTCGCCGCCCACCCGGTTGCTCCCCGCGCTGGCGTGGCTCCGCGACTACTCCCGTGCCGATCTGGCCGGCGACCTGCGCGCGGGAGCCACGGTGGCGGTGCTGGTCGTCCCGCAGTCGATGGCCTATGCGGCCCTGGCCGGCGTGCCCCCGATCAGCGGTCTGTACGCCGCGATGGTGGCGCTCGTCGTCTACGCCGCCTTCGGGACCTCCCGCCACATCTCGGTCGGGCCGGTCGCGATCGACTCGCTGCTGACGGCCGCCGCCGTGGCGCCGCTGGCCGACGGCGATGCCGACCGCTATCTGGCGCTCGTCGGCGCGCTCGCCGTCCTGGTGGGCCTCCTCCAGGTGTCGGCCGGCCTGGCGCGGCTCGGCGGGCTCGTGAACCTGCTGTCCACGCCCGTCATCAGTGGCTTCACCTCGGCCGCCGCCCTGACGATCGCGGTGACCCAGCTGAAGGACCTCCTGGGCCTCGATCTCACCGGTGCGTCGACCACCTTCCTCGACGCGATCCGCGCGATCGCGCCCCGGCTCCAGGGGTTCGACCCGACCACGCTCGCGCTCGGCGCGGCCGCGCTCGTCCTCCTCGTCGCCCTCAAGCGGTGGCTGCCGCGGGTGCCCGGGCCGCTGCTGGTGGTCCTCCTGGCCACCGGGCTGGTGCTGGCCACCGGCTGGGACGTGCGGCTCGTCGGCGCCGTGCCGGCCGGGCTGCCCACACCCGGCCTTCCCGACGTGTCCCTGGCGGACCTGCGCGCGCTCGCGCCGTCGGCGGCCGCGATCGCGCTGATCTCCTACATGGAGTCGATCAGCACCGGCACCGCCTTCGCGCGGCGCACCCGGATGCGGGTGGAGCCCGACCAGGAGCTGGTCGCGGTCGGCCTCGCCAACGCGAGCTCCGGCCTGGCCCACGGCCTCCCCGTCGCGGGGGGCTTCTCCCGTGGCGCGGTGAACGTCGACGCCGGCGCCCGGACGCCGATGTCCGGTGTGATCTCGGCGGCGCTCATCGTGGTCGCGCTGTTCACGGCCACCCCTGCCTTGGCGCACCTGCCCACGGTCGCGCTGGCCGCCGTGATCGTGGTGGCGGTGACCGGCCTCGTCGACGTCAGGGGCGCCCTCGCCATCGGCCGGGTACGCCGGTCCGACCTGGTCTCGCTGATCGTCACGGCGGTGGCCACCCTGGCCCTCGGCCCCGCGGCCGGCCTGGGTGTGGGGGTCGTCGTGAGCGTCGCGCTCTTCCTGCGGCACTCCGCCCGCCCGCACATGCCGGTGCTCGGACAGGTGCCGGGCGAGCGGGTCTATCGCAACGTCGCGCGCCACGACGTACTCACCTCGCCCGAGCTCGTCGTCGTGCGCATCGACGCGCCTCTCACGTTCGCGGGCGCCCGCCCGGTCGCAGACCGCCTGGCCGAGCTGGTGCGTCGCCACCCCGAGGTGCGGGACCTGGTCATCGACTGCTCGGCCGTCAACACCGCCGACTACACCGGCGTCGACGGTCTCGGCACGGTCTGCGACCAGCTCGGCGAGGCCGGGGTCGCCGTCCACCTGGCCGCGCTCCGCGGACCCGTGGAGGACATCCTGTCGCGAGACGCGTGGTTCCAGCGGCTGCGCGACGCCGGCCGCACGCACCGCACGGTCCCCGACGCGGTCGACCGGATCGGCGTGGTCCTCGCACCCGGCGTGGATCTGACACAGGACGACCCGGACGGTCATACTGAACACACCCGACCGCCGGCGAGGTAGGGCCCGTCCGCCGGCCCCCACGTCCCGGCCCACTGTGATGACGACTCCGACCGCACCGTCGCGCCCGCCGTCCGTGGCCGCCGCGGTGGCCGTGCACGTCTACACCGCGAGCGGCGCCGTACTCGCGTTCGCGATGGTGGTCGCCGCCATGGACGGCCGGACGACCACCGTGCTGTGGCTGTTCCTGGCCGCGATGGTCATCGACGGCACCGACGGGCTGCTCGCGCGCCGGCTGCGGGTCAAGGAGGCGACCCCGGGATTCGACGGCGCGCTGCTCGACAACATCGTCGACTACCTCACCTACTGCTTCGCGCCCGTCGTGCTGCTGTGGACCGACGGCCGCGTCCCCGACGGGGTGCTCGCCGCGGTCGCCGCGCTGCCGCTGCTGGCCTCGAGCTACCAGTTCTGCCGCGCTGACGCGAAGACCGACGACAACTTCTTCCTCGGCTTCCCGTCCTACTGGAACGTCGTCGCCTTCTACGTCGTGGTGCTCGAGCTGTCGCCGGCCGTGACCACGGCCCTGCTGCTGGTCTTCTCGGTGCTGGTCTTCGTGCCCGTCAAGTACGTCTACCCCTCCCGCACCGAGAACTGGTGGTACACCAACATGGCCGCCACCGCGGGGTGGTTCATCGCCTACGCCGTGATCGTGGCCCAGCTCCCCGACCCCAATCCGGTCGTCGTCGGGCTGTCGCTGGCCTACATCGCGTTCTACACGGCGGAGTCGCTGATGCTCACCCTGCGCCGTCGGCGTACGCCGGAGCCGGCTACGGAGTCTCCGGAGACGCCTCCCGGTGCGCCGCCAGCGCCCGCAGCAACCTCCTGACGAGATCCACCGGCAGGTCCTCCGACAGCGGCAGCCGCACCGTGCCCTTGCCCGAGAGGTACGGCGACGCGTCGCGCTCGAGCTCGGGATCGCCCGCGGGCATCGGGTAGAGGCTCACATGCCTGGCCCAGCCGGCCACGTGTACGACCGCGCGCCCGTGGCGGGCGAACGTGGGCATCCCGTAGGCGATCCGCTCCTCGACGTCGGGCAGCTCCTCGTGGACGAGGGCCCGGATCTGCTCCAGCCTGCCCCGGACGGGCTCGGGCTGCCCCGCCAGGTAGTCCTCGATCGTGGCCGGCCCGGTCACGAGGGGCCCGCGACGTCGACCTGATAGGTGCGGCCCGACTCCCACTCGGCCGAGAACGAGAAGCGGCTGCCCCGCACCAGGGTGATCCGGAACTCGACCGGCACGTCGGAGAGGCAGCCGGTGCGTTCGACGAGCATGGCCGCCTCGTCGCGCTTCATCGCCAGCAGCCGCCGCTGCTCCCGGTCGGGCACCACCGCGGTGATCCGCTCCCGGCCGCCCGTGAGCCGCACCCCCGCCGACCGCTGCCACTCGTCGTACAGGCCGGTGTGGGTGTAGTCCCGCTTGAGCAGCGGCGCCGCGAGCCTGGGCTCGAGCCAGGCACGGTCCCACGCGATCGGCTGGTCGTCCCCGAGCCGGAGCCGCTCGAGGTAGACCAGCTTGGTGCGGGGGGACAGGCCGAGGTGTCCGGCCGCGGTCGCGTCGACCCGACGGTCGGCGACGATCAGCTCGCTGCGCTGCTCGATGCCGCGCCGCTCCAGCTCGGTGAACAGCGAGTACATCGCCCCGAGCTGCTGGGAGATGACGCCCGGGTGGGCGACCGACGTACGGCCTCGGGACGACTCGACGAGCCGGTCCTCGCGCAGCCGCCGCAGCGCCTCGCGGACGGTGTGCCGACTGACGCCGTAGACCTCGACCAGCTCCATCTCGCCCGGGAAGCGGTCGGGGAACTCGCCCGACTCCATCCGGCGGAGCAGGTCGTCGCGGAGCTGGACCCACAGCGGCGCGGGCGCGCTGCGGTCAAGCTCCCGAGGGCCAGGGCGAGGCGTCATCTCCGGTCTCTCTGGACGGTGCCCGCGGCCCGGGGGCCGGCGGGTCGGTGGCTGGGCGGCGAGTGTAGCCAACACCGTCTCGCGCGAGGACCGACTCGCCCACCGTCCACCGAGCCTAGCGGGTGAATGTCCGTACAACCATGCGCAAGAATGTCCTGGAGACCTGGTCGATCTCGCCGACCGGCGACGGAGGGAGGCCACGTGCCACGCGACTCTCAGCAGGGCCCTGACCCCGACTACCGCTTCAGCCTGGCCAACGAACGGACGTTCCTCGCCTGGATCCGGACCGCTCTGGCCCTGATGGCGGGAGGCGTGGCGCTGGTCGCCGTCGTGCCGGACTTCGGGCCGGGGTGGCTCCAGCACGCAGCCGGGCTGCTGCTGCTCCTGCTGGCGATCTCGGTCGCGCTGCTGGCCTACCGGCGGTGGCGGCAGACCGAGCTGGCGCTGCGCACCGGCCGGTCCCTGCCCGCGCCGACGCCGCTGCGGCTCCTCTCGGCGGGGCTGGTGGTCGTCGCGCTGGGCGTGCTGGCCCTGATCGTGCTGTGAGGCGGGCCTCGTGACCCCGGTCTCCCCCGCCGCCGACGACCACGACGACGAGCTCGTCCACCGCGTCGCCGCCCTCGAGCGCACCGCCCTCGCGTGGGAGCGCACCGGGATCGGCCTGGCCGGTGTCGGCGCGCTCCTGCTGCACCTGCGGGAGGAGTCCACGGGCATGCTCGTGCTCGGCGGCATCCTCCTCGCCGCCGCCCTCCTGGTGGTCGCCCTCGCCGCCCCCGCTCGCTACCGCGCCGCGCGCGCCGGCGTACTCGCGAGCGACAGCGTGGCGGCCCCCTGGCTGTTGCTGGCACTCGCCGTCCTGGTCGCCGCCGTCGGCCTCGGCCTCACCACCCTCCTCCTGGCCGAAGCGTCGCGCTATCGGTCGTAGACGTAGGCCTTCCGGCGGGGGGTGACGTGACGCATCATGAACTCCGGCCGGCGCAGGCCGCCGGGGCCGGGGCCGGGGCGGGTCAGGGACAGCCAGCGCCGGTAGACCTCGCGGGCCTTGGTGGTGTCGACCTGCACGTCGCCGTACCTGTCCTCGGGGCGGGCCTTCTCGATGCGCACCTTCTGGTGCCAGCAGTGCATGCCGGAGACCGGGTCGGGCTGCACCGGGAACGTGAGGTTCTGGTGCACCCCCGGGTCGTCCCAGTAGATCCGCTCGGAGTCGGGGTCCTCGCTCGTGAAGGGCGTGATGCCCTCGGTGTAGCGCAGGCTCCAGATGCCGTCGTCGGTGCGGTCGAGGTCGACCTTGCCCATCACCCAGCGGCTTCCGGGGTGGTCGTCCTGCCGCCATCGACCCATGTGGTGGGACATGCCGACCACACCCGGTCGGATCGCCTCGGTCGCCCACACCCGCGCCACGAAGTGGCCGATCTCGGTGCTCACCCGCGCGAGGTCGCCGGTCGCGAGGCCCATGCCCGCGGCGTCGGCGGCGTTGAACCAGAGGGGATGGGTGTTGGAGATCTCGTTGAGATACTTCGCGTTGCCGGACCGCGTGTGGATCATCGTCGGCAGCCGGAAGTTGGGCATCAACACGAACTCGTCGCGGGATCGGTCGATGTTGCGGGCGGACACGTGCGACTCGATGTAGTGGGGCGTGGCCTGCTCGGGCCAGCCCCAGTCGGCCAGCGTGGTCGAGAAGAGCTCCAGCTTGCGCGAGGGCGAGAGCCAGCCGAAGACCTTGGAGCCGTCCCGCTGTTGCAACCCCACCGCGCCGGCCTCGCCAACCAGCGGCGGGGCGGTCTCCAGGGTCACGGGCTTGCGGAGTACGCCGTCCGCGTCGGGCTCCGCCCCCTCCAGCTCGGCGTCGGTCAGCGGTCGCTCGTCGAGGCGGTACTGGTCCTTCACGATCTCGAAGACGCCGTACTTGCGCATGTACTGCTGGGGGGTCAGGCCCTGCGCCTCGGCGGCGGCCGGCAGGCCGGGGACGGCCCGGTCGAAGAGGATGTCGTAGTACTCGTCCATCGTCATCCGCTCGCCGGGCCGCTCCTG
>CAZQCA010000003.1:0-41519 GCA_964591845.1 uncultured Nocardioides sp.
GTGAGCTTTCCCCCGCTGGTGGAGCCGGCCGCCGAGCTGACCATCGACGAGGTACGCCGCTACAGCCGCCACCTGATCATCCCCGACGTCGGGATGGCCGGGCAGAAGCGGCTCAAGAACGCCAAGGTGCTGGTGATCGGGGCGGGCGGGCTGGGCAGCCCCGCGCTGATGTATCTCGCGGCGGCGGGTGTCGGCACGATCGGCATCGCGGAGTTCGACACGGTCGACGAGTCCAACCTGCAGCGCCAGATCATCCACGGCCAGTCCGACATCGGCCGGTCCAAGGCCCAGTCGGCCCGCGACTCGATCGCCGAGGTCAACCCGCTCGTCCACGTGGTCGTCCACGACGAGCGTCTCGACAACGACAACGTCATGGGCATCTTCGAGGGCTACGACCTGATCGTCGACGGCACCGACAACTTCGCGACGCGCTACATGGTCAACGACGCGGCGTACTTCCTGGGCATCCCCTACGTCTGGGGCTCGATCTACCGCTTCGACGGCCAGGCCTCGGCGTTCTGGCCGACCGCCACCCGCGCCGACGGCAGCAGCGCCGACGCGCCGTGCTACCGCTGCCTCTACCCCGAGCCGCCGCCGCCCGGCATGGTGCCGTCGTGCGCCGAGGGTGGTGTGCTGGGCGTCCTGTGCGCCTCGATCGGCTCGATCCAGGTCAACGAGGCGATCAAGCTGCTCACGGGCATCGGCGAGCCGCTGGTCGGTCAGCTGATGATCTACGACGCCCTGGAGATGAGCTACCGCAAGCTCAAGGTGCGCAAGGACCCCCACTGCGCGCTGTGCGGCGACAACCCGACCGTCACCGGTCTCATCGACTACGACGTCTTCTGCGGGGCCATCTCCGACGAGGCCGCCGACGCCGCCGCCGGTCACACGATCTCCGTCGTCCAGCTCGAGCACATGCTCAAGGAGCGCGAGGAGGGCAGCCGCGACTTCGTGCTCGTCGACGTCCGCGAGCCCAACGAGTGGGAGATCAACCGCATCCCCGGCGCCGTGCTGATCCCCAAGGGCGAGTTCCTCAACGGCCACGCGCTGGCGCTGCTGCCGTCGGTCGACTCGGGCACCCAGGTGGTGCTGCACTGCAAGTCGGGCGTCCGCTCGGCGGAGGCGCTGGCCGTGCTCAAGGGCGCGGGCTACGACGACGCCGTGCACGTCGGCGGGGGCGTCGTGGCCTGGGTCAACCAGATCGACCCCAGCCAGCCGTCGTACTGAGCGGGCCGACCCACGCGGCTTCAGACGTCGATCAGCACCTTGCCGACCGCGCCGCCCTGGACGGCGTCGTGGGCGGCTGCCGTGTCGGACAGCGCGTATCGATGCACCGGCAGCCCGGCGTCCTCGCCCACCCGCATCGCCCCGTCGCCGAGGGCGGCACTGATCGCGGCCACGGCGTCGTCGACGGCGGCGTCGGCCACGTCGTAGAGCAGCACGAACTGGTAGCGCGTGTTGGTGGTCATGTGGGCGCGCACGGGGATGGCGGCGGTCGGCGCGTCGTTGGCATAGACCGCGATCGTGGCGTGCGGCGCGACCACGGCGGCGTCGAGCTCGGCGTTGGCCGCGGGGGCGACCTCGGCGACCACGTCGACACCGCCGGGCGCGACGGCGCGGACCCTCGCGGCGGCGTCGTCGGACCGGTAGTCGACCACGTGGTGGGCTCCGGCCCGCTGCGCGGCCGAGGCCTTCTCGGGCGAGCTGGTGGTGGACACCACGGTGGCGCCGGCCCAGCGGGCCAGCTCGACGGCCGCGTGGCCCACCGCTCCCGCGCCACCCGCGACCAGGACCGTGCGCCCCGCGAGCGCGCCGGGCGCGAGCCGGCGCGGGCCGTTCTCCGCCACCGTCAGGCAGCGGTGGGCGGTGAGGGCGGGGACCCCGAGCGCGGCGCCCACGTCGTACGGCGTCGCGTCGGGCAGCCGGACCACGTGGCGGGCGTCGAGGACGGCGAGCTCCTGAGCGGTGCCCCCGGCCAGCCACACCCAGACCCGGTCGCCCACGGCCAGCCCGGCGACGTCGGCGCCCACCGCGTCGACGACGCCCGCGCCGTCCTGCCCCGGCACCACCTCGGGAGCCGTCATCACCGCGGTCAGGCCCTCGCGGACCTTCCAGTCCGTGGGGTTGACGCCCGCGACGTGGAGCCGGACCCGCACCTGACCCGGGCCGGGGGTGGCGGCCTCCCGGTCGACGAGCTGCAGGACCTCGGAGCCACCGTTGTGGGTGTAGACGACCGCGCGCATGCCTCGAAACTAGCGCCTCGCCCGTCGACATTCCTCCACAGGCGGGGCGGCCGTTCTGTGGAGAGCCCCGGCCTCCCTGTGGACGACCCCGGCCACTCTGTGGACGACACGCCGAGGGCGCGAAAATAGTCGAAGAAGTTGGGCGAAACCCCTTGTGCCATGGGGCTTTCAGGACATAGAACTTCTCCCACGCACTCCCTCCGGGGAGGGCGGGACGACTCGGAGACGAGGGTCCACACCGCGGGGCAACCCGCGGCGGCGACAGGGTGACGACGTCGCTGGGGCCTGAGGGGATGAGTCGCCGACCGGAGGCGTCACCATGATCCGGTCGACCGGGCGGAGGCGCGCAAGCGCCGAAGCCCACCGGCTGGGTACGGGCGGGGCTTCGGCTCCGGCCGGACCCGCCACCGGAGGGCCCTTGTGACTCATACTCACGAGGGCCCTTCACCTATTTCGGGGTGGCCCCTGACGTGCGGCCGCGAGCGACCCGCCGCCCTACGGACAGCGACGGCGCCGACCACGCGCTGCGCCACAATGTCCCCATGCTCTACGGCGTCGCGCACACCGTGATCCCTCCGGTCGTGAAGACCATCTGGCGACCGACGGTGCGCGGCCTCCACCACGTCCCTTCCGAGGGTCCGGTGATCCTGGCCAGCAACCACCTCAGCTTCGCCGACAGCGTGGTCATCCCCGTGGTCGTGCCGCGCAAGGTGGTGTTCCTGGCCAAGGCCGACTACTTCACCGGCACCGGGGTCAAGGGAGCGCTGTCGAAGGCGTGGTTCGGCGGCCTCGGCATGCTGCCCGTGGATCGCGAGGACACCAAGGCCGCGATGGACAGCCTCGACACCGCGCTGGAGGTGCTCGGACGGGGGGAGGCCTTCGGCATCTACCCCGAGGGCACCCGCTCCCGCGACGGCCGCCTCTACCGAGGACGCACCGGAGTCGCGCACCTGGCCCTCACGGCGGGCTGCCCCGTCGTCCCGGTCGGGCTGCGCGGCACGCAGGACCTGCAGCCCGTCGGGGCCCGCCTGCCCAGGCTCGCCAAGGTGACGGTCGCCTTCGGCGAGCCGATCGACTTCTCCGGCCGCTTCGAGGCCGCGCCACCCGGCCGGGCCCGACGCGAGGCCACCGACGAGATCATGGCGGCCATCCAGGGGCTGAGCGGCCAGGCCACCGCGGGCATCTACAACGACCGGCCGCCGGACGTCTGAACCGGTCGGCGAACGGCCGGTCGGGTGCCCCGGCGATGTGATGTGCTTCGGGCATGACACGTCCACTCACGGTCGTCACCGGCGGCACCCGGGGGATCGGGGCCGCGGTGGCCCTCCGGCTCGCCGCCGAGGGACACGACCTGGTGCTGGCCTACGCCCACGACGAGACGGCCGCCGCCGACACCGCGGCCCGGGTGCGCAGCCATGGCGGCCGGGCCCTGGGCGTGCGCTGCGACCTCACCACCGACGAGGGCATCGAGAGGCTGTTCTCCCGGGCGGCCGCCCTGGGGAGGGTCACCGGCCTGGTCAACAACGCCGGGGCGACGTTCCACATCGGTCCGCTCGCGGACACCGACCCCGACGTCGTGCGCCGCACGGTGGAGCTCAACCTCACGGCCATGCTGCTGTGTGCCAGGTGGGCGGTGCGGGTGATGGCCACCGACCGCGGCGGCGCCGGAGGCGTCATCGTCAACATCTCCTCGGGTGCGGCGACGCTCGGGTCACCGGGGGAGTACGTCCAGTACGCCGCCGCCAAGGCGGGCGTCGACGCACTGACCCTCGGGCTCGGGACGGAGGTGGCCGCACAGGGGATCCGGGTCGTCGGGGTGGCGCCCGGTCACATCCGCACCCGCATGCACGCCGATGCGGGCGAGCCGGGCCGGCTGGAGCGCGTTGCGCCGTCGATCCCGCTCCGCAGGCCCGGTGAGCCGGAGGAGGTCGCGGAGGCCGTCGCCTGGCTGATGAGCGACGCGGCCGCCTACGTCACCGCGACGACGCTGCGGGTGGCCGGCGGTCGCTGAGCCCCCTCGCCGCCCCTCCGAGAACGACCGTGCGTCGTAGGAAATCGTTGCGAAGTTGCGACCCGCGCCCGCAGGATCCGTTGTTGGCCCTCCCTGGCGCGAGGAGTACGTTGCGGGGACGGTGCCTCCCGGATCGAGGGGGGCCTGACCCGTGAGGGGACGCAAGTGAAGCTTGGCAGGAATGCTCGGGTGCTCGCCGGTGCGAGCGTGCTCGCGCTGGCACTGACCGCGTGCAGTGGTGACGACGGGGGCGGCGGAACCGGTGGCTCTGGCGGCGACTCGGGCGGCGGAGAACCCTGGATCCTCGGGACCACCGACACCGTGACCGCGCTGGACCCGGCCGGCTCCTACGACCTCGGCTCGTCCACGCTGGAGTACAACCTCTACCAGACGCTGGTGACGGTGCCGGCGAAGTCGACGGAGATCGTCGGCGACGCCGCGGAGTCGTGCACCTACGACGACCCGCAGACGCTGACCTGCACGCTGAAGGAGGGTCTGAAGTTCTCCAACGGCGACGACCTCACCTCCTCCGACGTGAAGTACAGCTTCGAGCGCTCGATCGCCATCCAGGACCCCAACGGCGCGGCGATCTACCTGCTCGGCAGCATCACCGACACCGCCGACGACGGCACGGTCACCCTCACCGACGGGTCGATCGAGACCCCCGACGACCTGACGGTCGTCTTCCACCTCGACCACCCCGACACCACCTTCCAGTACGTCCTGACCTACCCGGGCGCGGCCGCGATCGTCGACGAGGACGTCTTCCCGGCCGACACCAAGCTGGCCGACGAGGAGATCATCGGCTCGGGTCCCTACAAGCTCAGCCAGTACAAGGCGGGCGAGCAGGCCGTGCTCGAGGCCAACGACGAGTACACCGGTGACAACACCGCGGCGTCGGACCAGGTGTTCGTCAAGTACTACGCCGAGTCCTCGGCCCTCAAGCTGGCCGCAGAGAACGGCGAGGTCGACGTGGCGTGGCGCAGCCTCAGCCCGACCGACGTCGCCGACCTGAAGAGCAACGACGCGGTCACCGTCGCCACCGGCGAGGGCTCCGAGATCCGCTACTGGGTCTGGAAGGTCGACGGCCCGGTCGGCAAGCAGGCCGCGGTCCGGCAGGCGGCGGCGCAGGTCTTCGACCGCGACGCGATCTCCGCCGACGCCTACGACGGCACGGTCGACCCGCTGTACTCGATCGTCCCGCCCGGCTACGCCGGCCAGAAGGACTCCTTCAAGGACACCTACGGCACGCCCGACCCGGCCAAGGCCAAGGCGATCCTCGACGACGCCGGGATCAAGACCCCGGTGAAGCTCACGGTGGGCTGGACCCCGACCCACTACGGCCCCAACGCCGAGGACGAGGCCAACGAGCTCAAGCGCCAGCTCGACGACAGCGGGCTCTTCCAGGTGACCCTCAAGAGCACCGAGTGGGAGCAGTACCAGACGATCTACAAGGAGGGCGCCTACGACCTCTGGATGCTCGGCTGGTTCCCCGACTACCCCGACACCGACGACTACCTGTCGCCGTTCGTCGTGGACGGGGGCTTCTTCCAGAACGGCTACTCCAACGCCAAGGTCAACAAGCTCGTCGCCGACGAGCAGGGCACCGACGACCAGGCGGCGCGCGAGCAGACGTTCGGCCAGATCCAGGACATCGTCGCGACCGACGTCCCGTTCATCCCGTCCTGGGTGGGTCAGAACACCGGCGTCTACGGTGAGGGCATGTCGGGAGTGGAGGACACGCTGGACCCGTCGTTCATCTTCCGGTTCTGGCTCGTCAGCAAGTCCTGACCACGGTCGACCATGACGTGAGGACGTGGGGAGCGGCCGGGCGCCGCTCCCCACGCCTCGCGCGGAAGTGAATGCCCATGACCCGTTCCGGCTCCGGTTCCCTGCCGCGTTACATCCTCCAACGCACCCTGCTGGTCATCCCGATGATCTGGGTGATCCTCACCCTCGTCTTCTTCGTGCTGCGGGTCGCGCCGGGTGACCCGGTGTCCGCCGCGCTGGGCGGCAAGCTCGACGAGGAGGCGCTGGAGCAGCGGCGTCAGGCGCTCGGGTTCAACGAGCCGCTCCTCAAGCAGTACTGGGACTACCTCTCCTCGGTGGCACGCCTCGACTTCGGCACGACGTTCAGCGACAACCAACCGGTGCTGCGGGTGATCCGTGACAACGGCGGTGCCACGCTCAGCCTCACCATCGCCGCGTTCGCGGTCGCCCTCCTGGTCGGGATCCCGCTGGGCCTGGCCGCGGGCCGCTACCGGGACTCCTTCGGCGACGTGGTCATCCGCCTGTTCGGCATCCTGAGCTACGCCGCACCGATCTTCTTCGTCGGCTTCCTGCTGCAGGTCTACGTCGCCCAGCCGCTCGGACTCCCGACCTCGGGCATGGCCAGTCCGATCACCGTCTTCACCGTCGAGCCACACACCCACATCCTGCTCATCGACGTCTTCCTCAGCGGCGACGGCGAGGCCATCAAGGACGTGCTCGAGCACCTGCTGCTCCCCGCGGTGACCCTCGGGCTGCTGATCTGTGGGGTCTTCATCCGGCTGGTGCGGGTCAACATCCTCCAGACGATGCAGGCCGACTACGTCGAGGCCGCGGAGGCTCGTGGCATCTCGCGGGGCAAGGTGACCCGGCGGCACGCCTTCCGCAACGCCCTGGTGCCGGTCATCACCGTGGTGGGCCTGCAGTTCGCGCTGCTGCTCGGCGGAGCCGTGCTCACGGAGTCGACGTTCAACTGGCCGGGGCTGGGTCAGAAGCTGGTCGACTACATCAACGACCGCGACTACGGCGCCGTGCAGGGCATCGTCACGGTGTTCGCGGTCGCCGTGGTACTGATCAGCCTGCTGGTCGACATCGTCAACGCCCTGGTCGACCCGCGAGTGAGGTTCTGATGAGAGGCGCGCTCAAGCTGATCACCCGGCCGTTCACCGAGACGGCGGGCCTCGCGCGGTGGATGCTGGTGATCGGTCTGGTGCTCACCGCCGTCTTCGTCGTGTGCGCGCTCCTGGCGCCCTGGCTGGCTCCCTACGGGTTCGCGCAGTCGGCGGTCGACGGTGCTCGCTTCCCCAAGGCCGGCCACCCGTCCGCCGACCACTGGTTCGGCACCGACCGGCTGTTCTTCGACGTGTTCTCGCGGGTGATCTGGGGCGCCCGCACCGCGATCGAGGTGGTCGTCCTCTCGATCCTGTTCTGCGTGGTGATCGGGGTCCCGCTGGGGCTGGTCTCGGGATACTTCGGGGGCTGGCCCGACCGGATCCTGGTGCTGGTGATGGACGCGATCTTCGCGTTCCCGTCGTTCCTGCTCGCCATCGTCTTCTCCTTCCTCCTGACCGGGATCCTCGGGGGAAGCGTGATCGCGGTGTCGCTGTCGCTCACCGCGATCTACATCCCGCAGTACTTCCGGGTGGTGCGCAACACGACGATCTCGGCCAAGGAGGCGACCTACGTCGAGGCGGCGCGCGCGATCGGGGCCACCGACGGCGTCATCATGCGCCGCTACCTCTTCGGCAACGTCGTCCAGAGCGTGCCGGTGCTGGCGACGCTCAACGCCGCCGACGCGATCCTGACGCTGGCCGGCCTGGGCTTCCTCGGGCTCGGCATCCAGTCCACCGACGCGGCGGAGTGGGGGCACGACCTCAACCGGGCCCTCTCGGACGCCGGCGCGGGCATCTGGTGGACCGGCCTCTACCCGGGTCTGGCGATCGTGCTGCTCGTCACGGGGCTGACCCTGGTCGGCGAGGGGCTCAACGAGACGCTCAACCCGACGCTGCGTCGGCGTCGGCTGCTCCCGGTCGTCATGCCGCCCCGCGACGGCGGCCTCGACCGGCCTGAGAAGGTGGGCTGACATGGAGCTCATCGACCAGCCTCCGGGTGCCGACGCGCACGAGCCGGTGATCTCGGCCCGCGACGTACGGGTCTGGTACGGCACCACCCGCGGCGCGATCCGCGCCGTCGACGGCGTCAGCTTCGACCTCGCGCCGGGCGAGACGCTCGGGCTGGTGGGCGAGTCCGGCTGCGGCAAGTCCACGCTCGGCCGCGGCCTCATGGGACTGCTCCCCGAGGGCGCCAAGCGCGACGGGGAGGTGGTCTACCGCGGCCGCGACATCCTGTCGCTCAGCTCCAAGGAGGCCTACCGCCTGCGCGGCAACGACCTCGCGATGATCTTCCAGGAGCCGCTCACCCGGCTCAACCCGCTGATGCGGATCTCCGAGCACTTCGAGGAGACCATCCGCCAGCACGAGCCGGGCCTCGACAAGGAGGAGGTACGCCGGCGCGGGCTCGAGGCGCTCCGCACCATGGGCATCCCGCCCACGCGCTACCGGTCCTACCCGCACGAGTTCTCGGGCGGGATGCGGCAGCGCCTGATGATCGCGCTGGCGCTGGTGCTGCGGCCCGCCTTCGTGGTCGCCGACGAGCCGACGACCGCGCTCGACGTGCTCGTCGAGGCCCAGATCGTGCGGATCCTCAACGACCTGCGCAGCGCCCATCACACCGCCCTGCTGCTCATCACCCACAACGTCGGCATCGTCGCGGAGGCCTGCGACCGGGTCGCGGTGATGTACGCCGGCCGCATCGTCGAGCAGGGCACCGTGGCCGAGGTGTTCGGCCGACCCCAGCACCCCTACACCCGCGAGCAGATGCGCTCCACGATCAGCCTCTCGACCACGGGGCTGGACTTCATCCCCGGGTCCCCGCCCGATCTCGTGGACCCGCCCGACGGGTGCCGGTTCCACCCGAGATGCCCCGACGCCATGGCCGTGTGCGCGACCAAGAACCCCGTCACGGTCGAGCGCGACGGCGGCGGCACCGTCGAGTGCTGGCTGCGCGGCCCCGACTCGATGGTGCCCGAGGGCGGGCGCACCCCGCTCAAGCAGGAGGTGGCCGTTGCCGACGAAGCGTGACACCGCGACCACCACCCCCACCGACCGCGACGTCGTCGTCGACGTGCGCGACCTCTCGGTGCACTTCCAGCTGCGCGGCAGCAACCTGGCCCGTCTGCTGGGCCGTGACACCGGCACCGTCAAGGCGGTCGACGGCGTCGACCTGTCGCTGGCCCGGGGCGAGGTCGTCGGCCTGGTCGGGGAGAGCGGCAGCGGCAAGTCCACGCTGGGCCGGGCGCTCCTCGGGCTGGTGCCCGCGACCGACGGGTCGATCCTGATCGAGGGCCGCGACGTCGCCGAGATGCGGCGCCGCGAGCTGCGCGAGCTGCGTCGCGACATCCAGATGGTGTTCCAGGACCCCAACGCGGCGCTCAACCCCGCCATGACCGTCGAAGAGGCCGTCGGCGACGCGCTGCGCGTGCAGGGCGTCACCTCCGCCCAGGAGCGGCGCGACCGGGTCGTCGACGCGCTCGAGCGGGTCGGCCTCTCGCCGGTCGAGCTCTTCCTCGGGAAGTACCCGCGCGACCTGTCGGGCGGGCAGAAGCAGCGCGTGGTGATCGCCCGCGCGATCATCCTGGACCCCGAGGTGCTGGTCGCGGACGAGCCGGTGTCCATGCTCGACATGAGCGTGCGGGCCAAGATCCTGCAGCTGATGCTCGACCTCAAGGGCGACCTCGGCCTCACCTACGTCTACATCACGCACGACCTGGCCACGGCCAAGTTCTTCTGCGACCGCATCGCGATCATGTACCTGGGCAAGGTGGTCGAGATCGGGCCCACCGAGGAGATCTTCGCGCACCCCCGCCACCCCTACACCAAGGCGCTGCTCAAGGCCATCCCCGAGCCGGACCCGCACCAGATGGTGCCCCGCGACCTGCCGCGCGGCGAGATCCCCGATGCCGCGTCGCCGCCGTTGGGCTGCTCGTTCCACCCGCGCTGCCCCGAGGCGGTGGCCGGGTGTGGGTGGGAGGCCCGAGACCTGCGCTCGGTCGTCGAGGACCACTGGACCCGGGCCGACCCGGCGGTCTACGAGTCCGAGCGCCGCGCCCTGGGCGACCTCGACCAGTGGGGGGAGCGCGACCGGCTGGTCGCCGACGTGGAGGGCGAGGATCCGGCGAGCGTCGAGCGCGTGCTCGAGGCCATCAGGGCCGAGAACCCGGGGGAGCCGCTGTGGTCGGGCGTGGAGGAGCAGGAGGCGACCGCCAAGGGGATGCGCCTGCGGTTCCGCTCCGCGGGTGCGCCGCCGCTGCGACGTACCGGTGGGGTCGAGGTGGCCTGCGTGCTCTACGACGAGGACTGACGGGCTCCGACCGGCACGTCGGTGGGCCCGTCCGAGGAGCCGCGATCAGGCCCGGGCGGCCCGCTGCCGCTCGCGGTAGGCGCGGGTCTTGAGCCTGTTGCCGCAGCCGTACTCGCACCAGTGGCGCGAGCGGTTCTTGGAGTGGTCGAAGTAGGCCCACGCGCACTCGTCGGAGGAGCACACCTTGAGCCGCGGCCAGAGTCCCTCGGCGTGGGCGGTGAGGGCGGCGATGCCGACGCGCGCGAGGGCGGCCTGCGTCCCGCCGCCGGCCGCCTCGACGACGGCTCCGCCGGCCGACCAGTCCAGGCGCACGGGCAGGTGGGAGAGCACCGCGCGGAGCCGGTCCTCCGGCGGCGTCGTGCCGTCGTGGTGGTGCTCCAGCGCGGTCCGGAGCGCCGAGCGCAGCTCGTGGGCCAGGGCGAGCTCGGCCGAGCTGACGCGCGGGCGCGCGTCGACGAGCCCCTCGGCTAGGAGGTAGTCGGCAAGGTCGCGGGCCGTGGCGAGGTCGTCGGCGCCGGTCTCGCGGTCGGTGGTGTTGACGAAGTCGCGGACCAGGGCGACCGACGGCGGCGCGTCGGGCCGGGGCAGCTCGGGGTAGGGCATCGCTCTCCTCTCCGACACCAGCATAACCGGATGACTGGTTGCCACTCACGCGTTACCGGCGTAATGTGATCACTGGTGTTGCGCAGAAGTGGACCGGGAAGCGGCACAGGGAAGCGGCGCAGAGGACTCGTGAGAGGAGCGGCGGATGCACTACTCGGTGGCGGTGCTGATGGAGGCCTGGGACGCGACGGCCCGCGAGGCCGACCGACGCCGGCGCCGGGACGTTCGCTCCGACTCTCAGGGGAACCTGACGCGGGTGCCCGCTCCGCGCTCGGCGGCGCGGGTCAGGACCAGCTGGCCCAGGGCGACGTCGTCCATGGCGATGCCCATGTTGAGGACCATCCTGCGTCCGCGCTCCGGCACGCTCACCGCCCCGACCACCACGTCGGCGAGCTCCGCCACGGGGTCGGGCAGACCCTGGAAGTAGTGGCCGCGGGCGGCCACCGCGGCGTACTGCTCACGGTCGTCGACGACGTACGTCGACGCGGCACTGAACGCCGGCGCGGCCATCGCGTCGTCGTAGTCGACGGGGAGGAGCAAGGCGTCGTCGGCGGCGTCGTCGGCGGTGACCTTGGGGTCGAGCGGACGGGTGATGCAGGTGACCGCGAGGTCGACGCCCTGGAGCGCTGCCTCGGGCGAGGTGACGAACGTCGTGCGCCGGCCGCCGGCGAGCGCGAAGAGGGACTCGGCGTGCTCCTGCCGGTGGTCGAAGGCGACGATCTCCTCGACCTCCGGATGCACCGCGAGCGTCACCTCGAGGTGGCGGCGCCCCTGCACGCCGCAGCCGACGATGCCGACCCTGGTGACCCGGCCGGGCACGTGACGCAGGGTGACCCCCGAGACGCCCGGGGTGCGCATCTCGGTGATCCAGCCGCCGTCCACGAGCGCCAGCGGCCGTCCGGTGTCGGCGTCGTTCATCAGCAGCGACCCGAAGATGTAGGGCAGACCCTTGGCGTGGTTCTGCTCGTGCCCGGACACCCACTTGATGCCGAGCGCGTCGGAGCCGCCGAGGTAGGCCGGCATCGCGTTGACGAAGGCATCCTCGCGAGGCACCACCTTGGGCTTGGGCGGGTTCTGCACCAGCCCCCGTGCTTTCTGTGCGAACGCGTCCTCGAGGACGTCGATGACGTCCTCCCAGGTCAGCGCGAGGCCCTCGAGGTCGTCCCGGTTGAGGACCAGGAGCTCGTGCGCCGACGCCATGCACCCAACGTAGACGGTCCCGGTCGCGGACCGGCGGCTGCATCCTGTCGTCGGCGACGAGGTGCGCGCGTCCTACTGGTGTGGACGGCGAGGTGCGATCCCGACGGGCGTGCGCCCGGCGCCCAGATCGGCGGCGAGCCCGGTCAGGACTCCAGCCACTCCCGGAGCACGGCCCCGTGCTCGTCGAGCATCGGCGGGGCGGCGTGGTGCGCGCGTCCACCGGAGAAGGGCTGGTCGTCGAAGCGCAGCGGCGACCCCGGCAGGGACAGGGTGCCGTAGGAGGGGTGCTCGACCTCGATCAGCAGACCCTGCGACCGGGTCTGCTCCCAGGTGTAGACGTCGTCGAGGCTGCGCACCTTGCCCGCCGGGATGCCGGCGTCGTGGAGGGCGGCCAGCCAGTGCTCCGCGTCGCGGGCGGCGAACGCGGTCTCGATCACGTCCACCAGGTCGTCCCGGTGAGCCACCCGTTGCTGGTTGGTCGCGAACCGGGCCTGCTCGGCGTCGGTGTCGATGACGGTCGCGAAGCGGCGCCACAGCCCCTCGGACCCGATCGACACCTGGATCGGGGCCGTGGCCGTCGCGAACATGCCGTAGGGGGCGATGGCGGGGTGGTGGACGCCCGAGAGCCCGGGGACCTCGCCGCCCACCGTCCAGCGGGTGCCCTGGAACGCGTGGACCCCGACCACGCCGGCCAGCAGCGAGGTGCGCACGACCCGGCCGACGCCCGTGCGGTCGCGCTCGTGCAGCGCCGCCGCGACGCCGTACGCGAGGTTCATGCCGGCCAGCAGGTCGGCGATGGGCACGCCCACCTTGGTGGGGATCTCCACGCCGGTGACGCTCATCAGCCCGCCCTCGCCCTGTGCGATCTGGTCGTAGCCGGCCCGGCCCGCCTCGGGGCCGTCGTGACCGAAGCCGGTGATCGAGCCGATGACGAGTCGGGGGTTGAGCTGGTGGAGACGGTCGAAGCCCAGGCCCAGCCGGTCCATCACCCCCACCCGGAAGTTCTCCAGGAGCACGTCGGCTCGGGTTACCAGCCGCTCCAGCAGCGCCTCGTCGTCCTCGGCCTTGAGGTCGAGGACGATCGACTCCTTGTTGCGGTTGGCGGACAGGAAGTACGTCGAGTCGCGGGGGCCGTCCTCGTGGGCGTCGGTGTCGGCCCAGGGCGGGCCCCAGGCCCGGGTGTCGTCGCCCGCCGCGCTCTCCACCTTGATCACGCGCGCCCCGAGGTCGCCGAGCAGCATCGCCGCGTGGGGACCCGCGAGCGCACGGGTGAGATCGACCACCAGGACGTCGGACAGGGGGCCGGGGTGCTCGCCTGGCTGCATGGCTGGCACGCTACCCCGGCCCGTGTCCCCCCAGGATGGAAGGCTGGACCCATGAGCGCGAGCGCGGCCGGTCGCGGGCCGGCCTACCATCTGGTGCG
The DNA here is from genome assembly GCA_964591845.1 of uncultured Nocardioides sp. Taxonomy (GTDB): domain Bacteria; phylum Actinomycetota; class Actinomycetes; order Propionibacteriales; family Nocardioidaceae; genus Nocardioides. The sequence goes on from CAZQCA010000003.1 coordinate 13,667, forward strand.
GCCGGAGCCCGGTCGCGCACAGGTCACGCTCGACGACGACCAGCGGCGGGTGGTGGAGCATCCCGGGGGGCCGCTGCTGGTGCTGGCCGGACCCGGCACCGGCAAGACGACGACGCTGGTCGAGGCGATCGCCCATCGCATCGAGGCCGGCGGCGCCCACCCCGACTCGGTCCTCGCGCTGACCTTCTCGCGCAAGGCCGCCGAGCAGCTCCGCGACCGGGTCACCGCACGCGTCGGCCGCACGATGTCCTCGGGGATCGGCAAGACGTTCCACTCCTTCGCCTACGGGCTGATCCGGCGCTTCGCACCCTCCGAGCTCTACGTCGGGCCGCTGCGGCTGCTCTCGGCGCCCGAGCAGGACGTCGTCCTGCGCGAGCTGCTGCAGGACCACCCCGAGTCGGTCCGGTGGCCCGACCGGCTGCGTCACGCGATGGGCACCCGCGGCTTCGCGCGCGAGGTCCATGCCGTGCTGTCACGGGCCCGTGAGAAGGGCCTCGACGGCGACGACCTCCGCCGCCTCGGCGAGGTCGAGGACCTCCCGGAGCTCACCGCCGCCGGGCTGTTCCTGGAGCAGTACCTCACGATCCTCGACGACCGCGGCGCGGTCGACTACGCCGACCTGATCCGCCGGGCCACCCTCGAGGCGACCCTGCACCGCGAGGAGCTGCGGTCCGAGGTCGCCCACGTCTTCGTGGACGAGTACCAGGACACCGACTCCGGCCAGGTCGCCCTGCTCAGGGCGCTCGCCGGCGACGGTCGTGACCTGGTGGCGGTCGGCGACCCGCACCAGTCGATCTATGCCTTCCGCGGCGCCGAGGTGCGCGGCATCCTCGACTTCCCCGTCGACTTCCCCCGAGCCGACGCGACGCCGGCCGAGGTCGTCACGCTGCGCACCACCCGCCGCTTCGGGCCACGCCTGCTCACCGCCTCCCAGCGGGTGGCCGGACGCATCGGGCTGCCCGGCAGCATCCCGGCGGCCGCGCGCGAGGCGTTCCTCGCACCACGCTCCGAGGCCGGGGAGCACGGCGACGGGCGGGTGGTCGTGCGCACGTTCGACACCGACCGCGCCGAGGCCGAGCACCTCGCCGACCTGCTGCGACGGGCCCATCTCGAGGACGGGATCGGCTGGGACGAGATGGCGGTGCTGGTCCGGTCCGGGCGGGCCTCGATCCCGCCGCTGCGTCGGTCGCTGGGTGCGGCCGGCGTACCGGTCGAGGTGGCCAGCGACGAGCTCCCGCTCGTCCGCGACCCGGCCGCGCTCCCGTTGATCGACGCGCTCCGGGTGGTCCTCAACCTCGACAACGACGACCCCGACCACGTCGACTACGTCGACGCCGCGCGCGCCGAGGCGCTGCTCGCGGGCCCGCTCGGCGGTCTCGACGCGGGCGACGTACGCCGGCTGTCACGGCGGCTGCGGCGGCGCGAGAAGGAGCTCGCGGCGACCGAGGGGCGGGTCCCCCTGCCGTCCCGCGAGCTGGTGCGCCGCTGCGTCCTCGACCCGACGCTCCTCGACGGGCTCGAGGGGCCCGACGCCGCGAGGGCGGGGGCCGTGGCCGGGCTGGTGGGACGTGCCCGCGACCAGGCCGATGAGGGGGCCACCGCCGAGGAGCTGCTCTGGACGCTGTGGTCGGGCACGTCGTGGCCGGACCGGCTGCGCCGCGCGGTCGAGCTGGGCGGCGCGACCGCGCGGCGGGCCCACCGCGACCTCGACTCGATCTGCGCGCTGTTCGACGCCGCCGCCCGCGCCGAGGAGACGCGAGACCGGGTGGGGGCCAGGGAGTTCCTGGCCACGCTGGTCGCCCAGCAGATCCCCGCCGACACCCTCGCCGAGCGCGGGGCCCGCGGGGCGGCGGTCCGCCTGCTCACCGCCCACCGGGCCAAGGGCCTCGAGTGGCGGCTCGTCGTGGTCGCCCACGTCCAGCAGGACGGGTGGCCCGACCTGCGGCGCCGGTCCACGCTCCTCGGGGCCGACCGGATCGGCTCCGGCGGCCTGGTCCCGCCGACCTCGGCGCGGGAGCTGCTGGTCGAGGAGCGGCGGCTGTTCTACGTCGCCTGCACGCGCGCCCGTGAGCGGCTGGTCGTGACCGCCGTCGCGTCGGCCGACGACGAGGGGGAGCAGCCGTCGCGGTTCCTGGGTGAGCTCGGCGTCGCGGTCGAGCCGGTGGTCGGCCGTCCCGAGCGCACGATGTCGCTGGGTGGCCTGGTGGGCGAGCTGCGGCGCGCGGCCGCCGACCCCGGAGGCACCCCCGCGCTTCGCCGGGCGGCCGCCCGGCGTCTCGCGCGGCTGGCGGCGGAGACGGTCGGCGGCCGGCCGCTGGCTCCGGCGGCCGACCCCGGCAGCTGGTGGGGCACTCGCGCAGCGACCCTGTCCGACCGTCCGTTGCGCGACCCCGACCAGCCGGTCCCCGTCTCCGCGAGCCTTCTCGACGGGCTCATGACCTGCCCGACCCAGTGGTTCCTGTCTCGTGAGGCGGGCGGCGTCACCCGGGCCCACCAGTCGGCCAACCTGGGCGAGATCGTCCACGCGATCGCCCAGCGGGTCGCCGCCGGCGAGGTCGACGTACCTCCGGGTGAGGCGGGCGTCGAGCTGCTCATGGCGCACGTCGGCGAGGTGTGGGACCGGATGGAGTTCCGCACCCCGTGGGCGCGGGTCCGTGAGCTCGACCGGGTGCGGGCCGCTCTGGGTCGCTTCCTGGCCTGGCACGCGGCCGACCCGCGCACGCTGGTCGGCATCGAGCAGGAGTTCCGTGCGGTGATCGAGCTCGTCGGCGGCGAGCGGGTGCGGCTCTCGGGCTACGCCGACCGCCTCGAGCTCGACGCCGACGGTCGCATCGTCGTGGTCGACCTCAAGACCAACCGCACCAAGCCCACCGACAAGTCACTGGCCACCCACGTCCAGCTCGGCCTCTACCAGCTCGCCGTCGACCACGGCGCCGTCGACGCGATCGACGGCCTGCCGCCCGGGCGGGTCGAGGCTGGGGGGGCCGAGCTCGTGCAGCTCGGGCTCACCGACGGCGGCGCTAAGGCCGTCGTCCAGTCCCAGCCGGCCCAGGCCGACGACGGCCCCGAGCGCACGCTGCTCCGCGCGCAGCTGGCCCAGGCCGCCGACCTCCTGCGCAGCGAGCGCTTCCCTGCGGTCGTGGGGCCCCAGTGCCGCGAGTGTCCCTTCGAGCCGATCTGTCCGGCCCAGAGCGCGGGACACGTGGTGACGCAGTGAGCGCCCCGTCGGCGTCGAGACCCCCGGCCCCGCACGCGCGCCGGGCGATCGGCTCGGCCGCGGAGCTGGCGGCCGCCATGGGCGTCGACTGGGTGGCCAGCGACCAGCAGTGGGCGGCCATCTCAGCGCCGCTGGAGCCGGCGGTGGTGATCGCGGGGGCCGGGTCCGGCAAGACCACGCTGATGGCGGCCCGCGTCGTCTACCTCGTGCTCACCGGCCAGGTGCGGCCCGACCAGGTGCTCGGGCTGACGTTCACGACCAAGGCCGCGAGCGAGCTGCGGGGCCGCATCCGGCAGCAGCTCGTCGCCGCCGGCGCGCTCGACGAGCAGCCCGGCGAGCGGGCAGGCGAGCGGCACGGCGAGGGAGCCGAGCCCGACGACGACGTGCTCGAGCCGACCGTGGCGACCTACAACGCCTATGCCGCGACCCTGCTCACCGACCATGGTCTGCGCATCGGCCACGAGCCCGACACCCGCGTGATCACCGATGCGGCCCGCTACCAGCTCGGCGCCCGCGTGGTCGACCGCTACGACGAGCGGGTGGTGCACCTGACCGACCACCCGGAGACGGCCATCCAGAACCTCCTGGCCCTGGACTCCGCGATGAGCGAGCACCTCGTCGAGCCCGACCGGGTGCGTGCCTTCGACGAGGCGGAGCAGGCTGGCTTCGCCCGGGCCCATGCCGACGAGCTGGCCGGCAGGGCCCGCAAGACCTACCTCGCCCCGGTCGAGGCGGCCGCGCACGCGATCGCCCGCCGTCAGGAGCTGCTGGGCCTGGTCGAGGCCTACCGCCGGCTCAAGGCGGACCTGGGCCTGATGGACTTCAGCGACCAGATCGAGCTGGCCGCCCGCCTGGTGACGGCACACCCCGACGTGGGCGTCGCCGAGCGCGAGCGGTTCCGAGTCGTGCTGCTCGACGAGTACCAGGACACCTCGGTCGCCCAGGCAGCCATGCTGTCGCGGCTCTTCTCCGGGCCCGAGGGCTCCTCCGGTCGCGGGCACGCGGTCACCGCCGTCGGCGACCCCCACCAGGCCATCTACGGCTGGCGCGGCGCCTCGGCGTCCAACATCCTCGACTTCCCCCGGCTCTTCCCCGCGGCCCGCGGGCCGGTCCCGACCTACCCGCTGACCGTCAACCGGCGGTCCGACCGCCGCATCCTCGAGGCCGCCAACCGGCTCGCCGCCCCGCTGCTCGCCGACCACGAGGTCGTGGCTCCGCTCGAGGCCGAGCCCGGCGCCGCCGCCGGGACCGTCACCGTCGACGTCTTCGAGACCCATCGCGACGAGCTGTCGGCGCTCGTGGCCGGCGTACGCTCCGCTCACGACGCCGGCGGACGGTGGGCCGACATCGGCGTCCTGACCCGCGACAACGCCCACGCGGCCGAGGTCTTCGACGCCCTGACGGCGGGAGACGTCCCGGTCGAGATCGTCGGCCTCTCCGGCCTGCTGCGGCTCCCCGAGGTCGCCGAGGTGGTCGCCACCCTGAGGCTCCTCCACGACGTGACGGCCAACGCCGCCCTGCTGACCCTGCTCACCGGGCCGCGGTGGGCGATCGGGCCGCGTGACCTGGGGCTCCTCAGCGCCAGGGCGGCCGAGCTGACCGGCCAGCGGGGCCGCGCCGACCCCGCGGCCGGCCTGACCGATCACCTGACGCGGATCGCCGACGGCATCGACCCCGCCGAGATCCCCTGCCTCGACGACGCCCTCGACGACCCCGGGGAGGCGGCCTACTCGCGGGAGGCGGTCGAGCGCTTCGGGCTGCTCGCGCGCGAGCTGCGCATGCTGCGCTCCCACGTCGGCGAGCCGCTGCTCGACATCGTGCGCCGCATCATCGACACCTCCGGTGCCGACGTCGAGCTGGCAGCGGCGGTGAGCTCGGCGGCACCCGCACGTCGCGACAACCTCGACCTGTTCGTGCGGGCCGTCGCCGACTTCCAGGCGATCGACGGGCAGGTGACCCTGCCGGCGCTGCTCGCCTATCTGACCGCCGAGGACGACCAGGGCAACGGTCTCGACGTCGCCACCCCGACGGCGGCCGACTCGGTCAAGCTGCTCACGGTCCATCGGGCCAAGGGGCTGGAGTGGTGGTCGGTGTTCCTGGTGGGGGTCTGCGAGACGCGCTTCCCCTCCCACCGGTCGCGCTCGCTGTGGACGACCTCCCCGGCGGTGCTGCCGGCCCCGCTGCGAGGAGACGCGCGGGACCTGCCGCAGCTGCACGGCTATGACAAGGCGGCGCTCGACGCCTACCGGGCCGACACCCGCGCCCACGACCGCACCGAGGAGCTGCGGCTGGGCTACGTCGCCTTCACCCGGGCGGCCCACCGCCTCTCGGTGTCGTCCTACTGCTGGTCCGCGCGCGCGACGCCGTTCGGCCCGTCCGACTACCAGGGCGTCGTCCGTGACCTGCTGGCCGAGTGGGGCGAGCCGGCTCCGCGGTGGCGCGACAAGCCCGATCGCTCCGACCCCCATCCCTACGCCGGGGAGGACCCGTCGCATCCCTGGCCGGCAGCGGGGATCGGCGCCGAGGCGGCGCGCCGCCTCGAGGCGGCCGCGCTGGTGCGCGCGGCAGACCCGCACGCCGACGACGCCGGCCTCGACATGGTCGAGGCCGCCCGGGTCGCCGACTGGGACGCCGACATCGAGCGACTGCTGGCGGAGGCGCGGGCCGAGCGTCGCGCCGACATCGCCGTCCCGCTGCCCCCCAGCCTCTCCACCTCGGCGCTGCTCCGGCTGCAGGAGGACCCCGAGGCCCTGGCCCGCGAGCTCGCCCGCCCGATGCCGCGGCCGCCGAGCCGGGCCGCTCGCTTCGGCACCCTCTTCCACGCGTGGGTCGAGGAGCGAAGCGCCGCACAGGGAGCCCAGCAGCCGCTGCTCGACCCCGAGGACCTGCCCGGCCGGGCCGACCTCGACATCGCCGACGAGGGTGAGCTCGACGCGTTGATCGCGGCGTTCGAGTCGGGGCCGTTCGCGGAGCGGGTGCCGCACGCCGTCGAGGCGTCGTTCTCACTCGTGCTGGACTCGCAGGTGGTGCGCGGGCGGATCGACGCCGTCTACGCCGACGAGGAGGTGCCCGGCGGCGCCGGGTTCCTGGTGGTCGACTGGAAGACGAGCCGGATCGCCGACGCCGACCCGCTCCAGCTGGCCGTCTATCGCCTCGCGTGGGCCGAGCTCTCCGGGACGCCGCTCGACCGGGTGCGCGCGGCGTTCTACTACGTGCGCACCGCAGAGCTGGTGGAGCCGGCGCGGCTCCCCGGCCGCGACGAGCTCGAGGCCCTGCTGGGCCGGTGGTGAACCCCGCCACCCCCCCGCCGCCCGTCGCGGAGGACCAACTGCCGCGGGTCTGTGGTCCTTGAGTGCGCCGTGCCCCGGGCACTCAAGCGCCATCACGCCGCGGCAGATGGGGGCACCTCGCCGAGGCGCCTCAGCCGGCGGAGCCAAGCGCGGCGCCCAGGGCGATGTCGATCATCGCGCCGAAGGTCTGCTCCCGCTCCTGCGACGTGGTCTCCTCACCGGTGACGATGTGGTCCGACACGGTGCAGACGCACAGCGCCCGGGCACCTGCCTGCGCAGCGAGCGTGTAGAGCGCCGAGGCCTCCATCTCGACGGCCAGCACGCCGTAGTCGACCATCCGCGCGGCCAGCTCGGGCCGCGGGCTGTAGAAGGAGTCCGAGGAGAAGATCAGGCCGACGTGGACGGCGTGCTCGAGGCTCAGCTCCTGCGCGACGTCGTACGCCGCCCGGAGCAGGCCGAAGTCGGCCACGGGCGCGTAGTCCATCCCCTCGAAGCGGATCGTGTTCATCGAGGAGTCCGTGCACGCGCCGGAGGCGAGGATGACGTCGCGAACGGCCACCTTCTCGGTGAGGGCGCCGCACGAGCCGACCCGGATGATCGTGTCGACGTCGTACTCGCGGAGCAGCTCATGGGCATAGATCGACATCGACGGCTGGCCCATCCCGGACCCCTGCACCGAGACCGGCCGCCCTCTCCAGGTGCCGGTGAAGCCGAACATGCCGCGCACCTCGCTGTAGCAGCGCGCGTCCTCGAGGAACGTCTCGGCGATCCACTTCGCCCGCAGCGGGTCGCCGGGCATCAGGACGGTGGGGGCGATCTCGCCGGAGGCGGCGCTGATGTGGGTGCTCATGGCGACACACTAGAGAGGCCCGCCACTAGGTTGGGCATCGTGACGTTCCCGCACCTCGACCTGGCGGCCAACGCCCACGACCGCGCCGGCGCCCATCGGGTCGACGACGAGTGGCTCGACGCCAGGTGGGCGGACCCCGCGACCCGGGTGCTGGTCATCGCCGGCACGCGGCTGCGGCCGGTCGACGGTGCGGTGGACTGGAGGGCGACCGCGGAGGCCCCGGACGGGACCCGCGTGCTGCTGGGCGAGCGCGACGGCCGCACCTGGTTCGCCGTGCTGGTCGACCCCGACAACGCCCCGGGCGAGCGGGGCGACTGGGTCGGGCTGAGGGCCGCGCTGCCGGCCCTGGCGGCCTCGGTCGGCGACGCCCCGCTCGTCTTCCACGCCATGGGCCTCGCGGAGTGGCACTGGGCCACCCGCTTCTGCCCGCGGTGCGGGGGTCCTCTCGCCGTGGCCGCCGCCGGCCACGAGCTGCGCTGCGCCCGGTGCGGCAAGACGCAGTTCCCGCGATCGGATCCCGCGGTGATCATGCTGATCACCGACGGCGATCCCGGCTCGGCCGAGGAGCGCTGCCTGCTGGGCCGGCACGCCTCCTGGCCGCCCGGTCGCTTCTCGACGCTGGCGGGGTTCTGCGAGCCGGGGGAGTCGCTGGAGGACGCCGTACGCCGTGAGGTGGCCGAGGAGACCCGCGTCGTCGTCGGCGACGTCGCCTACTTCGGCAACCAGGCGTGGCCCTTCCCGGGGTCGCTGATGCTCGGCTTCACCGGGCGCGCGGTCGCCAGCGAGGTGACGGTCGACGGCGACGAGCTGGAGGACGCCCGGTGGTTCACCCGGGCGGAGATGCGCGCGGGCGCCGAGGCGGGCGAGCTGGTGCTTCCCGGAGGGGTGTCGATCAGCCGCTCCCTGGTCGAGCACTGGTACGGCGGCCCGCTGCCGGGCAGCTGGTGAGGCAGCCGCACCCGGTCTAGCCGGTGGGCTCCAGCTCCTCCAGCTTGGCCCGCACCTGGCGCACCGACGGGTTGGTCAGGGCCGTGCCGTCGGAGAAGACGAGCGTCGGCACCGTCTGGTTGCCGTCGTTGATCTGCTCGACGAGGTGGGCGGCGTCGGGCTGCTCCTCGATGTCGACCTCCGCGAACTCGATGCCCTCCCGGTTGAGCTGCCCCTTGAGCCGGAAGCAGTAGCCGCACCACGGTGTCGAGTACATCGTGAACGGTGCCAGGTCGGTCATCTGCTGCTCTCTCGCCTCTCGGTGCGGGTGCTGGGTCGACTCGGCGCCGGGACGCTGTCCGGGCCGGCGTCTAGGGTTGCCGTGGACGCCGGTCCGCCGGCGCGTCGTCCCAACCTCTTCGACCCCGGAGATTGTTCCCGATGCCCGCTCCCGACGAGCTGCTGGCCTCGCTCGACCCCGAGCAGCGTCAGGTGGCCGAGGCGCTGCGGGGCCCGGTCCGGGTGCTGGCCGGGGCGGGGACCGGCAAGACCCGGGCGATCACCCACCGCATCGCCTACGGCGTCGCGACGGGCGTCTACGCCCCCACCGAGGTGCTGGCGGTGACGTTCACCACGCGGGCCGCGGGCGAGATGCGCGGCCGGCTCCGCCGGCTCGACGCCCCCGGCGTCCAGGCGCGCACGTTCCACTCGGCCGCGCTGCGCCAGCTCCGCTACTTCTGGCCGGCCACCCGCGGCACCGACCTGCCCGAGCTGACCGAGTCCAAGCTCGGCATGCTCGCCGCCGCGACCCGCACCCAGCGGGTCCGCGCCGACCAGGCGATGCTGCGCGACCTGGCCTCCGAGATCGAGTGGGCCAAGGTGACCAACGTCGGCCCCGACGACTATCCGCGCATCGCGGCGGCGCGGGGCAGGGAGGTCAACGGGCTCGACGAGGAGTCCGTCGCCCGGCTCTTCGCGGCCTACGAGAGCGTCAAACGCGAGCAGGGCCGGATCGACATGGAGGACGTGCTCCTGCTCACCGCGGGCATGCTCGCCGACGACGAGCGCGTCGCCGCCCAGGTGCGGCGTCAGTACCGCTGGTTCGTCGTCGACGAGTTCCAGGACGTCTCGCCCCTCCAGTCCGCGCTACTCGACCTGTGGCTGGGCGGCCGCGACGAGATCTGCGTCGTGGGCGACCCGGCCCAGACGATCTACAGCTTCGCCGGGGCCAACGCGACCTATCTCACCGGCTTCGCGCGCAAGCACCCCGGGGCCACCTGCCTGGAGCTGGTGCGCAACTACCGCTCCACTCCTCAGGTGGTGACCGCCGCCAACCAGCTGCTCGCCGGCACGCCCAGCCGTGGCGTCGAGCTCAGGGCGGTGTGCGAGGCCGGACCCGAGGTGACCTACACCCCCCACGCCGACGAGGTCGCGGAGGCCACCGCCGTGGCCGACCGCATCGCCTCCCTCCGCGACCGGGGCCTCGCGCTGGGCCAGACCGCGGTGCTGCTGCGGCTCAACGCCCAGACCGAGACGTTCGAGGAGGCGCTGGCGGCCCGCGGCATCCCCTACGTCGTGCGCGGCGCCGCGCGCTTCTTCGACCGCCCCGAGGTGCGCCAGGCCGTCACCCTGCTCCGGGGCGCAGCCCGGGCCGCGGCCGGCGACGACCTGCCGGCGGAGGGCGACCTGGCCGACCGCACCCGCGCGGTGCTCGCCGGCATGGGCTGGTCGCCGGAGGCGCCGTCCGGACGCGGTCAGGCGCGCGACCGCTGGGAGTCGCTGCAGGCCCTGGTCGACCTGGCGGCCGAGCAGCAGGGCGTGGGGCTCGACTCCTTCGTGGCCGACCTCGACCGCCGGGCGGCCGAGCAGCACGCGCCGGTCGCCGACGGCGTGACGCTGGCGACCCTCCACGCGGCGAAGGGCCTCGAGTGGGACGTCGTGTTCGTCTGCGGGCTCCAGGAGGGCACGCTGCCGATCGTCTATGCCGAGGGCCCGGAGGCGGTGGAGGAGGAGCGCCGCCTGCTCTACGTCGGCATGACCCGCGCGCGTCGCGAGCTCGCCCTCTCGTGGGCGCTGGCGCGCAACCCCGGCGGGCGCCCCTCGCGCCGGCCCTCCCGCTTCCTCGACGGGCTGCGCCCGGCGAGCACCGACCCCGAGCCGTCACCCGCCCGCGCCGGGCGGTCGCGCAAGGCCGTCACCTGCCGCGAGTGTGGCAAGGGCCTGCGGACCGGCCCGGAGAAGAAGCGTGGCCGCTGCGACGACTGTCCGGCCTCCTACGACGAGGCGCTCTTCGAGCAGCTGCGTGCGTGGCGGCTGCGGCGCGCGGGGGAGGAGCAGGTGCCGGCGTTCGTGGTCTTCACCGACGCCACCCTCCAGCTGCTCGCCGAGCACCGGCCGACCACCGAGGGGCAGCTGCTGGCCATCTCGGGCATCGGCCGGAGTAAGCTGGAGCGCTACGGCGACGACGTCCTCGCGCTGCTGCAGACCACGACCGACTGACCGGACCGGCTCTCGACGCGGCCTCCTGGGCAGGTGATTCGGCCGCCTCCCGGCCCCGCCGGCCGAGAATGTGGGGCCGATTTCAGAAAGTTCGATAAATAGGTTTGCGGCCCTCGCGCCGATCGGAGTACGGTTCTCGGACGACATTCCGCACGCGCGCACACGAGCCTGGCACGCTCCGCGCCCGACACACCGAAGGAGGTGGCCCGATGAGCATGACCCAGATCCGGATGGCAACCCCGTCCGTCAGCCTGCCCACCTATGGCCGCGTCCTCGGCATGCCCGCGTGCGCCCAGGTGGACTCCCGTGTGTTCACGGGTGCCGCCGCCATCCAGGGCAAGTCGACCGACCGGGAGCGCATCGCGACCCTCACGGGCACCGCTGCGCACACCGTGGGCGCCTTCCCGGGGACCCCCGCCTGGAGACCACCGACCAGTTGAGACATTCAACGCATCGGCAGCCTCCAGGCCGCGGAACCCACACCCAGGGATCCGCGGCCTTCTGTATTTCGCAACACAGGTTCGACCAACCAACAACGCGATCAGGTCATGACAAAGGAGGGGAATCTGATGACCATCAGCGTTCTCGACCGCGTGGACACGGCTGCCGGGCTGGACAACCAGCTGCTCGTCGGCACCGCGATCCGGGAGCAGGCCACCACGATGGTGGACGGCCTCACCCTGGGCGACCTCCACGACGCCGCCGGCCGAGGTGACGCAGGCCGGGGTGCCGAGGGGCTACTGCCGTGCCGGGTGAACGACCCGGAGCTGTGGTTCGCCGAGTCGCCCGCAGACGTCGAGCAGGCCAAGGCCCTGTGCGTCGACTGCCCGGTGCGTTCGCTCTGCCTCGCCGGTGCTCTCGAGCGCCGGGAGCCGTGGGGCGTCTGGGGTGGCGAGCTGTTCCTGCAGGGCGTGGTGATCCCCCGCAAGCGGCCCCGTGGTCGCCCGCGGAAGGACGCCGCCGCCTGGCCGGCAGCCTGACCACCGACGGACACCCGTGATCCGCGCGGACATCCACCATCAACACACACATCAACCGACCGATGGACATCACTCACACGAAGACGGAGCATCATCATGTACCAGCTCAACACCGAGTTCGCTCGCGCCTACCAGGCCGAGCGTCTGAACGAGGCCCGTGCCTCACGGAGGGCAACCCAGGCAAGCCGCGCTCGTCGCCTCAGCCGCAAGGCCGAGCGTGCGACGCGGGAGGCCAGGCTCGCCCTCGCCCGTGCCTACTGACATCGGCACGGTGGGCGGCGCCCCCGGGGGGTGGCGCAGAGCCCCAGAGGCAGGACCGGACGCAGGAGCCGGGTACGACGATCGGGTCGTACCCGGCTCCTCGCTTTCTCGGGGCACGTTCGCTTCTCGGGGCACCGTCGCCGGTGCCTGTGGAACGACCCCGCGGCGTCCGGCGCCGCTGTGCGAGGGTGCGGGCCATGGAGCAGGACCTCGAGCGACGGCGACCGCCGGGCGCGCTGCCGGCACGGGTGCTGCTGCGTCCGGGGGCAGGCGTGCTCGTCCGCGAGGCCGGCCGGCTGCAGGTGGGACTGGGTCGTGGCACCGTCGTCGTCGCCGCCACACCCGTCGTCGCCGACTGGCTGGGTGCGCTGGGCGCGGGAGCGGTCCGGGTGCCCGACTCGGGGGAGGCGCACGCCGTGGCGGTCCGCCTGTGGGGCGCCGGCCTGCTGGTCGACGCCGACGCCTGGGACGCCGACCGCTCGGCGCGGCCGAGGCTTGCTGCGGCGGCCTACGCCCGTGACGTCGCCGGGGCCCACGAGTCGCTGACGCGGCGGGCGGCCGGCCGGATCGGGCTCCTGGTCGACCCGCCCTGGCGCGCGGAGCTCGACGCGCTCCTGGTCGCCAACGGGCTCGCCGTCACCGACGTCAAGGGCCCGGACGCCGACGTGCAGCTGGTCGCGTCGGCCCGTGAGCACGACCGGGGAGTCGTGGACGGCCTGCTGCGCGGCGGCCAGCCGCACCTGGTGGTGCGTGAGACTCCGGCCGAGATCGTGGTCGGTCCACTGGTGGTGCCCGGCCGGACCGCCTGCCTGCGCTGCCTGGACGCCCACCGCACCGACCAGGACCCGCGGTGGCCGTTGCTGCTGCACCAGCTGGTCTCGGCGATCCCCTCGTGCGAGCGTCCGGCCGAGCCGGCTCTGCGGACCCTCGCCCTGGCGTGGGCGGTGCGCGACCTGGCGACCTATCTGGAGGGTGGGCGGCCGGCGACCTGGTCGGCGACGGTCACCGTCGACGCGACGCTGGCCCTGCCGCGCCGCGCCTGGCTGCGCCATCCCCACTGCGGGTGCGCCTGGGGCGAGCTCCGGGACGCGGGCTGACCGGGCCGGCGGGAAGAACCGCGCAGAGGGCCGGCGTACGGTCGGGTGCATGGCCACCTGCGACTTCTGCGGCCGGACCGCCGACGACGGCGTCGCGACCCTCACCTGGACGACCGCGGTCGAGAACGGCCGGCACAAGACCTTCTGTGACCGCTGCTCGCGCGAGCACCTGCGCGCCATGGAGGGCAAGCTCGACTCGGACTACTGGTAGCGCCTCACGACGGCGGGGCGACGTAGACCAGGTCGAGGGTGTCGTGGTCGTCGTCGCCGGAGCCCCACCGCAGCTCGAGCCGCCAGCAGCCCGGCTCCGGGAGGTCGACGTACGACGGCCCGGGGCCGCCGTCGATCGCGCGGTGCACCACCTGGTCGGTCCCCGCACGCGTGGCGTCGATCTCCAGGACCGGGGGGCCCTCCACGTCGGGCTCCTCGTCGGAGGGCGCCGGCACCCACAGGATCTTGTTGCCGCGGTCGGCCGGGACGGGGGCCGCGTAGAGCGGGTCGGCGAAGAGGATCGCGATGATGCGCTTCCGGTCGCCCAGGATGTGGGGCACCCGCGGTGTGGGGTCGCTGAAGCCCGCGCGCGCCCACGCGGGGAGCACGTCGTCGACGACGTCGGGCCGGCAGGTCGTCGGGCTGCCCCCCTCCTGCGTCGCGCGGGTGTCGTCGGGCGCGGGCAGGTAGTAGGCGGTCGCACCGGCGGCCACGGCGACGGCCGCCGCCCCGGCGACGACGGCGTAGCGCTGTCGCCGGCGGGCGCGGGCGCCGCGCGCCATGCCGGTCTCCACGAGGCCGGGCGCCGGCTGCAGCGTGTCCACGCCGGCGTGCAGCGAGCGCTGCAGCTGCGACTCGAAGGCCGTGTCGTCCATGTCTCCTCCAGGTGCCGGTGTCAGGTGGCTGCTCAGTCGGCGAGCAGGTGGTCGAGGTCGTCGGCGAGCGCGTCGCGCAACCGGCCGAGTGCCCGGCGTGCTCGGGTGCGGACCGCCTCGGGCGAGCAGCCGACGAGCTCGCCCGTCGTGGCCGCGTCGAGGTCCTGCCAGTAGCGCAGGACGACCACGGCCCGGTCGCGAGGCTCCAGCGTGTCAAGGGCGGCGAGCAACGTCGCCCGGAGCGCCGCGTCGGGCTCCGAGGCCGCCGGCGTCGGGGCCGGGTCGCCGACCGGCACCTCCCCGGCGCTGCGACGCCTGCGGCGCGACAGGAACCCGTTGACCAGCACGCGCCGGGCGTAGGCGCCCGGCTGGTCGGCGCTCGAGACCCGGTGCCAGCGCCGGTAGACCGTGGCCCAGGTCTCCTGCACCAGGTCCTCCGCGGCATGCCACTCGCCCGTGAGCAGGAGCGCGCACCGGAACAGGTCGGCGGTGCGCGCACCGGCGAACGCCGTGAACTCCTCCTCGCGGCTCACCCGGCCTCCTCCACGGTGAACGACGTGCCTCCGCTCACGGAAGCATCCACCCTTCTCGACGCCGTGAGCGGCCCCCCGCGTGACATCCGAGGGGTGCCCGATCTCGGCCGTCGGTATCCCGGCCGCGCCAGCCGGCTCCTGACGATGACACCGTTCTGACACCCGTCGGGTCTCCTCACACCATGCCCGCGACCACCGGACAGCACGAGGAGACCACCATGCCCGCGCCCGCCACCGACGCCCACGACGACTACGTGCTGGGACACACCCAGGCCGAGTACGAGCGCCTGCGCGCCCAGGCCGCCGTCTGGGAGACCGCGACCGCACGGCTGTTCGACACCATCGGCGTGGCCCCCGGCGACCGCTGCCTGGACGCCGGGTGCGGTCCGGGGGAGACGATGCGGCTGCTGGCACGTCGGGTGGGCCCGCGCGGGCACGTGCAGGGGGTCGACGCCGACGGGCCCCTCGGGGCCCAGGCGCTCGACATGCTGGGGGCCCTCGGTCACGCGCAGTGCGCCTTCGCGGAGGTGGACCTGGAGCGGGACGCCCCCGTGCCGGGGGCGCCGTACGACGTGGTCTATGCGCGGCTGCTGCTCTTCCACGTCCAGGACCGGGTGGCGGTCGTCCGTCGCCTGTGGGACGCCGTGGTGCCCGGCGGCTGCCTGGTGCTCCACGACTACGACATGGCGGGGGTCAGCGACGACGCCGACCTGGAGAGCCTGGAGGAGTGGAAGCGGGTCGTCTTCACCACGTTCGTCGCCGCTGGGCGCAACGTCCGGATGGGACACCAGCTGCCCGCACTCCTGCGGGAGTCCGGTCCGGGCCATCCGGACGGGACCGACGTGGCCGGACGGCTCGACCGGCTCGCCGACGCCGCACCGATGCTCGCCGCGGTCTATCGGAGCCTGGAGCCCGCGGCTGCCGCCCTGGGCATCGCCGGCCCCGAGGAGCACGCGCGCTGGCACGAGCGCTTCGCCGCGGACGCGGCGCGGCATCCGGACGCCACCCTCTCGTGGCCGCTGCTCTGCGCCGCCTGGCGCCGCAAGCCGCATGCGCCGGGAGCGGCCTGATGGACGCGTCCTGGGGATCGCTGGGCGGCCTGGCGGGTGGTCTGCTGGGCCTCGCCTCCACGGTGCCCTACGTGCGGGACATGGCGCGCGGCCGCACCCTGCCGCACCGGGGGTCGTGGCTGATCTGGAGCGTCCTCGAGCTGGTGGCCGTGGCCTCGCACGGCGCCGACGGCGCCCGCTGGTTGCTGCTGCCCCTCGCCGGGCAGGCGGCCGGCACGGTCGTGATCTTCCTGGGCTCCCTGTGGCGGGGCGTGGGAGGTCTCAGCCGGGGGGATCTGACGATGGTCGCCCTGGCCGGCGGCGGCGTGGCCGGGTGGGCCACCCTCGACCGGCCGCTGGTCGCGACCGCGTGCGTCGTCCTGGCCGACCTGGTCGGCATGGTGCTGATGCTGCCGAAGGCGTGGCGCACCCCGTTCTCGGAGACCGCGAGCACCTTCGCACTCGCCAGCGTCGGGGGAGCGATGGCGGTGCTGGCCGCCGACGCGAGGGTGGTCGAGCTGCTGCTCTACCCGGCGTACTTCTGCGTGGTCAACGCGGCGATGGCCGCGACCATCCTGACCCGTCGCGGCGCCGTATCTGCCGGTGCCGACGCACCTCCTCCTTCCAACACCCCGGCGAGCGAGGAGAGGAGGGACCGTGGACACGACCTCCTGCCCGGAGTGCACCGCGCCGGCGATGGTGCTCTGGCGTGACGTGCTCGACAGCACCGACGGCCCGGTCGAGCACGCCAAGGTGCTGTGCGTCGCCCGGCACCACTTCCTGCTGCCCGTGGCGACGCTGGCCGGACGCAGCAGCGGCGCCGCCCGGCCCGCAGGCCGTGGCGACGCCGCCGTGACGTCTGTCGGGTGACGTGGCCGGTGAGGGCTACGCCTTGCCGAGGATGCGGTTGAGGTTGGTGCCGCAGACCGGGCAGACACCCTTGGCCATCTTGGTGCCCTTGTCGTTGACACGCACCTCGCCCTCGGCCTCGCGCTTCGCCTTGCACTTCACGCAGTAGAACTCGCCGCTCCAGGTCTCCGCCATGACGGCCTCCTTGCCTATCTCTTCTCGGTCGTCGCGACGGGGTTTCGGGGAAGCCCGTCGGAGCCCGCGGGACCGCCGCCTGCGCGGAGGCCTCTGGGCCGCTTCGACCCTACGGCACCGACCCAACGAGACGTGGGAGGCGCACCGCCACGCCACGCCGGGGCGTGGGTAGCCTTCGGGCCATGAACGAGCAGTCGCAGCCGCTCTCCGACCCGGGCGTGGGGCAGCTCCGCGTCGAGCGTCCGGCCGCGGGCGTCGTCGTCCTCACTCTCGACAACCCGGGGCAGCGCAACGCGATGTCCGACGAGATGACCGCGGCCTGGGTCCGCACCGTCGACGAGCTCGCGGACGACCCCGACCTGAGGGTGGTGGTGGTGACCGGAGCCGGCAGCGCCTTCTGCTCCGGCGGCAACACGTCGTGGATCGCGAGCGAGCCCGACGCGACGGTCGACCGGCTGCGCACCCGGATGCTGCCGTTCTACCGCGCGTGGCTGTCGATCCGGCGGCTCGAGGTGCCGACGATCGCGGCCGTCAACGGCGCGGCGATCGGGGCCGGCCTCTGCCTCGCCCTGGCCTGCGACCTGCGGTACGCCGCGGCCGGGGCGCGCCTGGGCGCACCTTTCGTCAGACTCGGCATGCACGCCGGCATGGGAGCGACCTGGCTGCTGTCCGACGTGGTCGGCGACGCGGCCGCACGCGACCTGCTGCTCACCGGCCGCACCGTCGACGCCGACGAGGCGCTGCGGCTGGGGCTGGTGTCGCGGGTGCTCCCCGCCGACGCGTTCCTCGACGAGGTGCTCCGCACCGCGCGCGAGGTGGCGGCGACGGCGCCGGTCGCCTCACGGCTCACCACCGTCGCCCTGCGCGGCGGCCGACCGGCCGCCCTGGAGGACGCGCTCCAGTGGGAGGCGCTGGCGCAGCCGGTCACCCTGGCCACGCGCGACCTGCAGGAGGGCATCGCCGCCGCCCGGGAACGCCGCCCGCCCCTCTTCGAGGGGCGCTGACGACGCGGAGCGTCGGGGCAGCAGAAGAGGCTCCCGCCGCGCGGCCGACGCTTGCCTTCCCCTTGCGAGCGTCACCCGTGGTGCGACCGGAGCCTCATCTGCGGCACACGCTAGGAGGCCCGAGGGGGGCGGGTCAACGCGGGCGCCCGCACCCTGTGGACAAGGGTGTGGAAGAGTGTGTGGAGAACCGCCTTGGGGCGGTGGAGAAAGCCGGGAGAGGCTGTGGACCGGGCGCCGTCGAGTGCGGCGTACACCCGGCTGACCAGCGACAATGGATGTCCACCCCTGTGGAGAAAAGAAAGTCGACGCCGATCATCGAGGAGCCGCGTGTCCCCGTCCTCCCCTGAGGCCTACGAGCTCGGTCCGGTGGCCGCGCTGCGCCGGATCGCCTTCCTCCTCGAGCGCGCCCGCGAGGACACCTACAAGGTGAAGGCCTACCGCTCCGCCGCCGCCACGATCCTCCCGCTGCCCGCCGACGAGGTGGCGGAGCGAGCGCGCACGGGCACGCTCACCGAGCTGGCCGGCATCGGGGCGAGCACCGCGCAGGTCGTCGCCGACGCGGTCGCGGGCCGGACGCCGGAGCGGCTGGCCGAGCTCGAGCAGCGGTACGCCGGCCCGCTGGCGGCCGGGGGTCGCGAGCTGCGCGCGCAGCTGCGGGGCGACCTGCACTCCCACTCCGACTGGTCCGACGGAGGGTCGCCGCTGGAGGAGATGGCCTTCACCGCCCTCGAGCTCGGCCACGACTACCTCGTGCTCACCGACCACAGCCCGCGGCTGACCGTGGCCCGGGGGCTCTCTCCCGAGCGGCTGAGCCGCCAGCTCGACGTGGTCGACGCGGTCAACGCCCACCTCGACGGCGGCTTCACGCTGCTCAAGGGCATCGAGGTGGACATCCTCGACGACGGCGGACTCGACCAGACCGCGGAGCTCCTCGGGCGCCTCGACGTGCGCGTCGCGAGCGTGCACTCCAAGCTGGCGATGGAGGCCGACGCGATGACGCGGCGCATGATCGGCGCCATCCGCAACCCGTTCATGAACGTGCT
This sequence comes from uncultured Nocardioides sp., assembly GCA_964591845.1. Taxonomy (GTDB): domain Bacteria; phylum Actinomycetota; class Actinomycetes; order Propionibacteriales; family Nocardioidaceae; genus Nocardioides. The sequence continues at coordinate 32,327 of CAZQCA010000003.1, forward strand.
CGGCCACTGCACCGGTCGGCTGGTGACGGGCAACCGAGGGATCCGCAAGGGCAGCACCTTCGACGCGAGACGCGTGTTCGAGGCGTGCGTCGAGCACGACGTCGCCGTCGAGATCAACTCCCGGCCCGAGCGGCGCGACCCGCCGACCCGGCTGCTGGAGCTGGCCCGCGACCTGGGATGCCTCTTCTCGATCGACTCCGACGCCCACGCGCCCGGACAGCTCGACATGCTCGACTACGGGTGCGAGCGCGCCGAGGCGGCGGGGATCCCACCGGAGCGGATCGTCAACACCTGGCCGCGCGATGACCTTCTCGCCTGGGCCAACCGCCGCTGACCGGGGTCCTGCGTCGGCGCCGGGAGGTAACGTCCACCGCATGGCCGAGATCGAGGTACGCCGCTCCCGTCGGCGCCGGCGCACGGTCTCGGCCTATCGCGACGGCGAGCGGATCGTGGTGCTGATCCCGGCGACCCTCACCCGCGCCGAGGAGGCCGAGTGGGTGGACACGATGATCGCCCGGCTGGAGCGGTCGGAGCGGCGCCGTCGGCCCACCGACGCCGACCTGATGGCGCGCGCCGAGCGGCTGAGCGAGGCCCATCTCGGTGGCCTGGCCCGCCCGGCGACCGTCCGGTGGGTCGACAACCAGCAGTCGCGGTGGGGCTCGTGCACGCCGTCGGACCGGTCGATCCGGCTCTCGTCGCGGCTCCAGCAGATGCCGGCCTGGGTGATCGACTACGTGCTCGTCCACGAGCTGGCCCATCTGCTCGAGCCGCGCCACGACAAGGCCTTCTGGGCCTGGGTCGAGAGATACCCCCAGGCCGAGAAGGCCCAGGGCTACCTGCTGGGCTACTCCGCCGCGGCCCAGCTGGAGCCGCCGGCGATGCCCGACGACGAGTGACGCCGGGTCCCCGCCTCGGAGCGGAGCCGCTGCTTCACCGTGGTTGTCTCGGGCGGGGTCGCCGCCGAGGCCCGCGCGACGTCATGCGGATCGCGCGTGGGGGCGGCCGGGGCGTATGACGTCCGGTGCAATGTCATGCGGATCGCGCGTGGGGGCGGCCGGTTCGTATGACGTTCGGCGCAATGTCATGCGGATCGCGCGTGGGGGCGGCCGGGGCGTATGACGTCCGGTGCAACGTCATCCGGATCGCGCGTGGGGGGCGGCCGGTTCGTATGACGTCCGGCGCGACGTCATCCGGATCGCGCGTGGGGGCGGCCGGGGCGGATGACGTCCGGTGCAACGTCATGCGGACAGCGCAGTCAGCCGAGCAGCCGGGCCCGGGCCGCCGCGATCAGCGTGTGCATCTCCCGGGGCAGGTCGGGAAGCGCCTGGAGAGGCCACCAGCGCACGTCGAGGGACTCCTCGCTGGTCCGGGGGTCCGCGCGGCGCTCGGCGAGCGCTGCGAAGCGCACGTCGAGGTGGTGCACCTCGCCGCGCGGGTCGCAGAAGCCCACGGCGTGCTCGTCGAGGTGGATCGGGACCGGGTCGAGCGCCAGCCCGGCCAGCCCCGACTCCTCGGTCGCCTCGCGCAGCGCGGCGCCCGCCAGCGACGCGTCGGTCGGCTCGCAGTGGCCCCCGAAGTGGAACCACCGGCGGGCCTTGCCGTGCAGGTTGAGCAGGACGCCGTCGCCGGAGGTCGACAGCACCAGCGCGCCGGCGGTCACGTGGTCGGGGAAGCAGGCCCGGGTCATCCCGTCGGGGTGCGCCTCCAGGTGGGCGAGGTAGCGGTCGCGCAGGGCGGCCTGTCGGGACACGTCCGGGCCGTCAGCCGGATCCCAGGCACGCAGCACCGCCAGCGCGTCGGCGTGCAGCACCTCTCCGGCAGGGGTCTCGCTCACTCCTCGCGGGGGGTGTCGCCGTCGAGACCACCCTCGAGCAGCTGCTGCAGCTCGGCGTCGAACTGCTCGGCGGACAGCTCGTCGGGCGTGCCCGCGCCCTCGCGGAAGCCCAGGGGGTCGTCGAGGTCGGCGGCGGTGGGCAGCAGCGCCGGGCTCATCCAGACGCCGTCGCGGGCCTCGATGCCCTGCCGGGAGCGCAGCGAGCCCCACAGCGTGGCGGCGTCGCGCAGCCGTCGGGGGCGCAGCTCCAGGCCCACGAGTGAGGCGAAGGTCTGCTCGGCCGGCCCGCCCGCCGCGCGGCGACGGCGTACGGCCTCGGCGAGCTGGGCGGCGGCCGGCATCCGTCCGTCGGTCGCCTGGCCGACCACCTCGTCGACCCAGCCCTCCACGAGGGCCAGGGTGACCTCGAGCCGGCCGAGGGCGGCCTCCTGGGCGGGGGTCTGTCGCGGCTCGAAGAGGCCCTGCTGCATGGCCTCCTGGATCGCGGCGGGGTTGCTCGCGTCGAGCCCGCGCATCTGCTCCTCGAGGCCCTCGGTGTCGATCTGGATGCCGGCGGCATAGTCGGCGACCGCCTGGATCAGGTGGTCGCGCAGCCAGGGCACGTGGGCGAACAGCCGCTGATGGGCGGCCTCGCGCAGCGCGAAGTAGAGCACGGCGTCGTGCTCGGAGACACCGAGCCCGTCGGCGAACTCGGCCAGGTTGGCCGGCAGCAGCGCTGCCTTGCCCGCCGGGCCGAGGGGGAGCCCGATGTCGGAGGCGGTGACCACCTCGCCGGCGAGCTCGCCGAGCGCCTGCCCCACCTGGGTCGCGACCATCATGCCGGTCGCCTTCTCGAGCATGCCGAGCATCGGCCCGGCCATCGCCCGCGCCTCCTCGGGGAGCGCCGCGCCCATGGCACCGATCAGCTGGCCGACGACCGGCTCCACCAGGACCTTCCACACCTCCGTGGTGCCGACGACCCACTCGGCCCGGCTCCAGGCGGCGGTCGTCTGGACGCCCGAGGGGAAGTGCGTGGTGTCGTCGAGCCAGTGGTCGGCGAGGCGGACGGCGTCGGCGACCGAGTCGCGCTGCCGCTGGCTGGGCGAGGGGTCGGGGCTGGCGGCGACGGTCTTGCGCGCGACGTCGACGGCGTACTCCCAGTTGATGGGGCCGCTGTGGGAGGCGAACAGTGCCTGCATCTGCGACTGCATCTGGGCGAACAGCGAGGTCAGGTCGGGCACCTCGCCGCCCGCTCCGGCGCCGAAGAGCGCCTCGAAGGGCGTGCCACGGAAGGGGTTCTGGTCGGGGGTCTTCCCGTCGTCGTCGGGGGCCCCGGAGCCCGGTCCGCTCTGGTCGTTCATGGGCTCCACGGTACCCGCGCGGCGGTGACCCGGCGGGCGTCTCGGCTCGGCCGATACCCTGCGGCGGTGAGCAGTGAGCCGCGGAGCACGGACTCCGTCATCCGACTGGTCGCCCTGCGCGACGAGCCGCTCGACGTGGCCGAGGTGGTGGCGGCGCTCGACGACGCCGTCTCGGGCGGGCTGACGCTGTTCGTAGGCCGGGTGCGCGACCACGACCACGGCAAGGGCGTCGACGGACTCGACTACACCGCCCACCCGTCGGCGCTCGACGAGATGCGGGCGGTCTGCGCGCAGGTCGCGGCGGCGTACGACGTGCACGGCATCGCCGCCGTGCACCGGGTCGGCACGCTCGGCATCGGCGACATCGCGGTGGTCGTGGCCACCACGGCCTCCCACCGCGGGGTCGCCTTCGACGCCTCCCGGGCGCTCATCGACACCCTCAAGGCCACCGTCCCGATCTGGAAGCACCAGCGCTTCGACGACGGCACCGACGAGTGGGTCGGCACCCCCTGACCCGAACCGGCGCCGCTGGGGTCGCGGACCGGCGGTGTGGGCGCTCCTGCGCCATTCAGGGGTGAGCGGCACCTACCGTGGACACGTGGAGATCCTGTGGTGGTTGCTGCCCGCGGCCGTGGTGACGACGCTGGCCGCCCTCGGGGCGGCGTACGCCGGCCGCGGGCGACCCGAGCGGGCCGACGCTGACACGACCATGGACCGGGTCGGCGAGGCCCTCCGTCGAGAGCTGCCGCGCCCCGACTGACGCAGACCTCCCGTCTCGCGGCGCCGGGCGCGGCGTCTCGCGCCCCGAGAGCCGCCGGTTGGGGGTGGATGAGAGGCTGTGGCGCATGAGCCAGCGTCTGTACGCCGCCGTGGTGGCGGGCGTGCTGCTGGTGGCGCTGAGCATCGCGGCGTTCGTGCTGCCGGTGCCCTACGTCGTCTACTCGCCGGGGGTCACCGTGGACGTCCTGGGGGAGCGCGACGGCAAGGAGATCATCCAGGTGTCGGGCCACCAGACCTACCGCGACGACGGCCAGCTGCGGATGACGACGGTCTATGTCACCCGCCCCGGCCGCGGCGTCAGTCTGGTCGACGCCGTCGGCGCCTGGCTCAGCGACGAGGAGGCGATCTACCCCTACGACTCGGTCTATGCCCCCGACGAGACCGAGGAGGACTCGCGCCGGGAGTCCGCGGTCCAGATGGTGTCCTCCCAGGACGCCGCCGTCGCCACCGCCCTCAAGGAGCTCGGCTACGACACGACGCCAGTGATCGAGATCCTCGACGTGACCCAGGGGCTGCCGGCCGACGGCAAGCTCGAGGTCCGCGACATCCTCACCAAGATCGGCGACACCACCATCACCACGCCGCAGAGCGTCGTCGACGCCGTCGACGCCGCGCCGGTCGGCAAGCCGCTCGCCTTCGAGGTGCTGCGCGACGGCACCGAGAAGACCGTCGAGGTGACCCCGGAGGTCGTCGACGGCGACAAGCGGATCGGCATCGTGCCGGGTCCGGGCTTCGAGTTCCCCTTCGACGTCACCGTCAACATCCCCGAGACGATCGGCGGCCCGAGCGCCGGGCTGATGTTCTCGCTCGCGATCTACGACACGCTCACACCAGGCTCGCTGACCGACGGCGCCGAGGTCGCCGGCACGGGCACCGTCTCCGCCACGGGCAAGGTGGGCTCCATCGGCGGCATCCAGCAGAAGATCGTCGCCGCCCGCGACGTGGGCGCCCAGGTGTTCCTGGTGCCCGCGGGCAACTGCGACGAGGCCCTCGGTGCCCCCCATGGCGACATGCGCCTGGTCAAGGCCACCACCATGCACGGCGCGCTGGCCTCGCTGAAGACCTGGGTGGGCGACCACGACGCCGACCTCCCCACCTGTACGCCGGCCACGGCGGGGGCCGCCTCGTGAGCGCGGGTCCGCCCCGGGACGCCTTGGCCGCGGCGGTCCGAGAGATCGAGAGCCACGCCGCCGACGGCGGGTGGGACCAGCCCGCGCGCCTCTACGCTCTCGTCGACACCGCCGACCTCCTGTCCCGCGAGCCCGCCCTGGCCTCCCACCTCGGCCTCGACGACGCGGCGACCGGCCTCACCCCGGTCGAGCAGGAGCTGGTCGCCGACCGCCCCCTCGAGCAGCTGCTCGAGGAGATCGTCTGGCCCGCGAGCGTGCTCGGCTGCGCGGCCGTCGTCGAGCGTCTCGTGCTGCCTCCGGCGGCCGACGCGGAGCTGCCCGGCGACGCCGCCGCGGCGACGGCGTACGCGCACCACCATCCCGACCGCCAGGAGGTCAGGATCGTGGCGGGTGCGACCCGCGGCGGAGCCACGTACTGTGCGTTGCGGATGCGCGCCCACGACGACGCGTCGTCCGTGGTGACCGGCACCGACCTGGTGCCGGGTCTCCTGGAGCTGGTGGTCAACACCCTGCTCGACGAGCAGGCGGAGCAAGAAGGGTCGGAGGAGCCGTGAGCGAGCTGTTCGACGAGCCCGACGAGGTGACGGAGCGTCAGGGCCCGTCCCGCCGGTCCCGTGCGCTGCTCTGGACCGCGGGCATCCTCGCGGTCGCCTTCCTCGGGCTCAGCACGTTCGCGTCGCTGTGGACCGAGAGGCTGTGGTTCGACTCGGTCTCCTACGGCGAGGTGTGGGGGACGATCCTCGCCACCAAGACGCTGCTCTTCGTGGTCTTCGGGCTGGTCATGGCCGCCGTGGTCGCGCTCAACGCCGCACTGGCCTTCCGCTGGCGGCCGATCTTCCGCACCGCCTCGCCGGAGCAGGCCGGCCTCGACCGCTACCGCGACGCCGTGCTGCCGATCCGCCGCTGGCTGACGATCGGCTTCGCGGTGTTCGTCGGGCTCTTCGCCGGCTCCTCGGCCGTGGGGGAGTGGCGCACCTACATGCTGTGGCGCCACGCCCAGTCGTTCGGTGCGCAGGACCCCGTCTTCAAGCACGACCTGGGGTTCTACATCTTCCAGCTGCCCTGGCTGCACTACCTCGTCGACTTCGTGATGGCCATGGCCGTGGTGTCGCTGCTGGTCGCCGCCGTCGTGCACTACCTCTTCGGCGGCATCCAGCTGCAGAGTCGTGACCGGTTCACGCCGGCCGCGCAGGGTCAGCTGTCGGTGCTGGTCGGGATCTTCGTGCTGGCCAAGGCCGCGGACTACTGGCTGGGTCGCTACGACCTGCTCAACCACGCGGGCAACCGCTTCACGGGCCTCAACTACACCGCCGACAACGCGATGCTCCCGGCGCGCAACATCCTCACCGGCATCGCCGTGATCTGCGCGGTGCTCTTCTTCGTCAACGTATGGCGCCGCACCTGGATGCTGCCCGGGCTGGGGCTGGGGCTGATGGTGCTGTCGGCGGTGCTGCTCGGGATGATCTGGCCGGGCCTGGTCCAGCAGTTCCAGGTCAACCCGAGCGAGCCCGACAAGGAGGCGCCCTACATCCAGATGAACATCGACGCCTCGCGGGCGGCGTACGGCATCGACGACGTGGTGATCGAGGACTACGGCACCGGCACCTCCGACCTGCCGTCGGACGAGCTCGCCCAGGCGGCGATCGACAACCCCGGCATCCGGCTGGTCGACCCCAAGCTCGTGCAGCCGCTCTTCGAGCAGAAGCAGCAGGTGCGCGGCTACTACTCCGTGGCGCCGGTGCTCGACGTCGACCGCTACCACATCCCCGACGGCACCGGTGACGCGCCGGAGCGCGACGTGGTGCTGGGCGTGCGCGAGCTCAACCAGGACGGTCTGCCGAGCACCAGCAAGAACTGGGCGAACCTCCACACCGTCTACACCCACGGCTACGGACTGATCGCCGCCTACGGCAACCAGCGTCCGGCCGACAACAAGGAGCAGATCTCCGACACCGACAACGACGACCCCGCCTGGGCCGAGACCAGCCTCCCGCCGCGGGGTCAGCTCAGCGACCTCTCGCCCGACGGCTACGAGGGGCGCATCTACTTCGGTGAGCAGAGCCCCGACTACTCCGTGGTCGGCAGGGCGCCCGACGGCGAGGACCTCGAGCTCGACCTGCCCGGCACCGGTGAGTCCGAGGCCCAGGCGACCACGACGTACGACGGCACGGCCGGCGTGCCGATCGACGGGCTCTTCCACAAGGTGCTCTACGCCGCCCGCTTCGGCGACGCCAACCTGATCCTGTCGGGCCGCGTCCACGAGAACTCCAAGATCCTCTACCACCGCAGCCCCCGCGAGATGGTCGAGAAGGTCGCGCCGTGGCTCACGGTCGACGAGGACCCCTACCCCGCCGTGATCGACGGCCGGGTGATGTGGATCCTCGACGGCTACACCACGACCGACCGCTACCCGCTGTCGCAGCGCTCGTCGTTCGAGGAGATGACCACCGACGCGCTCGCGCAGAACACCACGTTCCAGACGCTGCCCACCGACGAGATCAACTACATGCGCAACGCGGTGAAGGCCACCGTGGACGCCTACGACGGCACGGTCACGCTCTATGCCTGGGACGAGGAGGACCCCATGCTCAAGGCGTGGTCGGAGGCCTTCCCCGGCACCGTGCGACCGAAGTCCGACATCCCCGAGGACGTGCTGGCCCACATGCGCTACCCCGAGGACCTCTTCAAGGTGCAGCGCTACCAGCTCGCGACCTACCACGTGACCGGCGCGGCGGAGTTCTACGAGCGCAGCGACCAGTGGGAGGTCCCGGTGGACCCCGACGCGTCGTCCTCGCTGCAGCCGCCGTACCGGCTGACGGTGCAGACGCCGAGCGGCGACAACGTGCCGACGTTCTCGCTCACCTCGGTCTACGTGCCCTACAAGCGGCAGAACCTCGCGTCGTTCCTGTCGGTCGACGGCGCCGCCGACCAGGACGGCTACGGCACGCTGCGGGTGCTGCGGCTGACGTCGTCCGACACGACGCCCGGGCCGAGCCAGGTGGCCAACAAGTTCCGTGCCGACGAGAACATCCAGAACGTCCTGCTGCCCTTCACCCGCACCAACGCGGTCGCCAAGTACGGCAACCTCCTCACGCTGCCGATCGGGGGTGGGCTGATCTACGTGCAGCCGCTCTATGTGCAGCAGGAGAGCGGCTCGGCCACCTATCCGGTGCTGCGGTTCGTGCTCGTGGCGCAGGGCAACCGCACCGGCATCGGCCCGACCCTCGAGGAGGCCGTCTACGACCTCCTCGACATCAACCCCGACGACACGACGACCGAGCCACCGCCGAGCGGCACCGGGGGTGACGGCGGCGACGGCGGTGACGGCGGAGACGGCGGAACCCCGCCGGGCTCGGTGATGTCGCAGGTGCGCTCGCTGCTCGCCCAGGCCGAGGCCGACTTCCAGGCCGCCGACGCGGCCCTGCGGGCCGGCGACCTCCAGGAGTACGCCGACCGCACCGAGGCCGCCGCCGAGAAGGTCGCGCGAGCCCGGCAGCTGCTGCTCCGCGCCCAGGAGAAGGCGGCCCGGGCGGGCTGAGGCCCGCTGTCTGGGGGTCGTGTGCCTGGCCCACGCTCGGACCGGGACGGCTCAGGCACACGACTCGACGGTCAGTGAGCAGCTGGGCGCGATTTGGCCGCCCTTGAGTGGCTCCCGTAGGGTGGAGCCACCGACGCGGGGTGGAGCAGCTCGGTAGCTCGCTGGGCTCATAACCCAGAGGTCGCAGGTTCAAATCCTGCCCCCGCTACAAAATGCATAACAGCAGGTCAGAGGCGGTTTCCGGAGAGATCCGGAGGCCGCCTCTGATTCTTTTCCGAGCCCGAATGTCAGCAGGATGTCAGCATACGTTGCTCCGATGAGTGCCCGGCATTCGATCGGGCGGGTCACATGTGAGGCATCGGGCGGGTCACATGTGAGCCATCGCGAGCACCGGCGAGACAGCGTGAGCGGGCGTTTGTGGTGACAACACGAATCGCATGGTTGGCGTGCTGCTGGCAGCGATTCGGCACGTTCGATCCACTTCAGACCAGGCTCTCCACAGTCCTACGCGCGTGGGCCAGATTCTCCCTCGTCGACCGGAGAAGGATGTTGAGTTCCGCACCCTGGGCGG
>CAZQCA010000004.1:0-40406 GCA_964591845.1 uncultured Nocardioides sp.
TAGGCGAGCACGTTCCGCGGCGGGTCGATCCACCCGTCACCGGCGAAGTACGACGCCCCCAGGGTCCTGCCGGGTGCCAGCACGGGGTTGCCGGCGTCGACCTCGTCGGCCGGGACCCACACGGAGTCGAGCCCGAGCGCGTTCTGCATCGCGATCCGGGCCCGCGCCTGCTCGACCTCCTCGGCCGAGAAGCAGGGCATGTAGTAGCCGGTCGCCACGAAGCCGGAGTCGACGCCGTAGGTCTCGGTCTGCCGACGGTAGAAGTCCTGCGACCACATCCCCAGTCGCACGGCATGGTCGGTGCCGCCCTGCGCGCGCACCATCCCGGCGGCCCGGGAGCTGGACCCCGCGCCGAGCCGGCGCGCCTCCAGGAGCAGCACCGACAGGCCCGCCTCGCGGAGGAGGCAGGCGGCCCAGCCGCCCACCGTGCCTCCACCGACGACGACCACGTCGACGCTCGTCACGGCGTTGACGCTAGGCCTAGACTGAACGGCCAGTCAATGTCTGTCGACGCACCGAGTGGGAGCACGCATGTACGGCCTGACCGCCGCCGATCTCGCCCTCCAGGCCAAGGCCCGGGCCTTCGCCGACGACCTCATCCCCCTCGAGGAGTACGCCGAGGCGCACGGTGGCCACCTGCCCGACGGCGTGGCCGACCAGCATCGCAAGCGCGCGATCGCCGACGGCCTCTACGCCACCAACATCCCGGTCGAGCACGGCGGCACCGGCGCGACCCACCTCCAGCAGGTGCTCGTGCAGGAGCAGGGCGGCCGGGTCACCAACGCACTCGCGTGGGTGCTCGCCACCCCCCCGGCCTGGTGGCCGGAGGTCGCCTCCGACCTCGCCCGCGAACGGTGGCTCGCGCCGACGATCCGCGGCGAGCGCACCGAGTGCTACGCCATCACCGAGGAGCTCGCCGGCTCCGACGTCTCCGACCTCCAGGCCACGGCCCGCCGCGACGGCGACCACTACGTCGTCGACGGCGAGAAGTGGCACGTCACGTCCTACAACGAGGCCGACTACGTCTTCGTGCAGGCGGTCCTCGTCGGCGGCGACCACGCGGGCGAGCACGTCCTGCTGGTCGTCGACAAGCCGACGCCCGGCATGGAGGTCGTGCGCACGCCGGCGTACTCCCACACGTTCGCCCACGAGCACCCGATCGTGCGCTTCACTGGCGTGCGGGTCCCGGTCGAGCACCTGGTCGGCGCCGAGGGCGACGGCATGCGCTTCTCCTACGAGTGGTTCCGCTTCGAGAGACTGATGGTCGCCGCCCGCTGCGTCGGCGCGGCCGAGCGGCTGGTCGACGAGATGTCGGCCTTCGCCGCGACCCGACTGGTCGGCGGCACCCCGCTGGCCTCCAAGCAGCTGGTCCAGGGCATGCTGGCCGACTCGCTCACCTCGCTCTTCGCGGCCCGCTCGCTGGTGTACGCCGTCGCGCGCGGCCTCGACGAGGCGGCGGCCCTCGAGGGTGAGGCGGCCGAAGAGGCGCGCAAGGTCGCCCACGGGCGCTGCTCGATGGCCAAGCTCCTTGCCTCGGAGACGGCCGGCCGGATCGCCGACCGCGCGGTCCAGGTCTTCGGCGGCCGCGGCTACATGCGGGAGAACGTCGCCGAGCGCCTCACCCGCGAGCTGCGCGTCGAACGCATCTGGGAGGGCGCCTCCGAGCTGCAGCGGGTGATCGTGGCCGACCAGCTCGTCAAGCGAGGCCGCCCGGCCCTCGTCGGCTGAGTCCGGAGGTCCGCCGCACACACGCCCCGGTCGCTCGACGGCTTAGTCACCTCTCGACCGATGCCTCTCCTCGTGCGAGGCTCCTCCTCGTCGGCTCACCTCGGGCGGCTCGATGACATCGGGGGCACCATGCGGAAGCACCATCTCCTTGCGACTCTGGCAGTCACGGCGACGCTCGCGGCGGTCCCCGCGACAGGCGCGGCCGGGGGCACGGCCAGCGCGGCCACGGCGCCGCGCGCAGCGTCGTCGACACCCCGGGCCAAGGAGATCGCCCGCAACGGCCGGGTGTCCGTCGAGGCCCGCGACCGCGTGCTGGGCGGCGACTGGCGGGGCTCCCGCGACCTCGCCTGGACGGTCCGGGGCGACGCGTCCGGACTCCACGTGCTGGTCGCCCGCAGGTCGCAGGGCTACGGTTGGACGACGCTCACCACCCTGGGCGACTCCTCGATCGAGACCGACCGCTGGATCGGCAACGCCTGCCTGAGCGCGTCGGGCGACCGGCTCTTCGTGGTCTACGCGCCGCGGACCTTCACCAACGACGAGATCCTGGCGACCCGGGGCGGGCTCACCGCGGTGGTCGACATGACGACCGGCCGGGTCCGGTCGCTGCCCCTGCGGGCCTCCCTCGCCTACTTCAGCCCCGGTTGCGGCACCGGCGAGTCTGCGGTGTTCACCCAGGAGGGCGCGGACGGCGGCGCGCGCAACACCCGGCTGCTCACGGTCGACGGCGCGCGTGGCGCGATCACCGCGACCCGCGTGGTGCGGGGACAGGTCACCTCGGCGGTCCCCTACGGCTCCGGCTTCGCGGCCGTCCGCGGCTCGGCCGTGCTGTCCTTCCAGGCGGGTCGGCCCCGGCTGCTCGCCACCGGTGGCGGCGGCCGCGTCTCGCGCCTGACACCGCTCGGTGACGGCTCCCTCGCCTTTCTCGACACGACCACCCGTCGGAGCCGGGTCTCGCGCTACGCGTCGGGGACGACGACGCGCCTGGCCACCGCGCCGGTGGCCCGGATCGACCTGGCTCGCGCCTCCGGGAGCGGCGGCGCCGTGATCACCGGGGAGTCCGTGACGACCACGAGGGCGCTCCCGAGCCGGGTCGCGGCCTGGCGGGTCCCGGCGGGCTCGGTCGTCTCCACCCACGCCGAGGCGGCGCTGACCAGCACCCGCTCGGCGCTCGACCGCACGATCGACGACCTCGCCGCCGCCGCCCGGTGGACGGGTCCCGCGCTCGACGCCTCCCTGCCGATCACCACCACGCTTGCCGTCCGTGACACCGGACGCCGGCTGCCCGGCACTGTCGCCACGTCGGGCGCCGTCGACCGCACCGTGGCGGCTCCCGCACGGCGTACGACGGAGCGCGCCGTGGTCCGACCCGCCGGGTCGCCGACCAACCCGGTCGAGGCCGAGCGCAGCTGCTCGATCCCTCGCAACGACTCCAGCCAGCAGATCTACCAGCCCACACCGCGTCAGGTGGAGTGGGCCGTGGACCAGGCGGTGCAGAACAACCTCAAGATGACCCGCCCGGCGGGGTGGAAGCACTCCAAGACGACCGCCTCGTGGACCCCGCAGGGCATGTTCCCGCTGCCGACACTCACCGGCGGCACCACGATCCCCGCCTCGCTGGTGCTCGGCGTCTTCGCCCAGGAGTCCAACCTCTGGCAGGCCTCCAACCACGCCGTCTACGGCCAGACCGGCAACCCGCTGATCGGCAACTACTACGGCCGCGACATCTACGACGAGAGCAGCACCAACGACTGGGACGTCGTGTGGGACGAGGCCGACTGCGGCTACGGCATCTCGCAGATGACCGACGGCATGGTGCTCGCGGGGCGCGAGCAGCCGGGCCAGGTGGCCGCCCTCCCGATCAACCAGCAGCGGGCCATCGCCCACGACTACGCCACCAACATCGCCGCCGGCATCCGGCTTCTCGGGCAGAAGTGGAACGAGGTCCGCAACGCCGGCATGGTGCTCAACAACGGCGACTCCACCAAGCTGGAGAACTGGTTCTATGCGGTGTGGGCCTACAACAGCGGCTTCCACCCGCAGGGCGCCGACCCCGACGGGGCCTGGGGCGTCGGCTGGCTCAACAACCCGGCCAACCCGAGGTACCTCGAGAACAGGTGGACCTTCCTCGACCCCAACAGCGGTGGCAGCGCGGCCGACGCCGCGATGCCGCAGTACTGGCCCTACCCGGAGAAGGTGCTCGGCTTCGCCGCGCAGTCGCTCGGCGTGCCGGAGTACGACTACAAGAACAGCAGCGGCACGATCGTGCACGACACCTACGGCGTGGGCTTCACCGGGGTGGCCTGGTGGAACGACGTCTACTCCCGCACCCAGTCCAAGCCGCCGATCCTGACGTTCTGCGACTCCCGCAACTCCTGCGGCATGATCTCCGGCGCCTCCGAGGCGACGTGCAGCTTCGTCGGCGACAAGTGCTGGTTCCACTACTCCGCGACCTGGAAGTCCGACTGCTCCTACAGCTGCGGCAACGGGTTCACGCGCTTCAACACCACCTATCCGGAGCAGGGCGACGGCTGGGCCTACAAGCCCAACTGCTCACTCAGCGGGCTGCCGACGGGGGCGCTGGTGGTCGACGACGTGCCCGCGTCCGGGGTGACCCCGCAGGCGTCGTACTACGGCTGCTCGAGGGCCGCTGCGGCCGCCGGCACGTTCGGGTTCACCTTCAACAGCGATGCCGCCGGCCTCTTCCCGTCCAAGGTCGACACCCACCAGATCGGCGGCGGCTTCAACGGGCACTTCTGGTTCGCCCACACGCGCAGTGCCACCGCCATCCCCGCCCTCGGCGTGACCGGCAAGTGGACGTTCACGACCGCGGTCAACGGCTGGGGCCGGGTCCTGGTGCACCTGCCCGACCACGGCGCGCACACGAGCGAGGCGTCCTACAAGATCTACCGGGGCGCCGGCACGCTCGTCGGCGGCGCACGCACCAAGACTCGCGTCGCCGCCCAGCGCATCGGCCGCAACGGCTGGGTCTCCCTGGGCGTGCTGCAGTTCGCGGGCAAGCCCACCATCTCGCTGAGCAACCTGACGAAGTACGGCGTCGGCGACAACGACATCGCGTGGGACGCCGTGGCGATCGTGCCGCTGTCGAAGAAGCCCACGAAGTTCGTGGTGGCGCTCGGCGACTCCTACTCCTCGGGCGAGGCCGCGGCCGACGTGGAGTCCGACTACTACCACGAGACCAACGTGGACGGGGGCGACCCGGTCCGGCGCAACGCGTGCCACCGCTCGCGCTGGGCGTGGTCGCGGCGGGTGACGCTGGCCGGCAACCTGACCGAGTCGGTCGGCAGCCGCGAGGACCGTTGGGACCCGACCATGGACTACCACCTGATCGCGTGCAGCGGCGCGCAGACCGAGAACATCCTGTCCAGCACCGGGACCGTCACCAACGACTGGGGCGAGAAGGGGCAGAAGCAGTTCGCCAACTCGCTCCCGCAGCTCGACCAGGGCTACCTGGACGAGAACACGACCCTGGTCACGATGAGCATCGGCGGCAACGACGCCCGCTTCGGTCCGATCATGGCCGTGTGTGACAACTTCGTGCACTTCCCCGGCACCAACTGCAAGGGCGCCACCCTCGACGGCGAGGGCGACACCCAGGAACTGCAGATCGCGGAACCCGCGATCATCCAGGGCAAGGTGCGGGTCTCGATCGAGCGCACCCTCTCCGAGATCCACCGCCTCGCGCCCAACGCGAAGATCGTCCTGATGGGCTACCCGATGCTCCTGGACAACGGGCTCTGCACGCTCGACATCACGAGCGGCGAGGTCGACTGGATCAGGGAGATGACCAACCTGATGCGCGACCAGATGACGCTGGCCGCCCAGCACGCCACGGCGGCGGGGGCGCCGACGACGTACGCCGACCCGCTCACCGACTTCGCCGGGCGCGGGGCGTGCGCCTCGGATGCGGCGATCACCGACGAGGTGCTCAGCCGGACCGAGGGCGACGAGCCGTTCGCGCTCGACAAGCCGGCCAGCCAGCAGTCGTTCCACCCCAACGTCGCCGGCACCGGCCTCTACGCCAACGCGCTCACGCGCGCGCTGCGGAGCATCGGACAATGAGCGGGTGAGGACCGCTGGACGCGCCGCCGCCTGGGCCGCGGCCGGCCTCGTCGCGCTCGGGGCAGCCGGCTGCTCGACCTCCACGGAGGACGGGATCAAGGCGCCCACCGCGCAGGCCCGGGCCTACGTCGACCAGGCCGCACTCGGCTTCCAGGACGCATTCCGCCGCGAGCCCGGCCAGCCGGGCGTCGACCGGATGAGCCGGCGCCTGGGCGCGGAGACGACGGGGAGCGACCGGGTGGTGGTGCTGTCCTCGGCCGCCGAGCCGACGCACGGCGAGATCGGGCTCGCGGTCTACAGCCGCGCGGACGGCGCCCGCGACGGCGACCCCTTCGGTCACTGGACGGTGCGGATGTGCGTGTCGCTGGTGGCCGACGGGACGACCGACGCCACGGTCACCGTCGAGCGGCTGGAGTGCCCCGACGTGGCCGACCCGCCCTTCGCCGACGTCGACGCGACCGTGGACTACTGAGGTCGCTCGCTCACGGCCACCGCTGGCTCTTGCACAGCACCGACTGGTCGTCGGTGCCGCCCGTCGCGTCGGGCGCCGCGCAGAACTTCGTGAGGATCGAGACGCCGCTCGAGCGTCCGACCATGTTGGTCCAGGTGACCTCGTCGCAGGCGGCCCAGTCGCTCTTGCGGCGCTCGAGCAGGGTCCCGCGGGGTCCGATGTCGTCGATCCGGATGAACTCACCACCGCCGCCCCCGCAGCTGCCGTCGTGCTCGACGCGGGTGATCCGCACCCAGCGGGCGTGGCAGGCGTCGGAGTGGCGCAGCTCGACGTAGTAGGGGTCACCGTCGACGTAGTAGTTGAGGATGAAGTTGGCACCGGACGGCGTGCGCGCATCGGCGTAGCAGCCCTGGACCTGGGGGTCCTTGCCGTCGCAGCCGTTGTAGGTGCATCCCACCGCAGCGGCGGGGGACGCGGTCGCCCAGAGCGCGGCCGGCACCACCAGTGCCGCCGCCGCCATCAGGCCAGAGAGCCGGCTCTTCATGAGACCTCCTGAGGTTCGACGATGCCTCGTCCTTACCCGCGCGGCGGCCCGACCAAACTCCGAGCCGACCGCGCCGGTCTCCGATGCGGGCCGCGCACCGGGGGCGACGTACGCTCGCGCCATGACTGCTCGACGTGTCCTCCGCCCGCTCGCGGTGGCCCTGCTGCTGCCCCTCCTTCTCGCCGCCGTCGTGGGGCCCGCGACTGCCGCTCAGGCCGGTCAGCGCCGACCGGCGCACGTCGGCTGGGCCGGCTGGAACGAGAAGGGCATCCGCTTCCACATGACGATCAAGGAGGCTGCCGACAAGCTCGGCCTCGAGGCGTACGACGGCTGCGGCGGCAGTCCCAGCGTCTACCCGGCCCCTCGCCGGCTCTTCATCGGGCACCCCCTGGCGGGCTTCGACTACGACCTCGACACGATCCAGGTCGCCTACCTGAGCGGCTACACGCGCAACATCCACGTGCCCCACGGCATCCACCCGGGGATGCGGGTCCACCGGGCGCTGACGCTGATGGGTCCGGACGCCGTGAAGGCCCGGTCGCAGTACACCCACGGCTGGTACGAGGTCGGACCTCACGGCACGCACGCGATGTTCATCCAGGCCCGTGGCAAGCGAGTGACGCAGGCAGGCGTGGTCTGGAACAAGCAGTTCGCCAAGCGGATCATCAAGAGCCCCGGCTGCTGACCGAGCGGCCCGGATGACGCCCCAGGGTCTGCGGGCCGCGCTGGCGGCGGTCGAGGCGACGGCCGACGAGGTGGTCGCCGACCTGCCGGGCGACGAGCTGGTGCCCGACGCAGGCGTCGTGATGGACCGCGCCTTCACCGTCCCCGGCGAGCCGGCCGTCGTGTGGCCGTGGGTGGTGCAGCTCGGCAAGCGGCGCGCGGGCTGGTACCTCCCCCGGTCGGTGGAGCGGGCTGTCCCCCGGAGCCGTCGGGCCACTCGCTCCGTCGACCCCCGATGGCAGCGGCTGGCGGTGGGCGACGTGATCCCGGACTACGGCGGCGCGCACGAGACGTTCACGGTGGCCGTCGTGGAGCCCCCCCGGACGCTGGTCTACACCTCCAGGCGGGGCCACACCGACGTCAGCTGGGCGATCCGGCTGGACCCCGATCGGCTCGACGCCACGAGGGTCCGGCTGCGCCTGCGGCTCGGCGGCGTCCGCCATCCGCGACTCGCCGGCAGCGTCGGCGACTGGTTCGACCTGCTGACGATCGCCGGGATGGCGGCGGGCCTCCGCGAGCGCCTCGACTCCCCCGCCTGAGGGGTCGTGTGCCTGGCCCCCGCTCGAGGTGGGACAGCACAGGCACACGACCCGGAGGTCAGGCGGCCAGACCGAGCGTCGTACGACGGCCCGAGGGCGGGACGCGGGGCTCCGGGGACCCCGACGACGGGGGCGGACCGGACGGCCCGCGCCAGGCGATGGCGGCCAGCACGCTCGCGGCGGCGACCGTCGCGATCAGCCCCGACAGCACCCCGCCCGCCAGCCCGTCGCGCAGGCTCTGGCCCAGCCACACCAGGCCCTCGAGCGCCGTCAGCGACCAGGTGGTCGGCGAGATGCCGACCAACGAGACCGCCCGCCAGACGCCCACGGCCTGCGGCGTGTAGGTGAGGAGCGACCCGAGCCCGAGCACGGGGCCGAGCAGAGCCGGCGCGACCACCATCAGCGAGACCAGGCCGACGGCCCACGCGGTCGGCAGCCACCAGGAGGCGGCCGGGCGCAGCTGGCGCAGCGCCAGCGCGCAGACGGCGTACCACACGAGCGTCGCGAGCAGGTTGGCCACGAACAGCCCCCAGGCGTGCGCGTGCAGGAGGTAGACGTTCCACGCCGTGTAGTTGGCGGCGCCGAACAGCAACGAGGTCGCGGACAGCCCGGCGGCGTCGCCGCGGCGCACGAGCCGGAGCAGCTGGGGCACCGACAGCACCACGCTGGTGACGGTGAGGAGGGCGAGGAAGAGGGCAGACAGCAGCGAGTTCATGGCAGGCACGAGCCGGCCTGACGGGGCCGGCACCGGTCGGGAGCGGATGACAGTTGGGTGGCGACGCGGCCGGGCTCGAGCCGCGTCACGCGGCGCTCGCCGACCCCCAGATGCCGTCGTACTTCTCCCCGGTGGGGCCCTTCGAAGTCGTACCTCTCTTGGTGGAATCGCCGACGGAAACGCTACGTCAGAGGTTGATCCGTCAACGATTCCGCGACCCTCGTCGCGGGTGTGATCTCCATGACCCCGAGGGGACGGTCAGCCGGGGCGGCCGCGCAGGCGGACCGAGAGGCAGGTGACGCAGCCCTCGAGCCTCTCGAACTCGGAGATGTCGACCCGGCTCACCCGCAAGCCGCGTCGGTGCAGCAGCGCCGCCGTCCGCGGCGCCGACGAGGCGAGCAGCACGTGGTCGGCGCCGAGCAGCACGACGTGGGCGCCGGACTCCTCGGGCACCCCGAGGAAGCGGTCGCCCCACACCGAGGGGGCGTCGACGAGGGGCGCGAACCCGATCACGGTGCCGTCGGGCAGAGCGGTGACGGCGGACTTGAGGTGCAGCACCTTCGTCGTGGGTACGCCGACCACGTCGGCGCCCAGCGGCTCCAGCTGGGAGCGCAGCTGGTCGAACCCGTCCTGGTTGGTGCGGCCGCCCAGGCCGACCCACACCGTGCCGCCGTGCTTGAGGACGTCCCCTCCGTCGAGGGTGCCGGGCGCCTCGATCTGCGCGGTCCGGTAACCTTCCTCGCGCACCGCCTCCTCGGCGGCCTCCACCTCGGCCCGGCGCTCCTCGGCACCCGGGCGCGCGATCACCGCCAGGTCGCCGTAGACGACCATCGTGTCCTCGACGAAGACGGAGTCGGGGCAGTCCTCGGCCGGCGCGACCTCGCGCGTCGACCACCCGGCGTCACGCAGAGCGGCGACGTAGGACTCCCACTGCCGGAAGGCGAGGTCGACGTCGACCTCGGCGCGCTCGAGGTGGGTGAGCAGGCCCTCGGCGAGGCGCGGCGAGGGCCGGCGGACCAGCGCGCGACGGGTGTGCATGGGTCCAGTATCGGACCCGGCGCGACGTATCCAGCCGGGGGATCGGCGTTCCTACACCGACATGACCCGTCAGACAGCCCGTGTCCAGGCCGCCGCCGTCGTGGCCGCCCTCGCCGCCCTCCCCGCCCTGGCGGCGCTCGCCACCGGGCCGACGTACGCGACCGCGCCCGCGGCGCCCACCCTGCTGCTGCCCAACATGGTGGTCGCGGAGGGGAACGCCGGGAAGGGCGCCTTCGTCGTCAACGTCGGCCTCTCCGAGCCGAACCCGTTGGACCACGCGGTGTCCGTCCAGGTCGTCGACTTCAGCACGACGCCGGTCCCCGGCGGTGGCGGGCAGACCTACGGCACCGCGAGGCCCGGCCAGGACTACGTGGCCTTCTCGCCGTTCCGCCTCACCTTCAAGCCCGGGCAGCAGGTGGCGCGCTTCACCGTCAAGCTCAAGGGCGACACCGTGCCCGAGGGCAACGAGGAGATCGACGTCCGCTTCGACGACACCGAGCTCACCGTGGGCGACAACGACATCGACCTGGTGCTCGCCGACGACGACACGGCGCCGGCCGCGCACACCAAGCCGCTGCTCCTGCTGCCCAACCAGGTCATGCCGGAGCCCGATCAGGGCTGCCTGACCTACCAGGTGTCGGTGCTCACCGACCGCGCCGTGGCCACCGCCAGCACCGTCGACGCCGTCGACTACACCAGCGTGCCGCTGCCCGGTGGCGGGACCTACGGCACCGCGCAGCCGGGTTCGGACTACGTCACGTTCGGCACCCGGACCCTGACCTTCGCCGCTGGCACCCGGGCCACCAAGCTGCCGGTCAGCATCTGCGGCGACACCGCCGTCGAGGGCAACGAGGAGATCGACGTCCGCTTCGACAACACCACGAAGCTGGCCGTCGGCGACAACGACATCGACCTGGTGCTCGCGAGCGACGACTGAGCCCACGGACTGGGCCCACGAACGACGACAGTGCACGTCATCCACTGATCTCGCGGATGAAGGCGCGGAGCGCGTCCCAGTACCTCTCCGGCGCATCGAGCCAGGGGAAGTGGCCGGCACCGGCCACCACCTCGAGGCGCGCGGATCCTGCCGGGAGCGCCGCGACGATCTCCTCGGCGGCAGCGACGGGAGTCACGGGGTCGAGCTCGCCGACGCTGACGAGGGTCGGGGTGTGGACGCGTCCCAGCAGCGAGGTCACGTCGAGGTCCCGGATCAGGTCCATGCCTCGATGGTTGAGAGCCTCGTTGCGGGGGCGGGCGCTCCGCCGTGCCTCGTGCGGGACCCGACCGAACGCCGCATAGACGCGCGCCCATTCGTCGTCGGCGACGTCCTCCCCGCCGTACGAGCGGTCCGCCAGCGCCGCGACCTCCTCGCCCGCCACGCGGCGGAAGCCCGCCACCAGTCGGGCATGGTCCCAGCGGGCGAAGCCCGACTGGATCACCAGTCCGCCGGCGTGCCCGGGATGCCGCGCGGCGTAGAGCAGCGCGACCGGGCCGCCCATGGAGTGCCCCAGGACGATCGGCCGTTCGATCGCGAGGTGGTCGCACAGACGCCGTACGTCGTCGGCGCAGGCCTCGAAGGTCCAGGTGGCGGCGTCGCCCCAGTCCGAGCGCCCGTGCTCGCGCAGGTCGACGTAGACCACCTGGGCGAGATCCGTGAGCGCGCCGAAGTCCGGCTTGAAGTAGCTGTGGTCGAAGCTGCCCGGGCCGCCGTGGAGCAGGACGACGGTCGGCTGCTCCCGCCATCCGTCGCCGGCGGCGACCAGTCCCGCCCCGTCCACGTCGAACCACAGGCCGAGACCGCCGAGATCCGCCCTCATCTTCCGCCCTCCTGGTCCTGCCGGGGGAAGCCCCACAGCATGCGATAGAGCGCCGTCGGTCGCCCCGACTCGTCGTCGGGCCCGAAGGTCATCGTGGTCAGGTCGGGGTCGTCCCTGTCGAGCAGGAAGACGCCCTCACCCAGCGGCCACGCGGGACGAGCAGAGGTCCCGTCCTCGAGCAGCTGCAGGTGGTCGGACTCGACGGTGACCGTCATGGCCAGGTCCGGCCACGCATACCGGCCGGCGTACTTGTCGAGCGGCTCGGCCCGGATCTCCGCGTGGGCGGGATGGTCCGGCGGAGACACGCCACAGAGCTCCGGCATCAGCTCCGTCAGCGCCGAGGCAGCCAGCGCGCGGCCGCGGTCGCCGTTCGTGAGCAGCACGACCGCCGTGCGCTGCTCGGGCAGGAGCCGCAGCGTCGCCCGTTCGCCGGGGAGGACTCCGTCCCATCCCCACGCGGTCCCGCCCGGCCAGTCGAACCGACCCCAGCCGAGGCACCAGGCGTCGAACCAGCCGCGGATCGCCAGGGCGGTGCCGCTCTCGCGCATCGTCGCGAGGCGTGCGTCGGCGAGGTGGTGCTCGGCGAAGGCGAGCAGCTCGTCGGCGGTGGCGATCAGGGTGGTCCCGGCCGGCGCGTACGCGCGACCGGTCAGCGGAGGGACGGGTGTCGAGACACCACCGGTCGTGTCGTGACCGGTCGCGCGCCGAGCCTCGCCCGTGAGATCGCTGTACGGCGTCCATCCGCAGGCGGGGCCCAGCCACTGATGAAGCGCCTGCTCGAACGGAACGCCGGTCGCCGACTCCAGCGCCCGGCCCGCCACGCACCAGCCCAGGTTGGAGTAGGACCACTGATCCGGGCCGGGGTCGCCGGGCAGGTTCTGCGCGGCCGTGCGCAGCATCCTGGCGAGAGCCTGCGGTGAGGGGTCCCGCGCGTCGAGCCCGTCGAACTCGGTCGCTGCGGTCAGCGGGATCCGCGAGCGCCCGGACATCAGCGCGCGCACCGTGGCGCGGCCGGCCCACGGGCACCCGTCGAGCTCCGGGACGAGCGTCTCGACCAGGTCGTCGAGACGCAGCCGACCGTCGGCCTCGGCCAGGACCAGCGCGGTGGCCACGACCGCCTTGGTGAGAGACCCGATGCCGAAGCGGGTGCCGGTCGTCACGGCCGCGCGGGTCCGCACGTCGGCCACGCCGTGGCACGCGACCACGGACTCCCCGTCGCGGCGTACGCCCAGGACGGCCCCGGGCACCTGGTGGTCCAGCGCGTGTCGGTGCAGCAGAGCGCCGAGCGCTCCCGCGTCCATCACGGCATGCTAGCCCGCGACACTCAGCCGGCGTACGACTCGATGGCGGCGACCGCCTGGTCCATGAAGGTCCCCTCACCGACGGTGTCGAGCTTGAAGAAGATCGCCCGGCTCCCACCCGACGTCACCGCCGCCACCGACAGCTGCCCCTCCACGGCCAGCACGCTGAGCGACAGGCTCACCCGGCTGCCGCTGAAGGCGCTGTAGCGCTCATAGACCCGCATCATCATCCGGGCGTCGCCCAGCCTGTGGTCGACGGCAGCCTCGCCGTCGGCGCTCACGCTGCCCGCCAGGATCTGGTCCTCCACGTGGGCGACGAACGCGTCGGGGTCTCCCGTGAGCCGCTTCTCGTAGTACGCCATGGCGGCAGGCTAGGCGAGGACGTGCCCCGCTCCCGGAAACCCACTTGGTCGCGGCGATGCGCCGGACTATCTTGACATCAAGATAAAGAGGAGGCCCATGTCGCAGGAGGTCGCGCCGCTGACCCGCCGGGGGATCCCGGTCGACCCTCAGCTGCGGGTGCTGGCACTCGGGTCCTTCGCGACACGGTTCGGCGGCGGAGCGGTGATGAGCACCTCCGCCATCTACTTCACGCGGCACCTCGGCTTCTCCGCCGCACAGGTGGCGCTCGCCATCTCCGTGGCGTCGGCCGCGGCGCTGCTGGTGGCCCTCCCGGCGGGCCACTTCGGCGACGAGCACGGGCCGCGGGAGGTGCTGGCATGGGTCATGCTCGCCTCCGCGCTGGCGACGCCCCTGCCCGTGCTCGCCCGCAGTCCCCTCGCCCTCGCCGTCCTCCTCGGTCTGGACGCGGCCCTGAGCTCCGCGGCCAACTCCGTGCGCAACGGCGTCATCGCGCAGGTGGCGCGCGGCGGGCGGGGGGTCCAGTTCAAGGCCTATCTGCGGGCCGTCACCAACTCGGCGATCGCCCTCGGCTCGGTGATGGGCGGGGTGGCGCTCCTGGTCGACACCGACCCGGCGTACGTCGCCGTGTTCGTCGTCGCCGGCCTGCTCACCGGCTTCGCGGCGTGGAACTCCACCCGGCTGGAGCACCTCCCGCCCTATCGGCGCGGCGACGGCGAGCCCCGGATGGCGGTGCTGCGCGACGTGCCCTACGTCGCGGTGTCGCTGACGACCGCCATGTTCTCCCTGCACTTCGTGGCCGCCGAGCTGGGCCTGGCGCTCTTCATCTCCCAGCGGACCCACGTGCCGACCGTCATGGTCGCGGTCCTGCTGCTCGTCAACACCGTGCTCGTCGCGCTGCTGCAGGTGCGGCTCTCGCGATCGGCGGACTCGGTGACGACGGGCGCGCGGGCGCTGCTGCGTGGCGGCGTGCTGATCGCGCTGGGCTTCTCCTTGATCGGGCTGGCCGACGGGGCACCCCGGTGGGTCGGCGTGGGGGTCCTGCTGGCCGGCGCGCTGGTGCACGTCACCGGGGAGATGATCGGCTCCGGCGGGCAGTGGGGGCTGCAGATGGGGCTGGCGCCGCACGAGCGCCAGGGCCAGTACCAAGGCTTCTCCAGCCTCGGCTTCGCACTCATCAACATCGTCGGTCCCCCGTTGGTCACGGTGCTCTGCGTGCACGGCGGACGGCTCGGCTGGGTCGCCATGGGCGGCGTGGTGCTGGCCTCGGCGCTGGTCGCCCAGCCGCTGTCGCGCTGGGCGCTGGCCAGCAGATCGGCGTACGGCGTCACGACGCACTCCGGCTGAGGGCCGGCCTCTCCGCCCTCCCTGCCCTCCCCTGCCCCTGGTCTCCCCGACTGGTGCTGCGCTGTGGGCACTGAGGGTGCCGCCGGCGGCGCACTCGGTCCCCACAGCGCAGCAGGAGTCGGGGGGAGGGCCGGCCCGGCTAGGGTCGGCCGCGTGAGCGGACTCCACCTGTGGCTGCGCGCCGAGGCCCGCGCGACCGAGCAACGCGCGCCGATCGTCCCCGACGACGCCGCGCGGTTGGTCGAGCAGGGCTTCCGGGTCACGGTGGAGGGGTCGGAGACCCGGGTCTTCACGCTCGCCGACTACCTGGCGGCCGGATGTCAGCCCGCACCCGGCGGCTCGTGGGTCGACGCGCCCGGCGACGCGGTCGTCATCGGCATCAAGGAGCTGCCGGAGCAGCCCGCCGAGCTCCGCCACACCCACGTCTACTTCGCGCACGCGTTCCGCGGGCAGGAGGGTGGCGCCGACGTGCTCGACCGGTTTCGCCGGGGCGGCGGCGAGCTGCTCGACGTGGAGTACCTCACGATGGGTGGTCGGCGCGTGGTCGCGTTCGGCTACTGGGCCGGATACGTCGGCGCGGCGCTCGGCGTCCTGGAGTCACGCGGCGGGCTGGTGGCGCCGCTGGCGCCGATGACGCGCGAAGCACTGGACGCCGCGCTGACCGACCTCTCCGAAGAGCCCGAGCGCGCGCTGGTCGTGGGCTCCCGCGGGCGCAGCGGCACCGGCGCGTGCGACGCGCTCGCGGCGGCCGGAGCGACGCTGACGCGCTGGGACCGGCAGGAGACCACCCACCTGGACCGTGCTGCGCTGCTGTCGCACGACCTGCTGGTCAACTGCGTGGCCTCCACGGGTCCGGCGACACCACTGGTGCGGCCCGAGGACCTCGAGGCCGAGCGGCGGCTGGCCGTGGTCGCCGACGTGACCTGCGATGTGACCAACGAGCACAACCTGCTGCCCGTCAATCGTGCGGTCACCTCCTGGTCGGCGCCGGTGCGTGTCGTGGGCGGCCGCTCGCCGCTGCGGGTGATCGCGATCGACAACCTGCCGAGCCTCCTGCCGCGCGAGGCCAGCATCGACTTCTCGGCGCAGCTGACCCCGGTGCTCGCCGACCTCCCGGAGCGGCGTGGTGCCTGGCAGCACGCCCGGATGGCCTTCCGGCGCGCTCTCTCAGCCTGACGCCGCGGGGTCGTGTGCCTGGCTCCCGCTGAGACCAGGACGGCTGGGGCACACGACTCGTCAGGCAGGGTCAGCCGGCCACCCGGAAGCACATCTTCTGGATCCCGTTGGCATAGGTGTCGTGCTCGACCAGCTCGAGCGACGCGAAGCCCCCGCCGTCCGCGGGGAAGAGACGCTTGCCGCCGCCGAGGACGAGCGGGAAGACCAGCAGGTGGTAGCGGTCGACCAGCCCCGCGGCGGCCAACCCCTGGGCCAGGGTCGGGCTGCCGTGGACCTGCAGCTCGCCACCCTCCGTGTCCTTCAGGGCCGCCACCTCGTCGAGCGAGCGCAGGACGGTCATCGGCTGCCACGGGCTGGCCGCGACCTCGTCGTCGGTCAGGCTCGTCGAGACGACGTACTTCGGGATCGCGTTGTAGCGCTCGAACTCCGGCATCGTCGGCCAGACCTCGTGGAACTCCTGCCAGCTCCGCCGGCCGACGAGCAGCGCGCCGGCCTCCTCCTGCTCCCGGCCCTTGAGCTCGTAGGCCGCCGCCTCGAAGGGGACGTCCTTGAACGTCCACCCCGCCCGCGGGTGGTCGCCGCCACCGGGCGAGTCGACGACGCCGTCGAGGGAGATGAACTGCGTGACGACCAGCTGGCGCATGGGGCCTCCTCGTGGGTTGCTGTCTCCAGTCTTACCCCTCGTCCGCGACGCGTACCCGCGCGGGCGAGACGACGACCGCCCGCACATCGACGGCGGCGAGCACCACCGCCAGGGCAGCCGCGGCGGCGACCACCCACCAGGGATGATCCACCAGCGACTGCTCGGCATCCGCGAGGGGGTCGCCGACGACGCCGAGGCGGTCGAGCGCCCAGGCGACGGCCGCGGCGAGCGCGAGCGACGCGCCGACGAGCCGCGCCGGCCGGAGGAAGCGGGTGCGCGACAACAGGAGGATCGACGGGAAGACCAGCAGCACGACCAGCAGCTGCGCGAGCTCGACGCCGAGGTTGAACGCGAGCAGCGGCAGTACGCCGTCCGCGCCCCGCGCCCCGAGCTCGCCCAGGATGGCCGCGAAGGCGAGTCCGTGCACGAGCCCGAACGCTCCTGCGATCAGGACCTCGCCGCGCCGGACCAGCGGTCTCATCGCGTGCATGGCGCCGACGCCCACCGAGATCGCGATCAGCACCTCGACCGCGCGGGTGGGGACGTCGACCAGCCCGAGGCCGGCGGCGATCAGGGTGAGGGAGTGGCCGAGGGTGAAGGCGGTGACGACGTGGAGCACCTGGTGCAGCGTCGACCGCAGCGGGCGACGGCCCTGCCAGCGTCCCGACGCGACCAGCAGGGGCGCCGGCAGCAGCAGCACGACCAGGAACAACAGGTGATCGGCACCGGCGAGGACGTGGTGCAGCCCGAAGCCGACCATGTCCACCAGCCCGGTCGAGGTCGCCGTCGCGTCCCCGATCGTCACACTCTCGCCCACGGCGTCGATGACGCCCGGCGTCGACACGTCGCCCGCGGCGTCGGTGAGCACCACCACTGCCTCGTGTCCGGGCACGGCCTCGAGGATGCCGTCGTACGACACGACGAACGACGACGTGTCGGCCGACCCGCTGTCGAAGGCGACGTCGACGACCAGCGACTCGATGCCGTCGACGGTGCGCGTCGCCGAGTCGGTCACGGTGTCGGCCCACGTGGCACCGTCGGCACCGGTCACCGTCAGGTGGTCGGTGACGTAGGCGAGGGCGTCACCGGTGTCGACCTCGTCGGTCCCCAGGGCCTCGGCGAGGGTCTGCAGCGGGAGCGTGAGCGTCGCGTCGACCCGGTCCTCGGCGACGTGCACCGAGACCGTCGTACTGTCGAGGCTGTGGGCCGACGCCGCGCTCGGCAGCAGTACGCCGAGGCTCGCGACGCCGAGCGCCAGCGCGGCGAGTGCCCGCCGCGCCCACCGTCGGTCAGGCATCGATCGCCGTGGCCGTGGGCGTCTCCTCCTGGCCGTCCCAGGTCACCCGGAACGTGAAGGCGTCCTCCAGGGCAGCGAGGTAGTCGTCGGCCTGGGCCTCCGTGATGGCCCCTGCCGCGACGGCATTGTCGATGGCCGGGCTCCAGGAGTCGACCAGAGCGTCGATCAGGGTCTGCGGGTCGATGCCGAGGTCCTCCGCGACGGCGGCCAGGTTCTGTCCCTGCTCCTCCATCCGCACGTGCAGCTCGTCGTGGCTGATGCCGAGCACCTCGTTGAGCACGTCCTCGACGGGCTGGTGGCCACGGTGCAGGCCCAGCGACGCGTCGCCGTAGGCCTCCTGGATGAGCGCCACCAGCTGGTCCTCGGTCGTGACCGACGACGGGTCGACCGACCCGCCCGGGCCACCCCCGGCGGGCGCTGTCTGGCTGCCGGGCTGGTCACCGGACTGGTCACCGGTCCGGCCGGAGGTGTCGGTGGTGGAGGACGAGGTGGTCGAGGACGTCGTGGCCTCGTCGTCCCCGAGGCTGCAGGCGGCGAGGCCCAAGAGGGCGACGACGGTGAGGGCGGTGGCGATGGTTCGGCGGAAGCGCATGGGAGGACTCCTGGTCGTGAGGATGGGTCGACCTGAAGAGTCGTCGGCCGGCCCGTGCACGCGATGGCCCAGCGCTGTGGAGCGCCTGTGAGGGTCAGGACGGGGCGAGCACCTCGGCGGCCGCGCGCCGCCCCGAGAGGTAGGCCCCGTGCGCGGTGGCGAAGAACCGCCGATGCGTCGCCTCGCCGGCGAAGAACACCCGACCCACGGGCGTCGAGAGATCGGTGCGCATGGCGGGCGTCGACCCGACGGCGTTGAAGGAGTAGGAGCCCCGGGCGAACCGGTCGCGGCTCCACCGAGGGATCTGCCAGGCGAGCGGGTCGGTGACCGCACCCCCGTAGATGCGTCGCAGCGCACCCAGCGCATCGGCCACCACCTCGTCGTCGGTGCGACGCTCCGCGGCGACCGCGGCGGCACCCCCGAGGAACCCGCACAGCAGCGGCTGGCCGGCGGTCACCCGTGCCGCGTTGAACCACTGATGGAAGCGACCGCGCTCACGGGCCAGCGCCACGTGCTCGATCCAGTCGACGTCGTCCCAGAAGACGCCCGGGAAGCGCAGCCACACCTTGCCGAGCGTGCCGATGCCCATGCCGAGGGCGCCGATCGCCCGACGATGCGGCGCCGGGAGCGTCGGCGCGAAGTGGACGGCACCGGCCTTGAGCACCCCCAGCGGGAGCGTCACGACGACCCGCCGCGCGTGGAACGTCTGGGTCGCGGTGCTGACCGCGACGCCGTCGCGCGACTGCTCGATCCGGCGCACGACGGTGCCCAGCCGCAGGTCGAGTCCGGCGGCGAGATGTGAGACGAGCCCGTCGTAGCCGCTCGGGACGACCCGGTCGGGCCCGGCGTAGGAGCCCACGCTGTCCCAGTAGTACGACGACAGCTCGGCCGAGTCGCCGGCGTACTCGTCGTCGACCAGGCTCACCAGCTGGTGGTTGACCAACCGGCGCTCGAGCCCGTGCAGGGCGTCGTAGCCCAGGGACTCCTCGACGTGTCTCCGGACGGATCGGTCGCGGGGCGCTCGGTAGCCACTGCGGAACGCGCGGCGCACGTCGCTGGTCACCCGTCGGTAGTCCGAGCCCGGCCCGGTGTCGATCGGGCCGAGCCGGGCATCGATCGTCACGGCGCTGGAGTACCGCGTGGCGACGGTGGCGAGCCCCGCGTCGGCGGCCACGGCCGAGAGCGGGTTGCCCGCGCTCTCGTGGATCCAGGACGCACCCAGGTCGACGGGCAGGTCGGGCCACCGCCGGCTCGTGTGGATGCGACCCCCGACCCGCTGCCGGGCCTCGAGCACCCTCACCGAGAGACCCGCGTCGACGAGCGCGCGCGCCGCGGCCACACCGGCCAGACCGGCACCGACCACGATCACGTCGGGGCGGCGGGCGCGCGGGGCAGGCGACGTCGCGCGCGCCGTGGCCTGCGCCGCGACACCTGCCAGCGGCAGGGTGACGAGCGTGCGGCGGGCGATGCTCACCGGCGCTCCTCGACGTGCGGCGCCGGCCGGACGAGGTCGTCATCGGCGTCACGATCAGGGTCGGGGCCGTGCCGGCGGAGGAACTGCTGGGCGGCCCGGCTCGCCGGGTGCAGCCCGATGGTCGCCACCACGATGCAGGCGGCGATGAGCAGCCAGCCGGCGGCCCCCCAGTTCATCGCAAGGAAGGTGAAGACGGCCGGCGCCCACACCTTGCCGAGAGTGCTGCTGAACTCGGAGGCGCCCTGATAGTCCCCACGCCGCCGGGGATCCATCAGCTCGGCCTCGAAGGACCAGGTGGCCGCCGACAGGTAGAGCTCGGCCCCGGTCACCGTGACGTGACCCAGCCAGACCAGGGCGATGGTGAGCCAGCCCACCGTGTCGTGGGTGGCGAGCGTGATCAGGCAGGACACGACGAAGAAGACCGCGGAGATCCGGATCGCACGTAGCGCGGTGGTCACGTCTCTGACCCCCCGGGAGGCCGCCATCGGGAGGAAGATGCACATCACCGTGTTGGTGCCGAACAGGAACGCCAGCAGGACGTGGGGCGCGTCTGTCTTCTCCACCAGCCACAGCGGGATCACGATGTTGAGCAGCACCTGGTTGGTCCACAGCACGCCCACGAAGAACGTCGTGATTATCCAGCCGGGGTTGCGCAGGGGACCCGGCCCGGGCAGCTTGGTGCGGCGCTCCTCGGGCGAGCGCTCGTCGTGGGAGGCGTTGGGGAGGCCCATCACCGCGAACGCGTTGACGAGGAAGGCCACCGTGGTGAACCACGGCACCAGCCGCAGCACCGCAAGCGAGTCGAAGGCCAGCGCGATGCCACCGACCAGCGAGCCGAGGGTGAAGCCGACGTTGAGGGCGGAGTACATGTAGGCCCGCGAGCGAACCCGCTCGTCGGGGGGCAGGACGTCGATGGTGTAGGCGCCGTAGGCGGCGCCGCCGAGCGCACCCACGACGTCCATGACCACGGCCATCGCGACATAGCCGGCGAAGCCGTCGATGAACGGCCACACCGCGAACAGCGACGCCTGACCGGCCGCGCTCAGCGCCCACATCCGCTTGGGACCGTAGCGGTCGACCAGCTTGCCCATCGGCAGCGCCGCGGCGAACGCCGCGACGCCGGCGATCGTGAGGCCGAGGCCGACCTGGGCGGCGGTCAGCTCGACGATCTGGGTGAAGAACACGGCGGAGCCGGTCATGAACGTGCCGTTGCCGAGCGAGAAGAGCAGCGACTGGCGGGCGAGCCGACCCGCCAGCGGCGAGGGTGGGCGGTAGTGGTGGAGGACGGCGCGGACGGTGGTGGCGGTCGTCGAGGGCATCGCCTTCGAGTCTGGCAGGAGCCGCCGACGGAGTCGCCCGGTTTTCGGGCGACCTCGGTCGTCCGCGGTCAGTCGCCGGGGTGCAGGTCGAGGTCGACCATCAGCTCGTCGGCCAGGGCCTCGAGCGCGGACCTGAGCGCCGCGGCATCGGCCCCCGCAGGTACGCCGACCACGGCGTGGGCCTCGAAGAGGGTGCCACCCGCCATCGGCGCCTCGACGACCTGGGTGGCCAGCTCCTCGACGTTCACGCCGTGCTCGGCAAGGAGCGTCGACACCTCCGTGACGATGCCGGGCCGATCGGCCCCGACGAGCTGGAGGGTCATCCGGCCGGCGGGCTCCTCGGCCGGTGGCGGCTCCGCTCTCGTCCGCTCGACGGTCACCCGCAGGCCCTCGTCCGTGAGTCCCTCGATGTCCGCGACCAGCGCGTCTGCCTGCGCGGAGGGCACCCGCACCTCCACGACGCCGGCGAACGTGCCCGCGAGGTGGGCCATCTGGCTGCGCTCCCAGCTGCCACCGCGCTCCTGGATCACCCGCGAGACGGCCGACACCAGTCCGGCGCGGTCGCTCCCGATGAGCGTGAGCACGAGCGTGGCCATGTCAGGCAGCGTAGGGCCCCGACGGCGGTCGCGTCAGCCTCGGCCCCGGAGCCCACCCTCACCGAGGGGTCAGCGGTGGGGAGGGGTCAGCGGAGCCGGATCTGCACCGGCTGTGCGTCGCCGGCCTCCAACCGCGCGTGGCCCGGGCGTGCCTGCGCGGGGATGACGACCTCCCAGCTCGCGGTGCCGAAGGCGTCTCCCGCCGCGGCGTCGACCGTCCCCAGGCTCCAGGAGCGGCCACCCTGCACCAGCGTGAGCTCGATGTCCTGGGTCGGGGTCGGCTCCGGGTCGTCGTACTCGCAGGAGGAGCAGCCGAACGTCGACGTGCAGCCCATGCTGTCCCGGCACCCGTCCGAGAAGTAGCGCCCTTCGACCGTGGTCGGGGCCCCGATCTCGAGGACCGCCCCGCGCTCCACGTCCAGGGACGGGGCGGCGCACGACGCGGCGGCCGGCTGCCCCGGAAGGGGCGCGAACGCCATGCCGGCCAGCACGACGAGCAAGGCGGCGAGTCGACGGCTCATGCGGGTGGGACGCGCCGCGGGAGCCGGCGGTTCCCCACGCGCGAGAGGGGGTACGACGGCCGCCCGCCGTCCCCCCTGCCCGGTGCCGCCTCACTCGGCGTCGTGCACCAGCTCCACGCGCGAGCCCACGGGCAGCGCCTGCACCAGCCGCTGCCGCGCGAGCGCCGGGTGCGCGTCGAGCAGCTTGGCCGCGTTGGCCATCGACCGCAGCGCGGCGGTCTCGGCACGCGCCGCCTCGAGCTGGGCGACCGCACGCTGCCGGCCGACCACGACCTCGGCGTACGCCGACCGCAGGTCGAGCGGCAGCACGACGTCCTTCACCACGACCTCGACCAGCCGGACGCCCACCTCGGCCGCGCCGACGCGCAGCTGCTCGACGGTCGCGTCGGGCAGCGTCGCCCGCGGCCCACGGACCAGCGCCTCGGCCTCACGCTCGGCCAGTGCCTCGCGCAGCGCGAGCTGGATCGCGACGTAGACCCAGCCCACCGGGTCGGCCACCCGCTCGGTGTGGGCCACCGGGTCGCCGATCGCCCAACGGGCGAACGCCGTCACCCGCACGGTCACGCCGTCCGCGGTCAGGACCTCCTGGGGCGCGACGGTGACGACCTGCTCGCGCAGATCGAGCAGCTGGTAGGTCGCGCGCCGGCGACGCACGTGCATGCCGGCGCCGAGCACGACGGTGGGCTTGCCGGGGACGCGCTCGAGGCAGACCTGCCAGGTCTGCACGGGCAGGGTGGGGATCCGCAGGAGCGAACCCAGGGTGTTCGTGATCGTCATCTCGGCTACCTCCTTCTGGTCGTGTCGTCGCCGAGCGTCTTCGTGGCTTGTCGTGGTGCGGGACTGCGGGTGCGGTGGTGGCGGGCGGCCACGTCGGCACGCGGGGTGCGGGTCCGTCGTGCTGACCGGGCCCGACCGCAAGGCATGCCGACGTGCATCTCCACCGGCCACCACCGCGCGGAGTCGGAGTCGAACCGACGAGGGAGTGATCTCCCCGCTACCTGTCGCAGAGGTGCGGTGGTGAGGTACGACGCGTGGGACGGGGGCGGAAGCCCGCCCCTGCCACTGATCTCACCAGCGGTGGACTGTACGACGGCGCGTCGGAGGAGCGCACCGGGTTTTCGGTGAGGACGGGCCTACTGCAGGCGCCGGGGCCGGTGCAGCCCGGGCTGGTGGACCCGCGTCGTCGAGGGCGGAGCATCGGCCCACCGGGCGCGGGCCCGGGGCGGCCGGGGCAGCATCGAGCCGCCGCAGTTGGGGCAGCGGCCTCCCAGGCAGGCCGCTGCGCAGTCGGCGCACCAGGTGCACTCGTAGCTGCAGATGACCGCCCCCTCCCGGTCGGCGGGCAGGTCACGGTCGCAGCACTCGCACCCGGGACGCATCTCCAGCATGGCGGGCACCCTACGCCGACGCCCGGGCGGCGTGGGCGCGCTCTGGATGTCGCGGGGCCGAGCCTCCATACTCCGAGGGTGACCGAGCACCTGGCGGCCGGGCCGTCTCCGCGCGCGCGGGCGGCGTACGCCGTCAACGCCGCCGTCGCCTGGTTCGGGGTCGTGCTGACGGCCTTCCTCTCCGGGATGGGCTGGTACGACGAGCTGCCGCCCGAGCCCGGTCTGTACGGCGGCCACCCCGAGGGCGCCGCCGGCGCGCTCGCGCGGCTCACCGACACGTTCAGCTACTTCACGATCTGGTCCAACGTCGTGGTCGCGATCTCGGTGACCCTGCTCGCCCTGGCGCCTGGCCGCGACACCACCCTGCGACGCGTGCTGCGGCTGGACGCGCTCCTGATGATCACCGTGACCGCGATCGTCTACCAGCTGCTGCTGGCCCCGACCGCCGTCATCACCGGCTGGTCCCAGGTCACCGACCCGATCCTGCACGTGGCCACGCCGCTGGTCACCGTCGCGGTGTGGGCGGTGTGGGGTCCTCGTGGCTGGATCGACCGGCGGATCCTCCCTGCGGCCCTTGCCGTGCCTCTCCTGTGGATCGCCTGGATGCTGGCCCGCGCCGCCGTGATCGACGCCTACCCCTACGACTTCGTCAACGCCGCCGAGCTCGGCTACGCCTCGGTGGCGGCGACGCTGGCGGTGATCCTCGCCTTCGGGCTCGCAGTGGCCGCGGCGTACTGGGGGATCGACGTGCTGCTGCGCCGGCGGGCCGCGCCGGTGCTCAGCCGTGGCCCGGGAGCGACTCGATGAACGGGTCGCCGAGCCGCGCGTGCCGAGCGAACGACTCGATCCACACGCCCGACAGCGCCAGCACGAGCACCAGCGCGAGCAGCCACGGCTGAGGCTGCCAGGCCGCGGCGCCGACGGCCAGGGCCGCCGCGCCCACGAGTGAGAGCGGCACCCGACGGACCCCGGCTCGCTCGGGGAGCAGCGTCACCAGGGCGGCCAGGCAGAGGCACAGCAGCGCCACCGAGCCGCCGATCAGCCAGGCCGTGCCGGCGGGCGTGTGCTCCTCGCCGGCGTGCTCGATCAGGCTCACCATGCCGGCCCCGGTGGCGGCCACCGACATCGACAGCGGGAGGTGGGCGACCAGCCACACGCCCCGGACCAGCAGCCCGGTCCGCGGAGAGCGCATGCCCACGAAGTCGAAGTAGTTCCACCAGATGCCGAAGCCGATCCCCAGACAGAGCAGGCCCACGGCCGTGGTGGCGCCGGTGTGCTCGGCCTCGCTCAGCCCGCCCACGACGCCCACCATCACCTCGCCGAGCACGATGATCGTGAACAGCCCGAAGCGCTCGGCCATGGACCCCGAGATCCGGAACGCGCGGTCTATCTCCCCCCGCCGGAGCGCCGGCCCGATCAGAGGCACGACGATCGCGGCGGTCACCCCCAGTCCCCACAGCATCACCCTGGTCCCGTCGGACTCCACGCCGATGCTGGCCACGACGAAGACCAGGATCCCGGCGAGCCCCAGGAAGTACGGCGTCGTGGTGCGCGCCATCGCGGCGTCGTCCTGCCGGCGTACGACCCACCACTGGTAGGCCAGCCACACGATCAGCACCGCCAGCAGGATCGCGAACGGTCGCCCGTCGTCGGCGTCGTCCGCGGCGTGGCCCGCATAGACCGAGAGGAACGCGATCAGCGACATCTGGACGAACATGTAGAGCCGTGACCGACCGTCGTCGCTGCCGTGGAGGTCGTGGTAGAGCGTGCCGTTGAGCCAGGCGTACCAGACCAGGCAGAAGAGCACGACGAAGTTGCGGACGCCGACGGCGTCGGGATGCGCAGCCAGCGCATGGGCCACCTGAGCGACGAAGACCACGAAGACGAGGTCGTAGAAGAGCTCCAGCGAGCTGACGACGCGTCCCTGCACCGCCTCGCCGTGCGGCCGCGGCGGGCGGAGCCAGTCACTCAGCGCGAAGCGCAAGCCTGGCGGTCGCGGATGGGACCGGCTCTCGTCGGACATGGCTGCTCCTGGCGTGGCGACCGACTTCAGAAGTGGCTCCCAACCTAACGGCCGCCCGCCGCCTCGACGGCTGACGCGCGGAGCTCCGCCTCCCACTGCTCGGTGTCGGACCTCTCCATGTCGCTCACCGGGAGTCCCTCCGCTCGTTCCTCCTCGCGGGTGTGACGCAGGTGGAGCAGCAGCATGAACACCGTCGAGATCAAGTAGAACGTGTGCAGCCCCCAGATCGGGCCGACCGGGAGCGTGACGACGTACGCCGTCTGCACCAGGTTGCCGACGTTGGCGAGGACCAGGCTGGACCGGCTGTAGGACGACAGGTCGCGGGTGCGGACCGCCTTGACCAGCATGGGCAGGTAGCTGCCCACGAAGATGGTCGTGGCGATCGAGCCGGCGAGCACGGGGAGCTGCTGGAGGTCCATGGGTCCAGTAGGCCGCCCGGTGCGCCCCCCGGGCATCGGCCGACGACCTCAGACGCGCAGGGCGCCGACCTCAGAACCTGCCGCGCGCCTCTCAGGTGGGGCGCCGGGCTGCCTCAGGCCCCGGCCACCGCCTGCCCCTCCCCGACTCCTGCTGCGCTGTGGGGACT
Organism: uncultured Nocardioides sp.; assembly: GCA_964591845.1. Taxonomy (GTDB): domain Bacteria; phylum Actinomycetota; class Actinomycetes; order Propionibacteriales; family Nocardioidaceae; genus Nocardioides. The sequence goes on from CAZQCA010000004.1 coordinate 26,262, forward strand.
CCGCACGCCGCCGGCGGGGCACTCGGTCCCCGCAGCGCAGCAGGAGTCGGGTGGGGTGGCGCCTTGCGCTCCTCAGAGGTGCACGCCGAACGTCGCGAAGAACCACAGGGCCGAGCTGAGCCACAGGCCCGCGAGCATCGCGAACACCACGCCGCCCAGCAGCGGCAGCGCCCAGCCGGGCAGGGTGCGGCTGCGCAGCGCGGTCATCTTCGTCGCGAAGGCGCCGAAGAACAGGCAGCCGAGCAGCGAGTGGACCAGCACGCGCGGGGTCGCGTCGGAGAAGCCCAGAGCGTAGAGGCAGTGGGCGGCCACCGGCACGACCAGCAGCAACGCGAGCCGGCCCGCGCACCGGTGGACGGCGCCGACCCACGGCCGGCCGCGCAGACCGAGCCGACCCCACAGCCCGGCCGCGGTGACCACCTGGACCACGCCGAGCAACATCGCCGCGCTCGTCAGCCACGACTTCGCGACCATGCCGTGGGAGAAGCCCGGGATCTCGAGGGCGTAGCCGGTCGGCTCGTGCAGCCGGGCATAGACGCCCAGCGCCACGGACACGCCGACCCCGAGGACGACACCGACGCCGAGCGCGCCGGCTCCGGTGCGCGGCCGCGTCAGGGTCGGCGCGCTCATCGGGCGAGTCCGTCCAGCGCGAGGCGGCGGACGCCGTCGTCGTCGAGGTCGCGCCGCACGGGTGCGCGCCGCAGGTCGAACTCCCAGGTGTGCCGTCGCTGGCTGAAGACCGCCCGGATGCCCTGGGGCGTACGCCGCAGCGTGAGGACGCCGTCCGAGCCGCGCAGTGCGGCCCGCTCGGTGACACGGCCGGAGAACCAGGCCTCCACCGCGGCCCCGTCGCACACGTAGGCGACCGCGGACCGGTCGCGGCGCAACGCGAGGGCCATGGTGGTGTCCCCCGACCGGCCGGCGAGGACGGCCGGTGCGAGGTCCGCCACGCGCCGAGCCGGTCGGTCGGGACGCGGGCGGGGCGCGGCCCCCGAGGAGAGCGGCGCGCGGGTCGCTGCCGGGCCGGTCGGAGCGACCACAGCCGGCTGTGCGGTCGCGCGGCCGGGATCGCTCGCGTCCGTCACCGCAATCGTGCCGGCCAGGGCGGCCAGAACGGCGCTCAACGTGACCAGGGGTGTGGTGGACATCGGGTCTCTTTCGAGGCGGTGGTCAGCCGGCGACCAGCTGCAGGGCGCGGATGACCCGGGCGGCCGCGGCCGGGTCGGTGAACGCCCGGTCGGGCTCGGGGACATGGCCTGCCAGACCGCACGGGCCGGGCGGCCGTGGCGCCACCGGCCACACGAGGTCGACGAGCCGGGCGGCGCGCAGGACGTAGTCGGCGACCGCCGCGTCCAGGCCCGCCCGATCCCCGTCGTCGTGCTCGCCGAGGCAGTCCCGGAGGGCTTCGGCCTGGCGCGCGGCGACGGTCAGGCCGAGGGCACGCCCCGGGTCCAGCGTGGCGACGGCGTCGCCGAGGACCACGAGGCCGGCGGGAAGCGGGAGCTGCTCGTAGCGGCGTCTCTGCAAGGCGCCGGCTCGCCACTGGCAGCCCGTGTCGAGGGGCTCGAGCCGGTCCAGGAGCTCCGCGAGCTCCGGGCGGGGCAGGCCGCGCGCCACGTCGTGGAAGCCGGCCGGGTCCCGGGGCAGCGGCGCCGCGCGATCGGCCAGCGTGACCCGCCAGACGTCCCGACCATCGTGGACCGCTGCACCCGACCGGGTCTCGTCGGGACCGGCCAGCTGGACGATCCCGAGGGCGGGGTCCCAGGGGCGGGCGTCGACCAGGCGGTACTGCCGGGACGCCCGGTGGCCCGCCGTACGCCGCTCCAGCTGACGCGGCGCCGGGCACCCCTGCTGCGCCAGCCACACCGGCGTCCGGGAGGCCTGACCGGAGGCGTCGACGACCAGGTCCGCGCGGAGCTCGCGGGCCTCCTCGCCGTCGCGGGTGGCGATCCGCACGCCGGTGACCCGCGACCGCTCTGCGTCGACCAGGAGTCCGAGCACCGAGGTGCCTCCGCGCAGCCGGACGCCGGGGAGGGCCTCGACCCGGCGCCGGAGCTGGTCCTCGATGAGGATCCGGCCCCCGGTCAGGACCTGGCTGTCCGTGGTCGTCCGGGGCAGCCGGCGGCCGCCCAGGCAGAGGACGGCGTCGGTCCCGGGGTCGCCGGACTGCGCGCCGCGCGCGACGAGCTCGGCGGCGAAGCCTGGCAGCAGCCGCTCGACCGCCTCCGCGCCGCCGGCGAGGAGCACGTGGGCGTGCCGCGCGTGCGGCACGCCCTCGCGCCCCTCGGACGGCCTGGGCCCCATGACCAGGTCGTCGCGATCCAGCACCAGCACGTCCTCGGCGTACGCCGAGAGCGCGGCCGCGGCCAGCAGTCCGGCGAAGCCGCCGCCGACCACCACGACCTGGCGTCCCGAGCGCCGGTGGCTGGTCATCTGCGTCCCGATCCTGCTACTTCACCGGCGCCATGATGGCGCCCGTGACCCCGGGCACCTCGTCGAGCGGCTCGGGCGCGAAGGACGGCTGCTTCTTGGTGAGGTCGGCCTCGAGCACGAAGCCGGCGTCCGGGCTCGGGCAGTAGACGGTCTCGACGTCCTTCTGCCGCACGCTGACGACGGGGTTGCCGTTGACGTTGAAGCGGACCAGGAACTGGTAGCCGAGCTCGAGATGCGCGGGCACCTTGACGATCGTGCAGCTGAACTGCGGGAGCGCGTCGATGGTGACCTTGGGGATCTTGCGGCCGTGGAACCACCGGAAGGCGAGCGAGCCGTTGGTGTTGGTCACGAACGGCGCGAAGATCATGTCGTCGTCCGCGCCGCCCTGGCCGAGGAAGGCGTCGCTGCCGTCGCCGGGGGCCCAGATGTTGACGTCGTTGCCGCCGTCCCCGATCAGCACGTCGCTGTTGTTGCCGCTGCTGCCGGCCTCGGGGCCGCCGACCAGGATGTCGGAGCCGCCGCCGCCGAGGAGCGGGTCGCCGCCCAGCTTGCCGATGAGCAGGTCGTCGTTGCCGCGGCCGAAGAGCACGTCGGTGTTGTCCATGTGCAGCTTGGCGGTGACGCCGGGCGGCTGGATGAACGGGTTGTCGGCGTTGTCCTCGTCGCCGCCGACGTGCACGTCGCGAGCGGGCGTGCCGGGCGCGATCAGGGCCTGCGAGGAGAGCGCACCGGTCACGGTGATGCCGGCGGCGAGGACGAAGGCACCTGCGATCCGGTGGGTTCGCCTGGTGTTGCGGGTCATGTCGATCGGGCCTTTCGGTCGGTGTCTGGTGTACGCCGTCCACGCTAGGGAGCAGGCGCCGGCAGGGCATCGGGCGACTACCTCAGATGGGGTGCGGGGGGCCTTAGCAGCTCCTTATGGCGTAGCGGGCGGCGGGGGCGGCCGTCATGATGGACAGATGCCCACGGCCACCCGGCCCGCCCTCGTGGGGCGCGACGAGAGCCTCGCCACGCTGCGCGAGGCCCTCGAGAGCGCCGCCGCCGGCGCGCCCCGGGTGGTGGTCGTCTCGGGCGAGACGGGTGTCGGCAAGACCCGCCTGGTGCGCGAGCTGCTCCGCAGGGAGCGGCCGATCGCGCTGGCCGGGGCGTGCGTTCCCGTGGCCGGCGAGGCGTTGCCCTTCGCGCCCCTGACGCAGGCGCTGCGACAGCTGTCCCGCACGGCCCGCGGCCAGCACGCGCTGGGCCGCTCGCCCGAGCTGTCCCGGCTCCTCACCGAGCGGCCGGTCGACGAGGAGCCGGCGGACGGCGGCTTCCAGCAGCTCCGCCTCTTCCAGTCGGTGCTCGACCTGCTGCGCCGGGTCGGCGACGAGCGGCCGGCCGTCCACGTGGTCGACGACGTCAACTGGGCCGACCGGTCGACCCTCGACCTGCTGCGCTTCCTCGGCACCAACCTCACCGACGAGCGGGCCCTGGTGGTGATCACCTACCGCTCCGACGAGCTCACCGACGACAGCCCGTTGCGCACGTGGCTCGCCGAGCTGGCGCGGCTCCCCCGCACCGTCCGGATCCAGCTGGAGCGGCTGGCTCCCGGAGACACCGCCACCCTCGCGTCCGCGTGGGCCGGCGGCTCGCCCGACCCGGCGCTGCTGGAGTCGATCGTCACCCGCTCGGCCGGCAACCCCCTCTATGTCGAGCACCTGGTGCGGCACGGCCAGGCCGACCTCCCCGACACTCTCCACGACCTGCTGCGCAGCCGGGTCTCCGCGCTCCCGCCCGACACGCGCCGGATGCTCCGCGCGCTCGCGGTCTTCGGGCGCGGTGTGCCGTTGGAGCTGCTGGCCGCGACCCTCGGTCTGCCGGAGGACGAGGTCGAGGAGCACGTCCGCGTCGCCCTGGAGACCGGGGTGGTGACCTTCAGCAGCGACGACAGCCTCCGCTTCCGGCACCCCGCGCTGCGCGAGGTGGTCGCCTCCCAGCTGCTGCCCAGCGAGCGACGCCGCCTCCACCGAGCGGCCGCCGAGACGCTGAGCGCCGCGGGGCCCCACGCCGCCACGTCCGGCGAGCTCGCCCGTCACTGGCACGAGGCCGGCGACCTCGAACGCGCCCTCGAGTCGGCGCTGGCCGCGGGGGCCGCCGCCGAGGCGATGTATGCCTTCGCCGACGCCCACGCCAACTACCTGCGCGCCGTCGAGCTGCTCGACCGGGTGCCGCGGGAGGTCGACCGGGTGGCCTGCCTGCGCAGCGCGGCCCGCGCCGCCGGGCTGCTCGGCGACGACGCCGAGGCGGTGCGGCTGCTCGAGCAGGCGCTGCAGCTGACCGAGGAGCCCGGCGTACGCGCCGACCTGCTCACCCGCCTCGGCAACCTGCACCTCCTGGCCGGACGGCTGCCGTCGGCCGACACCGCGCTGCGCGAGGCGCGCGCCCTCACCTCCGGGGGCGACCCCTCGCTGGCGGCCGCCCGGGCGCTGTCCGCGCTGGCCCTGCTGGCGGCGTCGTGGCCGATGGTCGAGGAGGCCGAGCAGGTCGGAGCCGAGGCGCTGGTCCTGTCCGAGCAGGTCGGTGCACGTCGGGAGGCCGGGCACGCCCACAACGCGCTCGGGCTCGCGGCCGCGCAGCGCGGCGACCTCACGGCCGCGGTCGACCAGCTGCGCCGGGCGCTCATCCTCGCCCAGGAGGCCGGCGACGCGGAGGGCCAGCAGTTCGCCTACATCAACCTCAGCCACGTGCTCGGCCTCGTCGGCGAGTACGACGAGCAGGTGGCCGTCTGCCGCGAGGGCATCGCCACGCTCACCGACATGGGGCTCGTGCGCCAGACCGGCAACGTGCTCATGGCCAACGCCGGCGAGGCGCTGCTCCACATGGGTCGGCTCGACGAGGCCGACGAGATGCTGCGGCGAGGACTCTCCCTCCACACGCGGGGGATCATGGCCGCCCCCGTGCTCATGCGGGCCGGCCAGCTGGCCATGGTGCGCGGCGACCAGGAGCGCGCCTGGGATCTGGTGGAGCAGGCCCGGCTGATCGTCGAGTCCGAGGAGGCGCCGCTCTCCTGGCAGCGCGAAGTGGCGCAGGTGGCCGCCGAGATCGAGCTGTGGGCCAAGCGGCCGGTCGCCGCCTTCGGCGTCGTCGAGCGCACCCTCGAGCTGATCTCCGGCACCGACGAGCACCCTCAGTGCCGGGCGCTGGTGGCACTCGGCCTGCGCGCCCTCGGCGACCTGGCCGATGCCCACCGTGACGCCGCCTCGGTGGTCGACCGACGGGAGCGGCTCGAGGCGCTGCTCGCCCTGGCCCACTGCCACCCCGACGACGACGTCCCCGACGACCCGGTCGAGGCCGGGCTCGCGCTCACCGCGCGCGCGGAGCTGCTCCGGGCGGACGGAGCGAGTGACCCGGCCGCCTGGACGGCCGCCGGGGAGGCGTGGGCCGCGGCGCGGCGGCCGGTGCCCACGGCGTACGCCGCCTGGCGGGAGGCAGAGGCGCGGCTCGGCGCGGGCGTGGACGCCGAGGCCATCTCCGTGCTCCGGCGTGCCCACGAGCGGGCCGTCGGGCTCGGTGCGCAGGCCCTGGTGGCGGAGATCGAGATGCTCGCGACGTGGTACCGCGTCGACCTGGTGCCGGCCGCCTCGGAGGAGGCCGGTGACCCGCTCGACGTCTACGGCCTGACCTCGCGCGAGCGGGAGGTGCTGGAGGGTCTGGCCGACGGTCGCACGAACTCCGAGATCGCCGAGGCGCTCTTCATCAGCGTCAAGACCGCGAGCGTCCACGTCTCCAACATCCTGCGCAAGCTCGACGTGTCGGGCCGCCAAGAGGCCGCCCGGATCGCCCACCGGCACGGGCTCGGGCGCGCCGGCACGGGGCCGCGGCCCACCTGAGCCTCCGCCGGGCCCCGCTAAGTCCCCGCGTCTCCGATCTGAGGCGGCCGCCCGATGTCCGGGGTCCGGCCGGTCCGGCTCACTGGAGGCATGCGAATCCTCTTCACCTCCCACCCCGCCTACGGGCACGTCCACCCGATGCTCCCGCTGGCGCGCGCCGCCCGCGACGCCGGTCACCTGGTCCGCTTCGCCACCGGTCCCGACGTCCTCGCCGAGGCCGAACGGCACGGGCTCGACGGCGAGGTCGCCGGGCCGACCTCGGCGACCATCCGCGCCCGGGCCTCGGCCCTGCACGGCCCGTGGGACCACCTCGACGCCGTGCGTCAGCAGTCCTTCGGCGGCGCGGCGATCCTCGGCGCGCCCGTGCCCGAGCGCCTCGCGGACCTGGAGGCGATCGCCGCGGACTTCCAGCCCCACCTGGTCGTGCACGACGTCCTGGAGCTCGCCGGGCACCTGCTCGCGCGGCGGCACGGCATCCCCGCCATGGCGCACGGCATGGCGCCGCTCTACCCCGCCACGACCCCGCTCATCGCCGACGCCCTGCAGGCGGTCGCCGAGCTCGTCCCCGGCTCCGCCCCGTCGTACGACGACTACCTCGGGACGCCCTATCTCGACATCGCACCGCCGTCGCTGGCGCCGGTCGGGCCGATGCGCTGGCGGCACCGGATCCCGCTGCGACCCAGCTCGGGCATGGGCGACCCCCGGTCGCTGGCGCCCGCGATCGAGGCGCTGCCCTTCATGCGGTCGGTGCTCCTCACGTTCGGCACGATCGTCGACCGCAGCGGCGATCTGCTGCGTCAGGCCGTCGCCGCGCTGGACGACCTGCCCGTCAACCTGGTCGTCGCGACCGGACCGAGGCTGTCACCCGACGTCCTCGGCGAGCAGCCGCCGCACGTGCTCGTCGAGGACTTCCTGCCGCACGGCGCGATCCTGCCGCTCTGCGACGTCCTGGTCTCCCAGGGCGGGGCGGGTGGGCTCCTCGGCGCGCTGCGCCACGGGCTCCCGCAGGTCGTGGTCCCGCAGGCCGCCGACCAGTTCTGGAACGCCGCCGCGCTGACCCGCGCCGGCGCCGGGGTCACCGTGCTGCCGTACTCCGAGTCCGCCCTGCGCGACGCCGTCTGCACGGCGCTCGACGACCCGTTCCTCGCCCACGCCGCCGAGGCGCTGCGCGCCGAGACGGAGCGGATGCCCGGCCCCGAACGCATCGTCCCCCTGCTGGAGGCGTTCGCCTCCGGCGAGGAGAGCCCGGCTCTGGCCGGGTGACCCGACCACCACCACCCGAGGAAAGAAGACCGATGACCGAGTCGCTCGAGAGCGTGCGCGCCCCGCGCCCGCCCATGACCGCCTGGCCCGTCCAGCTCCAGCTGCCCGGCCAGGCCGCCGCCCCCGACGGGCCCGTGGACCTGACGCCGATGTTCGTCCTGCATCACGGCTTCCGCCGCGACCTACGGCGCTTCCTCGCCACCGCGCGCACGTTGCCGGGCGAGGACATGGCGGGGTTCCGGGCGCTGCGCCGCCGCTGGGACCTCTTCGCCGAGATCCTCCACCACCACCACGAGGGTGAGGACAGCGGCCTGTGGCCGCTGCTCCGCTCCCTGACCGGAGCCGACGACCGGGCGCTGCTCGAGGCCATGGAGGCCGAGCACGCTCTCGTGGACCCAGCGCTGGCAGCCGTCGCCGACGCGTTCGACGCGGTGCTCGGCCGGGTCGGGCCGATCGCCCGGCGTCGGCTGGTCGACCGGCTGATGGATCTCGAGCAGGTGCTCGACGTCCACCTCGCCCACGAGGAGCGTGACGCGCTGCCGATCGTCCAGCGCACCCTCACGCAGGGTCAGTGGGAGGAGCTCGAGCGGACCCACTTCCGGCGCGGGCTCTCCCTCGGCGACCTGGTCCGGATGGTGCCGTGGGTCGTCGACGGCCTCCCCGCCGACGCACGTCAGCGGATGCTGGGCAACGCCCCGCTGCCGATCCGCGTGGTCTGGCGGCTGGCCCACCGCGGGTTCGAGCGACGGGAGGCCGCGGTCTTCGGCTCGGCGGCCGCCCTGGGTCCCGCGCAGGTGCACCCCTGACGGAAGCCCCGCGCCCACTCCCCCGCCCACGCCCCGCCCAGCCCCACTCCCGCTGCGCTGTGGGGACTGAGAGGGCGGCCGGCGGCGCGCCCAGTCCCCACAGCGCAGCGGGAGTGGGGATTCGCAGTGGGGCGGCGGGCGCCGTCAGTAGCCGGCGTCGACGGGGGCCGTCAGTAGCCGGCCTGCGCCGACACGGTGAGCAGGATCCTCTCCCGGGCGAGCTTCACCCCGACCCACACGAGGGCGGCGGCGGGCACGCCCCAGCCGAGCAGGGCCAGCATGGCCCGGTTGAGGACGTCGTCGCCTTCGTCGACGGGGGTGCGCCACAGCTCGACGGCCTGGTGGGTGGCCTGCTGCACCGCGACACCGAGGACGACGTACCCGACGATGATGAGCAGCCGTCCGACACGGTCGCGGAGGCCCCGCCGGCGGGCGCCCCGCCAGACGTAGACGCCGTTCACCAGGATCACGACTCCCCAGAAGACCAGGCTCACCCCGTCGGCGGTGTTCTGCGGCCCGCTGCCGTGGAACTCGTCCGGCACGGCCCGCACGGCCTGCACCCCGGAGGCGACGCCGACCAGCCCCACGAGAGCGGCGGTCGACCCGACGAACCAGCAGAGCGGGTTGGGCCGCGGGCGGAGGCCGGCGCGCTCGGCTCGCCGGCCGCCCCGGTCCAGCCGGCTGACGCACCATGCGAGCAGCGTGATGACCACGCCGCAGGCGACCAGCCCCATCACGAACCCCATGTCCGCGCCTCCACTTCTCCCGTCCCTCAGGAGCCGTCTGCGTCGCCGGCAGATACGCCGGCCGGCGCGGCGAAGTGCTGGTAGTCGGGCTCCGACCAGGTGCCACCCCACTCCCAGCCGAGCTCGGCGAACGCCCGCACGACCACGTCGTCGGACGTGATCACGCCTCGGGGCACGACGGCACCGGGCCCCCTGTCGAGCGCCGCGAAGCGGCCCGAACCGGGCGGCGAGACCCGCGCGCCCCTGACGTAGGGGTTCTCGGCCGGGTTGAGGTCGATCGCGGCTCCCCAGGCGTGGTCGGACCACCGCGACGTCCCCGCGACCGGGCGACAGTTGAACCCCGACGTGTTGTCGGCGGCCATCGACCGGTCGTCGTCTCCCCCGTAGGCGTCCACCAGTCGCATCCGCCGGATCGGCCACCGGGCGTCGTACAGCGTCCGGAACACGCCGACGACGTCGCGTGCGTGGCGTGCCGCCACCACCAGCTCGCCGATGTGAGCACGGCCGTCGAACCCGACGTGCGTCACCTGGAGGTAGCGCAGGTCCGCCCACCGCACCGGGCAGCCGGCGCGGTAGGAGGCCTGCATCCGTTGCCGGAGGAACGGCGAGAGCCGGTGGACCGAGGCCTGGAAGGCGGCCTCGCCGCCGGTCGGCGGCCGCGGCGCGAGCCCCGCGCACCCACGGCGCACGCGCCAGTCCTCGACCGCACGCCGGGCCTGGCCATCCGCGAGCGGGAGCGGCCGGCCGCCCGTCGGTCCGATCCGGGCGGGTACCCAGTCGTCCGAGACGACCCGCCCGTCTGCCACCTGCAGCCGGAGCACTCCGGTGTCGCGGACGCGGCCGAGATACCAGACGAAGTTGCCGAGGCCGTAGCTGACGTAGGTGTCCTGCATCCACCCCGAGCCCAGCAGCACGTGGGCGTGACTGCCGACGACGACGTCGGCGCCGGCCAGCGCGAGGGCCTGGGCGGCGGTGCGCTGGCTCGGGGTGGGACAGGAGCGGTACTCCTCGCCCCAGTGGAGATAGACGACCACCACGTCGGCCTCGCGGCTCGCCCGGCGTACGGCGTCCAGCAGCGCCTGCGGCCGCGGGTCGCGCGCGGCGGCCAGGCCGGGTGTGGTGGGGCCGGCCGACCAGACGCCGGTGCTGCTCTCGAGCCGCGAGGCGTCCGCGGCCAGGAAGGCCAGGCGGGTCCCGCGCACGGTCACTCGGAACGGCGCGAAGGCGTGGGCGCGGTCGCGACCCGCGCCGATGACGGCCAGCGGTGCGTGTGCGGCCGCGCGCAGGGTGTCGCGCAGGCCGGCCGGGCCGAGGTCGGCGCCGTGGTTGTTGGCCACCGACACCACGTCGACGCCCGCGTCGGCGAGCACCTCGAGGGCGCGCGGCGGGGTGCGGAACCAGAAGCGGTCGGCCGGCCGTTCGAGGTCCTTGGGATCCCAGGTGCTCCGCTCGGTGACCGCGCTCTCCAGGTTGACCATGGCCACGTCGGCGTCGGCAAGGGTCCGCGCGATGGGGCCCAGCCCCCGGGGGTCGTCGAGAAGCGCCGCCACCTGGAGCTGGAAGTGGACGTCGCCGGCGAACGCCAGCGTCACCCGCCCGCCCGGGTCGGCCGCTGACGGGCCACCCAGCTCGACCGGCGGCCCCGACTCGACGGTCGCGGGCCCGCGCTCGCGGGGCGGCGCCGTGCACGCCACCGACACGACTGCGACCAGCACGACGACGCCGCCGGTCGCGAGCCGGCGGGGCCTCCCGAGCGTGGCGCGCAGCGTCATCCGATGAACTCGCTCCTGCCGAGGTCGGGGGCGACGATGCCGGCAGGTGCCGACGCGGCGATCTCGCAGGTCGACGTGTCGAGGTGGCACGCCAGGAGATCGGTGCTCTGCCGCAAGGGGCTCACGATCACCACCGTCGCGTCGTCGAGCCACTGGACCATCCAGGCGACGCCGCGCCTGCCCTGGGCACCGGCCAGCGGGTCGAACCGGAAGGGACGGCCGTCGACGTCCTGGGCCACCATGTCACCGGCGCCCACCGGAGCCACGCCGTCGACGCCCGCGACGTCCTGCTCCAGGTCGACACCCACCTGCTGTCCCATGCCGTCGGAGTAGTGGAACGTCCCGGATGCGTCGGCCCGTCCGTCGCCCTTGAGCAGGATCGAGCGGACGGCGGCGTCCCCGTCGAGGTCCTCCAGCAGTTCGGCCTCGGTGACCGCGGTCTGCTCGCCGCTCGTGGGGTCGAAGCGCACCTGCTTCTGGGCCTCGGGCATCTCCCCGGGGTCCGGGTCCCGGTACCAGTAGACGTAGCTGTCGGACAGCAGGCCCGGGAGGGCCGTCTGCCCCTGTGCCAGCTGTACGGCGTCGCGCGCGACCTCGCTCATCTCCTGCGTGTCATAAACGACGACCTCGGGCTCACCCGGCGCCGGGAACTCGAACCACACCAGGCGCGACCCCGCGTTGGGCGACAGCATCCAGCCCGGGTGCACCCCCATCGGCCAGTCGTCGTCGGAGTATCCCGGCCCGGGGTCCCCGACCTCCCCGAGGCTCTCCACGTCGGACCCGTCGGTGAACCACAGACGCCCGTCCTCGGTGCGGAAGCCGACGCCGTCGTCGGTGACGTCGAGCTCCACGACCTGGCCTTCGGCCTCGACGGTGGCGTCGCCGTAGTGGATCGTGCTGCCGTCGGCATAGGTCAGCGGGCGGGTGCTCGGTGCCGGCACGTCGGGCGCCGGCTGGATCTCACGGTCGCTCTCTCGATCGACCAGGCCTGCCGTCACCGACACGGCGGCGACGGCCGCGACCACGGCCCCGACCACAGCCCCCCGGGCGCGTCGGTCGCGCCGGCGGGCGGTCTCGCGCAACGAGTCGAGAGGCGGGGGGACGATCCGGTCACCGAGGCGGCGGAGCACGTCGAGCTCAGACATGGCGCAGCTCCTCTCGGTCGTCACCGGTGTCGTCCAGCAGTCCGGCGAGCCGTTCGCGGGCGCGGGACAGACGGGACTTGACCGTGCCCTCAGGGATCCCCAGCTGGGCCGCGATCGCCGCGATCGGCAGGTCGGCGAGGTAGTGGAGCACGACTGCCTCGCGCTGGTCGGCATCGACCCCGGCCAGGGCGGTCACGATCGCGACGTGCTCGGGCCCCACCTCGACCGGCGTCTGCGGTCCGGGCACCTTGGCCTGGTAGCGGCGTACGACCGAGGCGTGCCGCCACCGGTGCCGCACCACGTTGAGCGCGACCGTGCGGATCCAGGCCTCGGGGTTGCCCACCAGGGCGAGCTGGGACCGCTTGCGGAGGGCCGTGACGAACGCGTCCTGCACGGCGTCCTCGGCCTCGCTCAGACTGCCGCACATCGCGTAGACCTGGACGACCAGGCGACGGTACGACGCGTCGTAGAGCGCGTCGAGATCGACTGCCGTCGCCATCCGTCACCACCTCCGCCCTTCGCCCGGGGCCTCACCTGAGGCACCTCTGTGGGGACGAGCCGCCGGTGGCCGGCCTGGTTCCCGCGGTTCCGTGGCGGTGGGCGGTGGCCGAGCATCCGGACCCTCTCGACGGTAGACCCATTCCCCCAAGCGGCCCGATCGCTAGCCTGGCCGCACGAGGAGGACGGCCATGTCCACGAGCGTGCACGCGCGCCGGTCCTGGTGGGGCTGGGGTGCCGCCGACGAGGCGCTGACGACAGCGGAGACGGCGGCGTTGACCGAGCGGGTCGGCGCGCTGCTCCCCGGGCACGACCTGACCGACCACCCGCCCCCGCGGCCGACGGACCTCGCGGTGCCCGCCCCGCGCGTGAGGCCGCCGGAGGCCCTGTCCGCGCTGGCCGGCGCCGACGTGACCGACCGCCTCGGGCATGCGCGCGGCAAGGCCTTCCGCGACGTCGTCCGCAACCTGGCCGGTGAGGTGGCCACACCACCCGACCTGGTGCTGCGGCCGCGCCGGGAGCAGGACCTCGTGGATCTCCTGGACTGGTGCGCCGCCGAGGCCGTTGCCGTGGTGCCCTACGGCGGCGGCTCGTCGGTGGTCGGCGGCGTCGAGGCGCGGGTGGCGGGCCCCTGGGTGAGCGTCGACCTCGAGCGCCTCGACCGCGTCCTGGAGGTCGATCCGGTCTCCCGGGCGGCCCGCATCCAGGCCGGCGTCTACGGCCCCGCGCTCGAGCGTCAGCTCGCGGCCCACGGCCTCACCCTGCGGCACTACCCGCAGTCCTTCGCGTGGTCGACGCTCGGCGGCTGGCTCGCGACGCGCGCGGCTGGCCACTACGCCACCCTGCACACGCACATCGACGACGTCACCGAGTCGCTGCGGGTGGTCACGCCCACCGGGGTCGGCGAGTCGCTCAGGGTGCCGGCTTCCGGCGCCGGTCCCTCACCCGACCGGCTCTTCCTCGGCTCGGAGGGGGCGCTCGGGTTCATCACCGAGGCGTGGATGCGCCTGCAGGACCGGCCGCGCTGGCAGGTGTCCGCCACGGTGGACTTCGGCGCTCCGGCGTCGGCGTACGCCGCCGTGCGCGACGTCGCGCAGTCGGGGCTGCACCCCGCCAACTGCCGCCTGCTCGACCCCGCCGAGGCGTTCCTCAGCGCCGGGGCCACGACCGCCGGTGGCCTGCTGCTGCTCGGCTTCGAGTCCGCCGACCACCCGGTCGACGCCGTGCTGGACCGCGCTCTGGAGCTGGCCGCCGACCACGGTGGGGCCGTGCTCTCGCGGCGGAGCCGTGACGGGTCCGGTCGCGACGACGACGGGGACGCGGCGGCGACCTGGCGGGAGTCGTTCCTGCGGATGCCCTATCAGCGCGACGTCCTGGCCCGGCGGAGCATGGTGGTCGAGACGTTCGAGACGGCGGTGACGTGGGATCGCCTCGAGTCGCTCCACGCCGCTGTCGTGGCCGCCGCCGAGGACGCCGTACGACGGGTGTGCGGCGGCGGCATCGTCACCTGCCGCTTCACACACGTCTATCCCGACGGCCCGGCGCCCTACTACGGCGTCTACGCCCCCGGTCGCTGGGGCAGCACCGTCGCGCAGTGGGACGAGGTCAAGGCG
>CAZQCA010000005.1:0-6781 GCA_964591845.1 uncultured Nocardioides sp.
TCAAGAAGGACGACAACCCGCTCCACGTGCGGGCCCGGATCGAGAACATCTACGCGCTGCGCGGCTTCGGCTCGATCGACCCGAACGACCTGCGCGGCCGCTTCCGCTGGTGGGGCCTCTACACCCAGCGGGCCGAGGGCTTCGACGGCAGCAAGACCTCGACCATGGAGCCGCACGAGCTCGAGGCGCCGTACTTCATGATGCGCGTGCGCACCGACGGGTTCGTGCTGGGGCCGGCGCAGCTGCGGGCGCTGGGCGAGGTGTCCACGGCGTACGCGCGCGGCACCGCCGACGTCTCGGACCGCTGCAACATCCAGTACCACTGGGTGCGGATCGAGGACGTGCCGGCCATCTGGGAGCGCCTGGAGTCGGTCGGGCTGGAGACCCAAGAGGCCTGCGGCGACTCCCCGCGACCGTTCCTCGGCTCCCCCGTCGCCGGCGTCGCCGCCGACGAGATCATCGACGGATCGCCGGCGCTGGCCGAGATCAAGGCGCGCTTCATCGGCGACCCGGAGCTCGCCAACCTGCCCCGCAAGTTCAAGACCGCCGTCACCGGGCACCCCAGCCACGACGCGGCCCCGGAGGTCAACGACGTCGCCTTCGTCGGCACCGTCCACCCCGAGCTCGGTCCCGGCTTCGACCTCTGGGTCGGCGGCGGCCTGTCGACCAACCCGATGCTGGCCCAGAAGCTCGGCGTGTGGATCCCCCTCGAGGAGGTCGCCGACGTCTGGCACGGCGTGATCCGCATCTTCCGCGACTACGGCTACCGCCGGCTGCGCAACAAGGCGCGGCTGAAGTTCCTCGTCTCCGACTGGGGCGTGGACAGGTTCCGCGAGGTGCTCGAGGACGACTACCTCGGCCGCGGCCTCGTGGACTGCCCCTCCCCCGCGTCGCCGCAGCGCACCGGCGACCACATCGGCGTCCACGAGCAGAAGGACGGCCTCCTCTACGTGGGCGTGGCCCCGGTCGTGGGCCGGGTCGACGGCGAGACGCTGGTGGCGCTGGCCGGGATCGTCGAGCGGTACGCCGCGCTGGGCGTCCGGCTCACGGCGTACCAGAAGCTGGTGGTGCTCGGCGTGCGGCCCGAGGACGCCGACGTGGTGGTGCGCGAGCTGGCCGACATCGGTCTCGAGGCCCGCCCCTCCAACTGGCGCCGCAACACGATGGCGTGCACCGGCCTGGAGTACTGCAAGCTCGCGCTGGTCGACACCAAGCGCCGGGCGCAGGCGCTCGTCGCCGAGCTGGAGCGCCGCTTCCCCACGCTCGACACTCCGATCACCGTCAACGTCAACGGCTGCCCCAATGCCTGCGCCCGCACCCAGGTCGCCGACATCGGGCTCAAGGGGCAGCAGGTGCTCGGGCCCGAGGGCGTGCAGGTCGAGGGCTTCCAGGTGCACCTGGGCGGGGCGCTCGGCCTGGACGCCAACTTCGGCCGCAAGCTGCGCGCCCACAAGGTGACCTCTGCGGGGCTCGACGACTACGTCGCCGCGATCGTGACCAACTACCTGGCCGACCGGGCCGCCGGCGAGTCGTTCACCGCGTGGGTCGCCCACGCGGACGAGTCGCTGCTCACCGGAGACCGGGTGCTCGACCTGGCGGGAGCGGGCTCGTGAGCGCCGTCGCCGCCGCCGCCCGCACCTATCGCGGCTCCCACACCGCGGGCCGGTCCCGCGAGGAGCTCCGCGACCTGGTGCAGCACGTCGGCGCAGAGCTCGAGCTCGCGCCGGCCGAGCACATCGTCGAGTGGGCGGTCGCGACCTTCGGCGAGCGCTTCTGCGTCACGTCGTCGATGGGCGACGCGGTGCTGGCCCACCTGGCCTCGCAGGTGGCCCCCGGCGTCGACGTCGTCTTCGTCGACACCGGCTACCACTTCGCCGAGACCATCGGCACCCGCGACGCGGTCGAGGCGACCCTGCCGGTGCGGATGCTGACGATCACCCCGGTGGAGTCGGTGGCGGCGCAGGAGGCCCGGCACGGCGACCTGTGGCGCACCGACCCCGACCTCTGCTGCGCGCTGCGCAAGGTCGAGCCCCTCGAGCGGGCGCTGGAGTCCTACGACGCCTGGGCGACCGGGCTGCGTCGCGCCGAGACCCGCTCGCGCGTGACCGCCCCGGTCATCGGGTGGGACGAGACCCGCGGCAAGGTCAAGGTCTCGCCGCTCGCGCGGTGGAGCGACGACGAGGTGGCGGCGTACATCTCCCGGCACGGCATCCTCGTGAACCCGCTGACCTACGACGGCTACCCGTCGATCGGCTGCGCGCCCTGCACCCGCCGGGTCGACCCCGGTGAGGACCCTCGAAGCGGCCGCTGGGCCGACTTCGCCAAGACCGAGTGCGGCATCCACGGATGACCGGCCCCCTCGTCCCCCGACCTCTCGACACCGTCGTCGAGCTGCCCTCCCTCAGCCCTGCCTCCGAAAGGAGTCCGCTGTCATGACCGCTCCAGCCCTGGTGGCGCTCGCCCACGGCAGTCGCGACAAGCGCTCCGCCCAGAC
The DNA here is from genome assembly GCA_964591845.1 of uncultured Nocardioides sp. GTDB lineage: Bacteria > Actinomycetota > Actinomycetes > Propionibacteriales > Nocardioidaceae > Nocardioides. Next base: position 2,495 of record CAZQCA010000005.1, read on the forward strand.
GATCACCGCGCTGGTCGCCGAGGTCCGCGCGCTGCGGCCCGACCTGCGCATCGAGAAGGCCTTCCTCGACCTGGCGCGTCCCGACTTCCAGACGGTGGTCGACCGGCTCGTCAAGGCGGGCTACGACGAGATCGTCGTGGTCCCCCTCCTGCTCACCGAGGCCCACCATGCCCGGGTCGACGTACCCGAGGCGGTGGCCGCCGCCATGGCGCGACACGCAGGTCTGCAGATCCGGGCGACCAAGGTCCTCGGCCTGGAGCCGTGCTTCCTCGAGGTGCTCGACCTGCGGATGCGGGAGGCCCTCAAGGAGGCCAGGATCCGCGAGCTCGACGCGCTGGTGCTGGCCGCCGCCGGGTCCAGCGACCCGCTGGCCAACCAGTCGGTCGCGCGGCTGGCCCGGGTGTGGGGCACCCACCACAAGCTGCCGGTGACCGCGGCGTTCGCCTCGGCGGCTCCGCCTGCCACGGGCGAGGCCGTGCGCGCCTTCCGGGTCGAGGGGCGACGGCACATCGCCGTGGCGTCGCTGTTCCTGGCGCCGGGCCTGCTGCCCGACCGGGCAGCCGAGCTGGCGCTCGAGGCCGGGGCCGTCGCGGTATCCGCACCTCTCGGCGCGCACCCCGAGATCGCCCGCACCATCCTCGCCCGCTACGCCGTCGGCGCCGTCGAGCTCGTCCCCGTCTGACCCCTCGCCGAAGCGTCGCGGTTGTCGCGGCGAAGCGTCGCGATTGTCGCGGCGAAGCGTCGCGATTGTCGCGGCGAAGCGTCGCGGTTGTCGCGGCGAAGCGTCGCGGTTGTCGCGACGAAGCGTCACAGATTTCTCGGCGAGGCTTCGCAACTGAAGCGAGAGCAGCCCACCTTTGCGGCTGGAGCGACATTCGCGACGCCTCACCGCGACATTCGGGACGCCTCGGCCTCAGGTGACGAGCTGCTCGAGGAGCCGTTCGAGCTGGCGGGCCGGGTCGGTGGTGACGCCGCCGTGGACGGGGCCGGGACGCAGCACGGTCGACCGGGGTGCCTTGAGGAAGCCGAAGCGCACGCCCGGAGCGCCCTGGCCTGCGTCCCCCGCGCGCTCGTGGCCCGCGCAGACGTCGGCCACGAACTCCAGGCCGGATCGCACCTGGCCGACGTCGACCGCGGGGTCGAGGGCCCGCAGCCGATCCTCGTCGACCACGCAGGCGAGCTCGAGGAATCCCGCCTCCTCGCAGAAGACGACGACGCCGACGTTGACGAACTCCTCGCGGTCGGCGCGCGGCACGCACCTCAGGACGACGTACTGGTAGGGCAGCCGGATCATGCGGCCACCTCCCCCAGCCACTGACGGGTCTCGAGGCGGGCCGTGAGGAACGAGACGTACGCCGCCCGGAGGGCCGACGCGTCCTCGGCGCCCGGCACCGGACGGAGCCAGGCCTCGGGCACCTGCGCCACCACGTCGGCGAGGACGTCGCCGTCGACCCGGGCGCGGAGCTCGGCGTCCGCGGCCGCGAGCGACGGGCGGGCGTAGCGCAGCACGTGGTCGGCGTCGTCCCACGGCTGCGCGGCGAAGCGGGTCGGGTCGCCGACGCCTCCCGGCCACCCGTGGTGGAAGTAGAGACACGCGCCGTGGTCGATCGCCCAGGTCCGCCCGTGCCAGCACAACAGGTTGGGATTGCGCCACGATCGGTCGACGTTCGCGGTGAAGGCGTCGAGCCAGAGGATGCGCGCGGCGTCCTCGGCGGCGGGCCGCTCCCCCTCGTACCCGAACGCCCCGGGCAGGAAGTCGACCCCGAGGTTGAGCCCGAGGCTGGCGTTGAGGAGGTCCTGGACCTCCTCGTCGGCCTCGTAGCGAGCGATCTCCCGGTCCAGCTCGAGCGCCACCAGCCGTGGCGTCGGGATGTCCAGGCGCCGGGCCAGCTCGCCGACGACGACCTCGGCCACCAGCACCCGCTCGCCCTGCCCGGCCCCGCGGAACTTGCAGACATAGGTGCCCAGGTCCTCGGCCTCGACCAGTCCCGGCAGCGACCCTCCCTCGCGCAGCGGCGTGACGTAACGCGTCACGGCGACCGTCTCGATCACGTCAGTGGTGCCTCGTCCTCGAGCCGGGCGCGCTCGGCGTCGACGTCGAAGTCGGCGGCGGGCCACTGGGGGTCGATCCCGCGGAGGGCGCCGAGCAGCAGGGTGCCGATCGCGAGGTTGCGGAACCACTTCTTGTCGGCCGGGATCACGTGCCACGGCGCCACGTCGGTGTGGGTGCGCTCGAGCGCGACCTCGTAGGCCTCCCGGTACGCCGGCCAGAGCGCCCGCTCGTCGAGGTCGCCGGGGTTGTACTTCCAGTGCTTGGTGGGGTCGTCCAGACGGGCGAGCAGCCGTGCCTTCTGCTCCTCCGCGGAGATGTGCAGCATGCATTTCACGATCGTGGTGCCGCCGGCGACCAGCTCGGCCTCGAAGTCGTTGATGGCGCCGTAGCGTCGCTCGATCTCCTCTGCCGGCGCCCACTCGTGGACCCGCACGATCAGGACGTCCTCGTAGTGGGACCGGTCGAAGACCCCCAGGTAGCCGGGCGCCGGCAGCGCGTTGCGGATCCGCCAGAGGAAGTCGTGCTTCTTCTCCTCCTCGGTCGGTGCCTTGAACGACGTGATCCGCACCCCCTGCGGGTCGACCAGCCCCACCGTGTGCCGCAGCGTCCCACCCTTGCCCGAGGTGTCCATCCCCTGCAGCACCAGCAGCACGTTGCGCGTCGAGCCGGTGGTGCGCTCGGCGAAGAGCCGCTCCTGGAGCTCCGCGAGCTCGGGCCCCATGTCGAGCAGGGCCTGTTCGCCGTCGGACTTCGAGCCGTCGAACCCGGGGGCCGCGTCCGTCGGGACGGCGCCGAGGTCGACCGGCCCGGACGGGAGGCGCAGCGCCTGGACGTCGAGTGGGAGGTTCATGCGCTCACCCTAGTGAGACGGCCGCCCGGTTCGGCGGAGCCCGGGTCAGGCCAGCACGGCAGCGACGTCGAGCGTGCAGCCGACCATGGTCGTGGTCGACCCGTCGGCCTGGGGCTCGTCGAACCAGACGCCGCGCGTGAACCCCGCCTTGTCGAGCATGCGCAGGGACGCCTCGTTGCGGTGGTCCGGCGCGGCGAAGTACGCCGTCGCGTCGGGGAAGCGGTGGTGCGCCCGCAGTCCCCACGCCCACAGGATGCGGGCCCCGAGGCCCCGACCGACCCATGCGGGGTCGCCGATCGCGAAGTCGACGCCGACGGCGTCGGGGTGGGCACACAGCAGCGCGAACTCGGGATAGTCGGCGATCCGGTAGTCCTGCACGAAGCCCACCGAGCGGCCGTTGACCTCCGCGACCCACATCCGGGTCGGGGTCATCCCGTCGATGCGGGCGCCGTACTGCTCGGTCACGGTCTCCGCCGTCGGCTCGCCGTCGCTCTGCCACCAACGGTGCACGTGGGGAGCCTGTCGCCAGGTGAGCACGTCGGCCAGGTCCCCGCGGCCCATCGCGCGCAGCGCGATGGTGCAGTCGTGGTCGACGACGAAGTGCTTCCGCTCACCCGACAGGTCGACCGGCAGCGGCTCGCCGTGCACCGTCGCTGCCGTACGCCGGGCCGCGGCGCCCCAGGACTCCCCGTCGTGGACCACGCCCGCCAGCTCGCGGCCGCGGTCGTGGACCACCACGTGGGTGCTCACCGGGCCCCGCCGCCTCCGGGCATGCCCGCAGCGTACGCGGCGCGCCGGTCGGACGGTGCCGGTCAGACGGTGCTGAGCAGCCGCCGCACGATGCCGACGACACCCAGCACGGCGAAGAGGAGGAACATGACCAGGTCGGACCCGTAGGCCGAGATCGCCTCGGTGTTGAACAGGTTGGCCCGGATGAACTCACCCTTCTCGGGCGCGCCGCTGCCCGCGAGGGTGTCGTAGGCGAGGCCCAGGTCGCTGATGTACATCGTGTAGAACGACGCGACGACGCCCACCAGGATCACCAGCACCAGCGGCACCAGACCGCGACGCGGAGGTGCCCCCGCCCCCTTGGTGTAGAGGAAGACCGAGCTGAGGGCGATCAGGAAGCTGGTGATGCTGGCGATGTAGCCGGCCTTCCAGAGGAGCCAGGTCACCACGCAGCCGATCACGATGCCGCCGAGCGACAGGGTGAGCCCCAGGCCGACGCGCTCACGCGGTGCCGTCGTGAGGGTGCCGATGTCGCCGGTGCGGGTCAGGTGGCCGTCGGCGGTCCACTGCGCGGTCTGACCGTGGGGGTCGACGTAGCGCGGGTGTCCGGGATACATGGCGTACGGCGACGCGGGAGGCCCCGGCTCGACCGGAG
>CAZQCA010000005.1:6881-36783 GCA_964591845.1 uncultured Nocardioides sp.
GGGTGTCCGGGATACATGGCGTACGGCGACGCGGGAGGCCCCGGCTCGACCGGAGGCGGGGCCGGGGAGGGCCCCGCCAGGGGCTGGCTGGCGAGGTCGGGCTGCTGGTGGGGCTGGTGCTCGGGATGGTGGTCGGGCTGGTGGTCGGGTGGCGTGAACTGGTCGGACATGGGACTCCCCCGTGGTCGGTCGGGGGATCGGCCCCGACGGCGGCTGCGGCCGGGCGAGTCTAGGCGGCACGGAGCCGCCTCGCGGTCTATTCGGTGAACTCCTCGCAGGACGCGCCCCGGTCGGCGTCGAGCTCCTCGCGCACCACCGCGAAGGCCAGTCCCGACGAGTAGCCCTTGCGGCCCAGCATGCCCACGAGCCGGCGCGTGGCCACCGCGGTGTCGACCGCGCGCAGGGACCGTAGCTTGCGCCGCACCAGCGCTCGGGCCGCCTCCCGCTGCGCCTCGTCGTCGACCGTCGCCAGCGCCTCACGCGCCACCTCGTCGGGGACCCCCTTGCGACGCAGCTCGTGGGCCAGGGCCCGTGGCGCGAGTCCCTTGCCCGTCTGCCGCGACTCCACCCAGGAGCGGGCGAAGGCGGCGTCGTCGACCAGGCCGACCTCCTCGAACCGGTCGAGGAGACGCTCGGCGATCTCCGAGGGCACCTGACGTGCGGCCAGCTTGGCGCGGAGCTCGGACCTGCTGCGGGCCCGCCCCGTCAGCTGGTCGAGCAGGATCGTGCGGGCGACGGACTCGGGGTCGGCGTCGGGCCCCGCCGACTCCACGTCGTCGGGCGGCGGAGCCTCCAGGGGCGGTGGGCGCGTCCCGACCCACGCGTCCACCCCGGCGACGACGTCGCCACGCCAGGCCGCGCGGTCAGAAGTCATCGACACCGATCGGCTCGTCGGAGAGCACCTCGGCGGCAGCCGCCTCCGCGTCGACCTGCGGGCCCACGCCGAGCTTCTCGAGGATCTTCTTCTCCAGCTCGTTGGCGAGGTCGGGGTTGTCGACGAGGAACTGGCGGGCATTCTCCTTGCCCTGGCCGAGCTGGTCGCCGTCGTAGGTGTACCAAGCGCCCGACTTGCGGACCAGGCCGGACTCGACGCCGACGTCGATCAGGCCGCCCTCACGGCTGATGCCCTTGCCGTACATGATGTCGAACTCGGCCTGTTTGAACGGCGGGGCCACCTTGTTCTTCACGACCTTGACGCGGGTGCGGTTGCCGACCGGCTCGGTGCCGTCCTTGAGCGTCTCGATGCGGCGCACGTCGAGGCGGACCGAGGCGTAGAACTTCAGCGCCCGGCCACCGGTGGTGGTCTCGGGGCTGCCGAACATCACGCCGATCTTCTCCCGCAGCTGGTTGATGAAGATCGCGGTCGTGTTGGCGCCGTTGAGAGCTCCGGTCATCTTGCGCAGCGCCTGGCTCATCAGCCGCGCCTGGAGGCCGACGTGGCTGTCGCCCATCTCCCCCTCGATCTCGGCCCGCGGCACGAGCGCGGCCACCGAGTCGATGACGATCAGGTCGAGCGCGCCCGAGCGGGTCAGCATGTCGGCGATCTCGAGCGCCTGCTCCCCGGAGTCGGGCTGGGAGACGAGCAGCGCGTCGGTGTCGACGCCCAGGGCCTTGGCGTAGTCGGGGTCGAGCGCGTGCTCGGCGTCGATGAAGGCCGCGATGCCGCCGGCCCGCTGGGCGTTGGCCACCGCGTGCAGGGCGACCGTGGTCTTGCCGGAGGACTCCGGGCCGTAGATCTCCACCACCCGGCCCCGCGGCAGACCACCGAGGCCGAGGGCGATGTCGAGCGAGATCGCCCCGGTCGGGATGATCTCCAGCGGTGCCCTGGCCTCGTCGCCGAGACGCATCACCGAGCCCTTGCCGAACTGCTTCTCGATGCCGGCCAGCGCGGCGTCCAGCGCCTTCTCGCGGTCTCCAGCGGCCATCTCGCTCCGTCCTCTCCTGCGCTGTGCGCCTGGGTCTGTGTGGGGTCTCCGGGACAGTGGGTCCGGGGTCGTGTCCGACGGTAGACATGTCCGCCGACAACGCCTCGCACCCTCCGAGACGGCTGTGGAGGACTCGGTCCCACCGGTCACCTGTGGACCAAACCTAGCCCGAACACGTGTTCGATCAGCGCACCTCGGGGCGGCGTGTCGCCCGCCGCGCACGGGCGCCGTCGTACGCCGTCGCGAAGGCCACCCCCAGCAGGCAGAGGCCCGCGAGCACCGCCCACCCGGTCCAGTAGTGACGGTCGAGCAGCGTGGGGTTGTCGGGCCGGGCGCCGAGCCGGCCCAGCACCGGCACGGCCAGCAGCGTCAGCGGCCCCAGCAGGACGGCGGTGCGCGCGACCGCGCCGCGCCACCGTGGCGGAAGCAGCCTCCCCGCCACCACGCCGGCCAGCAGCGTCAGCGGGGCAAGCACGGCGTCGTGCACGAGTACGCCCCCGGCGAGCCAGACCACGGTCGCCACCAGGTCGCCCGTCCCCCGCTGGAGCAGCAGCCACCCGCCGTAGGCGACGCCCGCCACGCCGAGGCCGCCCAGCGCCAGCCGGCCCCTCACGACAGTCCCCTCACGACAGGCCCCTCACGACAGGGCCTCCAGCCTCGCCACCCACTTCGTCTGGAGCACCCCCGGCCGGTTGGGCGCGATCAGCCGCGCCGGGAACCCGTGGTCGAGCGCGAGCGGCTCGCCCTCGAGCGAGAGCGCGAGCAGCGTCAGGTCGTCGTCGGCGAACGCCGCCGGCAGTCGGGTCACGCGGAACGGTCCCGCCTGCTGCAGTGACTCCACCAGCACGGCCGAGCCGCGGGGAGCGGCGACGAGGTCGAGTAGCTCCCGGACCCGGACGCCGGTCCAGGCGCCCGAGGCGCTCCAGCCCTCGACGCAGGCGATCGGCAGCTCGGCGGTGGTCTGCGGCATCGCCTCGAGGTCGGCCCGCGTCAGTGCCACCTCGCGCTCGGCGTGGGCGACGACGAGGCGGTAGCCGCCCGCGGTCGCGGTCTCGGTGACGCCGGCGGCCTGCGCCGACTTGTTGATCGGTACGCCGGCCGGCCCCCGGCCGGACCGCACGGCGAGCACGGAGACCCGGCGCAGCCAGGGCACGGTCATCCCGGCCGTGGCCAGCACGGCGATCCCGGAGGCCAGCCAGGTGGTCCGCAGGAGTGCCCGACGGCTGAGCGCGGGCTCGGCGGCCTCCTCCGGAAGGCCGCCCTCGTCGTCGTCGACGTCGGCCGCCAGCACCCGGCGGACGAGCGGCAGCTTGACCGCCACGTGCACCACCAGGGCGCCGACGGCCAGCCACCCGACGGCGTAGTGGGTGGCGCGGAAGGAGAACGGCCAGGGATACCACTGCGCCGTGTTGGCCAGGCCGGTCGCCAGCTGGAAGACCGCGGCGGCCACGAGCACCGCGATGGTGGCGCGCTCGAGGCCGTGCAGCAGCAGCTCGCGGCGCTCGCGGGGCGGCCGCGCGAAGAGCCGGGGGAAGACCGACCACAGCTTCACGAGGAGCAGCGGCACCGCCGCCGTGCCGGCCAGCACGTGCACGCCCTGGGTGGTCCGGTAGAGCCAGACCGGGCGGGTCGGCAGCGGCAGCACCGGCTCGGGCTGCTGGGCCAGATGGCTGTAGAGCCCGGTGACGAACGCGACCGCGAAGCACACCCCGAGCCACAGCCCGATCCGCGCCGCGACCTCGGGCCCGCGCAGCCGGGACCGGAAGTCCTCCTCGCGGGGGATGCCGATCCTCATGGTCGGGCCTCCAGCAGCGCGAACCAGCGCCCCGTCACCTGACGGCTCTCCCGCACCACCAGCCCGGCCGCCTCCGCGACTCCGCCGACCGCGTCGGCGCCCACGATCGCCCACGGGAAGGGCCGGCTGTGCTGGCGGTCGGTGCGGATCGTCAAGGAGGCACGGCGTACGCCGGCGCCGGGCGGAGCCAGGTCGGCCACCACCCGCCCGCCGGGCACCAGGAGCTCCCGGAGCCGGGCCAGCAGGCGCACCGGGTCGCCACCGATGCCGATGTTGCCGTCGGCGAGCAGCGCGGTCTGCCAGCGCCCCTCGAGAGGCACCGGATCGAACACGTCGCCGTGGAAGCAGGTCGCGCCCCGCGCCCGGGTGCGGGCGACCGCGTCGGCCACCACGTCGAGCCCGGCCGCCGCGACGCCGAGGGAGGTCAGGTGCGCGGTCATCCGGCCGGGGCCGCAGCCGACGTCGAGCGTGCGACCGACGCAGTGGGCGAGCAGGGCGCGGTCGAACGCGTCCACCTCCCCGAGCCACCGGTGCACCGGCAGCCGCCGGCCGGCGCCGATCCCGTCGACGACGGAGCAGCCGTCGCCCGCGAGCGCCGCCGTGAACACCTCGGCAAACGCCACGGGCCCCACGGGGGTCACCGGCCGGCCCCGACGAGCGGTGCCCAGGCCGCCGCGAAGGCGCTCCCGAGGGCGGTCGCGGCCACCGCGTCGGCGTCGGCGGCCGTGTCGACGTCGCGCAGCGTCCGCGCTCGAGCGACCGACAGCCCGCGGCCTCGCAGCGCTGCCAGCGTCGCCTCGGAGGTGCGCCGGGTCGACATCGGGACGTCCGCGAGCACGGCCGCATGGCCCGGGTCGCGCAGGGCCAGCACCCACCAGCCGCCGTCCTCGGCCGGTCCGAGGACGGCGTCGTGACGGTCGAGGTCCGCGGCGACCTCGTGCAGCACCGCGACTGACGCCTGCGGCGTGTCCATGCCCACCTGCAGGACCGGTCCCGGACCCGCGTCGTCATGCGCCGCGGCCAGCCGCGCACCGAGCCCCTCGCCCCGCTGCGGCACCACGGTCCAGCCGCGAGCCGCGGCCGCCAGCCGATCGCCACCCACACCCTCGCCGAGATCCCCGTCCAGGGCCAGGACGCACCGGTCGGCCCCGAACGCCTGCGTCGCAGCGGTCAGGGTGTCGAGCAGCGAGGCCGCCGCGAGCGCCGCCGCGTGGTCGACGCCGACGGTGGCAGCCAGGCGCGTCTTGACCCGGCCGGGCACCGGAGCCTTGGCCACCACGAGCGCGCGCACGGCGTCGGCGTACTGCTGCGAGGCCTGATGCGAGGCCCGCTGGCTAGCGCTCACCGGGCCACCCGCCAGAGGTCGCGCGCCGTGCGCAGCGTGCCGCGCACCGAGCCGGAGACCTTCGACCGGGTCCCCGCGGCGCGCGGCCGGTAGGCCACGTCCTGCTCGACCAGCCGCCAGCGCCGCTCGGTGGCGCGCCGGAGGAGCTCGAAGGGATAGCCGAAGCGCCGGTCCTCGACCCCGAGCGCCAGCAGCTCCTCGCGGCGGCACACCCGCAACGGCGCGATGTCGCGGACGGGCAGCCCCCACCGCACCCTCATCCACCGCACGACCACCGCGTTGCCGATGCGGGCGTGCCACGGCCACGCGTCCGCGCTGACCGGTCGGCGGCGGCCCAGCGCGAGGTCGGCCTCGCCCCGGCGGACCCGCTCGAGCAGCGGCAGCACGTCGGCCGGGTCGAAGGAGCCGTCTGCGTCCATCACCGCGACGTACGGCGTGCGCGCGGCGAGCACCCCCGCGTGCACCGCGGCGCCGTAGCCCGGCCGCGGCTCGTGCACCACCCGGGCTCCCAGGCGCGCGGCGACCGACGCGGTGTCGTCGCGCGAGCCGTTGTCGACGACGATCACGGGCAGCGTCGGCGGCACCTCCGGCAGCAGGCCGCGGAGAGCCGGCCCCTCGTCCCGGCACGGGAGGATCAGCACGCAGTCGCTCACGTCGTTCACGCTAGGAGCGCCCCGGGCCGCCGGCCGATGTCCAAAGGCTTACGAGTGCCTGACGGTGCGGTGCCCGGCCGCGTCGGGGCGACTCCCGTGCCTACGCTGCACGGCATGCCCGCCCCCGCCGCCCGCGTGGTCCCGTGGGCCGTGGCGGCCGGACTCGCCCTGGTCGCGTCGGCGATGCTGGTGCCGGCGACGACCGGGTGGGACGTCCACGTGCGGTGGTTCCCGCCACTGCACGCGGAGTGGGACCCGCGGGTGGGCTGGGGCACCCTGCCCGCCCTGCTCGTCGGCCTCCTCGGGGCGGCGTACGCCGAGCCGCTCGCGGCGCGGCTCCCCTGGGGCCGCCTGCTGCTCGCGACGTACACCGGCGGGCTGGCGTGGCTGCTGACGCTGGCCCTCGTCGACGGGACGGCCGGGATCGGGCACATCCTCACGACCGGCTACGAGTACCTCGGCACGGCGCGGGCCACGACCGACTTCCCGGCCACGCTCGAGGAGTACGTCTCGCGGATCCCCTACTCCGCGGAGCCCGACAACTGGCCGGTGCACGTCGCCGGGCATCCCCCGGGAGCGCTGGGCTTCTTCGTGGTGCTGGTCCGGCTCGGGCTCGGGTCCGGGCTCGCGGCCGGACTCGTGGTGACCGCGCTGGCCGCCAGCACGTCCGTCGGCGTGCTGGTCACGATGCGACGGCTGGGCGCCGAGGGCTGGGCGCGGCGGGCGGCGCCCTTCGTGACGCTCGGGCCGGCCGCGGTGTGGCAGGCCGTCTCGGCGGACGCGATGTTCGCGGCCGTCGCCGCCTGGGGGATGGCGGCGCTGGCCTGTGCCGCGACCGCCCCAGGCCGGGGGTGGCGGTGGCTGGCCTGGTCGCTCGTGGCCGGGCTGCTGCTGGGCTCCTGCGTGATGATGTCCTACGGCCTGCCACTACTCGGCCTGCTCGCGGTGACGGTGCTGTGGCTCGGCCGCTCGTGGCGGCCGCTGCTGCCCGCGGCGGCGGCAGCCGGCGCGGTGGTGCTCGCGTTCGCGGCCTGCGGCTTCGTGTGGTGGGAGGCACTGCCGGTGCTGCGCGAGCGCTACTACGAGGGGGTCGCGGGGCGCCGGCCACCGTCGTACTGGATGTGGGGCAACCTGGCCGCGCTCACGATCTCGGCGGGCCCCCTCGTCTGGGGTGGCGTCGCGCAGGCCCTGGCCCGGCCCTGGCGCCGGCTCGGCGAGGCGCGGGTGCCGGTGGGGCTCACCGCCGCCGGGCTCGCGATGGTGGTGGCCGCCGACCTCTCGCAGATGAGCCGTGCCGAGGTCGAGCGCATCTGGCTGCCGTTCGCGCCGTGGCTCCTCGTCGGCTGCGCGCTGCTGCCGGACCGCTGGCGGCGGGTGGGCCTGGTGGGCCAGATCGTCACCGCCCTCCTGGTCCAGCACCTCCTGGCCACCGGCTGGTGAGCCGGACCGCCGGCCCCGGTCAGCGGAGCGGGGCGGTCGCGAAGGCGGGAAGGCCCTCTCCCGGTGGGATCCGTGCGGTGAAGCCCAGCTCGGCCGTCGCCCCCGCCGGCGAGGCCACGACGTGGCGCACGTCGCCGAGGCGGTAGTCCCCCGTCGTCACCGGCTCCACGTCGACGTCCGCCCCCCGGGCCACCAGGTGCGCGACGTCGGCGATCGACACCGCAGTCCCGGAGCAGACGTTGTAGGCGGCGTACGACGATGCGGCGCCGGGGCCTGCCAGCGCCTCCAGGGCGGCCAGGTTGGCGCCGGCGACGTCGTCGACGTGCACGAAGTCGCGCATCTGGCCGCCGTCCTCGAAGACCTGCGGCGGCTCGCCCCGCGCCAGGGCCGAGCGGAAGATCGCGGCCACGCCCGAGTAGGGCGTGTCGCGGGGCATCCCGGGGCCGTAGACGTTGTGGTAGCGCAGCGCGACGACCCGTCCGCCGGCCTGCCGGGCCCAGGCGGCGGCGTAGTGCTCCTGGGCGACCTTGCTGGCGGCGTAGGAGCTGCGTGGGTCGAGGCGCTCGTCCTCGTCGACGAGCTCCCAGGTCATCGGCGCCCCGCAGTCGGGGCAGGTGTTCTCGAAGCGGCCGGCGTCGAGGTCGGCGACGGCGCGAGGACGCGCCGGGCGGCGACCGTGGGTGGCGCACGCGTAGCGGCCCTCCCCGTAGACCACCATCGAGGAGGCCAGCACCAGCCGGTCCACGCGGGCCTCGTGCATCGCTGCGAGGAGGGCGGCGGTGCCCAGGTCGTTGTGGGCGGCGTACGCCGGCAGGTCGGCGACCGTCGTCCCGGCGCCCACCAGGGCCGCCTGGTGGCAGACCGCGTCGACGCCGGCCAGCAGGTCGACCCACGAGGCCGCGTGGCGGACGTCGAGCCGGTGGGTGCCGGGCGGCCCCTCGTCGACGGCGTGTGCCTGGGGCACCATCGCGTCGACCGCCACCACCTCGTCGCCGCGCGCGGTCAGCGCGCGCGCGACGGCGCCCCCGATGAAGCCGGCCGACCCGGTGAGCAGGACCCTCACGGGACCGGCACGTCGTAGGTCAGCTCCAGCCCGTCGGACCAGGTCGAGCAGGCACACCCGTCGGGGTCGGGCAGGGCCGCGATCACGTCGCGCAGCAGCCCCTTGAGCCGCTCGACGTTGCGTGCGAACGCCGCGAAGACCTCTGCCTGGCCGACGCCCTCCCCCGCCTCGATCCCGGCGTCCATGTCGGTGACCAGCGCCACGGCCGAGTAGCACAGGCGCAGCTCGCGGGCGAGCACGGCCTCGGGCTGGCCGGTCATGTTGATCAGCGACCACCCCCGGGCGGCGTAGGCCTGCGACTCGGCGCGGGTCGAGAAGCGAGGGCCGTTGACGACCACCATCGTCCCGCCGCGCGTGACGCTGGGGTCGGCCTCGCCCACGGCCGCGCCCAGGCGCGGGCAGTAGGGGTCGGCGAACGGCACGTGCACCGCGCCACGCTCCACGAACGTGTGCGCCCGGCCCCACGTGCGGTCGACCAGCTGGTCGGGCACGACGACGTCTCCGGGCGCCACCTCGGGCCGGAGTCCGCCCACCGCGCACGGCGCGAGCACCTGCCGCACTCCGAGCGACGCGAGCGCCCACAGGTTGGCCCGGTAGTTGATCCGGTGCGGGGGGAGCTCGTGACGCGGCCCGTGGCGGGGCAGGAAGGCGACGCGGCGGCCCGCCACCTCACCGACGGCCAGCTCACCCGAGGGCGCGCCGTACGGCGTCTCGACGGCGAGGCCGGTCGGGTCCCCCAGGAACGCGTAGAAGCCGCTGCCGCCGATGACGGCGACCTCGGCCCGCGGTGGGGTGGTCATCCCGTCACCCTGACAGAGCGAGCCCGCATGCGTGGCGCCCCGCGAGCCGTCGTCAGGCTTCCGTAAGCGAGGCCGGACGGGTCAGCGACACCCGCGCCAGCGCCGCCGCAGCCAGGGTGCCGGCGGCGATCACCGCCGAGAACGCGTTGAGCGACGGGTAGCCCCACTCCCCCACGATCACGCCGGCGACGCCGCCGGCCAGCGCGGCCGCGACGTTCATCACCACGTCGGCGGCTCCCTGGATGTCGGTGCGCGACTCCAGGGGCGCATGCTCGGCGATGAGGGTGGACGAGGCGACGGTGGCCAGCGACCAGCCGTAGCCGAGCAGGAAGAGCCCCGTGAAGATCTGCCACGAGCTGCCCTCGGGCGACACCCCGCTGAAGAAGAGGCTGAGCAGCAGCACGGTGCCGCCCACGGCGAGGCTGGTCGGCCGGCCCAGGCGGTCGGCCGCCCAGCCGGACAGCGGGGCGAAGGCGAACATGCCGAGCACATGGACCGAGATGACCAGGCCGATCACCCGCAGCTCGGCGCCCCCGTGCTCCATGTGCAGCGGGGTCATCACCATCACGCCGACCATCACCGCGTGGGCCGTCGCCAGACCGGCCGTCGCCGCCAGCAGCACCGGCCGCTCGCGCACGGCCTCGCGCACCCGCGCCCACGAGGTGCCGCGCGGCGGCACCGGCGCGGCGCCGGCGTGCTCCCGGGCGACGAAGAGCGGGTCGGGACGGAGGAAGAGCCACACCACCAGCGCCGCCAGCACGATCCCGACGCTGCCGAGGGCGAAGGGGCCGGTGAGCACCGGGATGCCGAGCCCGTCGGCGACCCGGCGCGCGAAGCCGGTGAGGTTGGGGCCGGCGACCGCGCCGATGGTCGTGGCCCACACCACGAGCGACAGCGCTCGGCCCCGGGTCGTGTCGCTGGCGAGATCGGTCGCCGCGTATCGGGCTCCGAGGTTGGCGGCCGAGGTGGACCCCAGCAGCATGGCCCCGACCAGCAGCACCAGCATCGAGTCGAGCACCCCGGCCAGCACCACGACGAGTGCGCCGGCGGCGCCGATCAGGAACCCGGTCACCATGCCGACCCGCCGGCCGCGCACCGCCATCACCCGCGCCAGCAGGTAGGACGCCAGGGCCGTGCCCAGCACCTGGAAGGTCTGCGCGAGCCCTGCCATCTTCTCCGAGCCGGAGATGTCCTTGGCGAGCAGCGAGGCGGTGGCGATGCCGATGGTGATGCCGACCGCGCCGAGAGCCTGCCCGGCGACGAGCGTGCCGAGGGTGCGCCGCTGGACCGCGTGCAGGTCGGGGGCGCTCATCGCTCGCTCGGGGGGAGCTCGAGGGCGCGCCACACGGCCGCCCACACCTGCTTGGGCGGGACGCCGTCGCGCAGCGCCTGTCCGGCGGTGCGGGAGCCGAGGTCGGCCATCACGAACTGGTCGGCCCAGTGGTGGGCGTAGGCACCTCCGAGCGCGTGCTCGAGCCGGGCCCAGAACTCCGTGTGCCTCATCGGGTCGGCTCCTCGCGGGTCGCGGACACGTCGAGCCAGAGGTCGCCGGTGGTGCTGCCGGCGGAGTGCTCCACCGTCTCGACGCGCCAGCCGGCGAGCGCCAGCGCGCGCCGCAGGCCCTCCTCGCGCCAGAAGACGAACCTGCGAGGCGCGGAGACGTGTCCGTGCGTGGACCAGCGCTCCCCATCGCCCTCCTTGACCGACAGGTGCAGGGCCCCGCCGGGTCGGGTCACCTCGGCGAGCCGGGAGAGCACCCGGCGCAGCGCCGACCGGTCGACGTGCAGCAGGCTGGCGCTGGCCCAGACCCCGTCGTAGGGCGCACCACCGCGCTCGGGGTCGGTGAGGTCGCCGGCCATCGGGTCGACCACGTCGGCGGCCAAGCCGTCGGCACGCAGCAGATCGACGAAACCCGGCGAGATGTCGGTGCACCGGACCGAGAGGCCGGCGGCGGTGAGGGCGCGCGCGTCGCGGCCGCCGCCACTGCCGACCTCGAGCACGCGAGCTCCCGGAGGCACGAGCGACGCGAACCGGTCGACGACCGGCTGCACGGCCTCGGCCAGGCCCTCGGTGCCCTGCCGGTATTCCTCCGCGGAGTCGTCGTAGGACACCCGGGTCACGGCGCCGGCGTCGAAGCCGACGTCCCACAGATGGTGGACCACGTCGTGCAGGTGGTAGAGCCCCAGGGTCTCGACGGTGAACGCCGAGCCGTTGCTCCGACGCCCCGGCCGCTGCCACTGGCCGCCCTCGACGGCCGCGTAGCGGGCCGCCACGTCGGCGGCAGCGGAGACGAGCGCGGTCGACACCGCGGCCGGCTCCTGCAGGTCGTAGCGCTGCTCGACGGCGGTGACGTCCTGGTCCCAGTTGGCGAACCGCGGGTCGTCCTGCTCGAGCATCAGGCCGACCCGCTCGCCGAAGAGCCGGTGGACGTCGCGGACGTGGCAGGCGTACTCCGTCGCCGACCACACCCCCGGCCCCGGCCGCCGGGTCACCCCCTCGCCCTCGAGCACCCGCTGCCAGCCCACCGCGTTGGTCTCGATCGACCCCGGGAGGTCCGCCACGGCATAGGCGGACGCGTCGAACGCGCACTCCGGGCACGGCTCGGCCAGCACCCAGGTCCAGTCCTTGGTGTCGGGCTCGATCTCCCCGGGCGCGTCGCTCACGCGGGCCATCCTCTCAGGCACCGGCGACACCGCGACTGGCACACTCACCCGCGTGGCGCCCACCATCCGGGCGGCGACCGCCGCGGACCTGCCGGGAGTCGCGGCGATCTATGCCGAGGCGGTGCGCACCAGCATCGCGACGTTCGACCTCGAGCCGCCGCCGCTCGCCTACTGGGAGGCGCGGCTCGCCTCCGCCGAGCGGGGCGACCACCTGCTCGTCGCCGTCGATCCGACCGGCGCGGGCGAGGACGCGGTGCTCGGCTACGCCTACTCCTCGGCCTACCGCGCGCGGCCGGCGTACCACCGCACCCGCGAGGCGTCTGTCTATCTCGCCGACGCCGCCCGGGGACGCGGCCTCGGCCGCGGGCTCTACGACGAGCTGCTGACCCGGATGGCCGGCGACGGTGTGCACACCGTGGTCGCGCTGGTCGCCCTGCCCAACCCGGCCAGCGAGGCGCTGCACATCGCGTGCGGCTTCCGGCACCTCGGCACGATGACCGAGGTCGGCGACAAGTTCGGGCGCTGGGTCGACACCGCGTGGTACGAGCGCCACCTGCCGTGAGCCGGCGCGGCTACTTCAGCAGCAGCGCGTCGAAGCGACGGCGTACGACGGCCAGGCCGGCCAGCCCCATCACCAGGAGGTAGACCACCGAGACCGCGGAGGCGCCGGTCACCAACCCCGTCGTGAGCTCCCGGCAGAGCACCACCCCGCGGTAGAGCGGCGTGATCTCGACGACCCAGCGCACCCAGCCGGGGTAGGCCTCGATCGGGAAGAACGTGGCCGAGAAGAGGAAGAGCGGGAGCTGGACCAGGGTGATCTTCTCGAAGTCCTGCCAGCTGGTGAACCAGGTCGTCATCGCCATGCCGACCCCGGCGGTCGCGAGCGCGATGAGGAGGGCCGCCGGCAGCGCCAGCAGCGCCCACCAGGAGGTGATGTGGCCCATCGCGAGCATCACGAGCACGAAGACGGCGGAGTAGATGCCGCCCCGCACCAGGCACCACACCAGCTCGCCACGGGCGATGTCGGCGGTGGACAGCGGGGTGGCGACCATCTGGTCGAAGGTCTTCTGGTAGCGCAGCTTGAAGAAGAGGTTGTAGGTGGCGTCGAGCAGCGCGCCGTTCATCGCCGACGCCGCGAGCATCGCCGGCGCCACGAAGGCGGCGTAGGGCACGGTCTCGCCGTGCAGGCGGAAGTCGGGCACCAGCTGGCCGACACCGACGCCGATCGAGAACAGGTAGAGCACCGGCTCGAGGAAGCCGGTGAGGAAGAGCGGCCAGGCCCCCCGATAGGCGATCACGTTGCGCGCGAGGATCCGCCGGGCGGCCTCGCCCGGCGACATGACCCGCGGCCTCGCGGCGTCGTGGAGGCTCATCAGTCGGCCATCCGTCGGTGGAGCCCGGTCACCGACCAGCGCCAGCCGAGCGCGGTGAGGGCGGCCAGGACGAGCACGTGCACCAGCGCCGCCGGGCCGTCGACCGTGTCGAGGGTGAGCATCCGGGTCAGGTCGACGCCGTGCCACAGCGGTGTCAGCCTCGCCACCCACTCCAGCACCGGGCCCAGGTTGGAGACCGGGAAGAAGGAGCCCGAGAAGAGCACCAGCGGCAGCACCCCGAGCCGGAACACCAGCCCGAAGCCCTCCTCGGAGCGCACCCGCACCGCGAACGCGTAGGTCAGAGTCGCGAACGCCATGCCGACCAGCAGCTGGGTCGCCCACGCGCCGACCGCGCCCCACCAGGTCGCGAACAGCCCGAACGGCGCCACGACCAGCACGAACACGGCCGAGGTCGTCGCCAGCCGGAAGAGCACGAAGGCGAGGTGGCCGGCGACCAGGTCGGAAGTGCCGAGCGGGGTGGCCCGCATGGAGTAGTAGACGCGGTCCCACTTGAGCATGCCCATCACCGGATAGGTGGTCTCGCCGACCGCGGTCTGCAGCGACTGGGACGCGAGCATGCCGGGCACGATGAACGCCAGGTAGGACGTCGCTCCCTCGAGCTGCCCGGGGTCGGCCTCGACGAAGCCGCCCAGGAGCACGCCGAAGGCCAGCACGTTGAACAGCGGCACCAGGAACGACGACACCACGGTGCCGCGCCAGCTGCGGCGATAGACGGTCACCCAGTAGTCCAGCTGCCGGCGTACGCCGTCCACCGGCGACAGCCGGTGGCCGAGCCGGGGGCGGGGCAGCACGGTGGCCATCAGTCCACCAGCGTCCGGCCGGTGAGCCGCAGGAACACGTCCTCCAGCGTCGAGCGCCGCACCAGGACGGCCACCGGCTGGAGACCGCGCCGGTGCACCTGGGCGATCACCGCCTCGCCGTCGTCGCTGTAGACCAGCAGCCGGTCGGGGAGCACCTCGACCCGGTCGCCGAGGTCGGCCACCTTGGTCGCGAGAGCCTCGTGCTCCCCCACCCCGAACCGCAGCTCGGCCACCTCACGGGTGGAGTGCTCGCGGATCAGGTCGAGCGGGGAGCCGTGGGCGACGATGTGGCCCTTGTCCATCACCACCAGCCGGTCGCACAGCTGCTCGGCCTCGTCCATGTAGTGGGTGGTGAGCACGAGCGTCACGCCCTGCTGCTTGAGCCGGAAGAGCTGGTCCCACAGCAGGTGGCGCGCCTGGGGGTCGAGGCCGGTCGTGGGCTCGTCGAGCAGCAGCAGCTCGGGCCGGTTGATGAGCGACCGGGCGATCGTGAGCCGGCGCTTCATGCCACCGGAGAGGTCCTCGACCTTGCTCCGGGCCCGCTCGCCGAGCTGGACGAAGCGCAGCAGCTCGTCGGCCCGCGCGCGCACGACGTGGCGCGGCAGCCCGAAGAAGCGGCCGTAGACATAGAGGTTGTCGAAGACGTTGAGCTCGTTGTCGAGGGTGTCGTCCTGGGGACAGACGCCGATCCTCGAGCGGATCACGGCGCCGTCGACGGCGGGATCGAGGCCGAGGATCGTGAGGTCGCCGCCGGAGCGCGGCGACACCGCCGCCACCATCCGCATCGTCGAGGACTTGCCCGCGCCGTTGGGTCCGAGGAAGCCGAACGCCTCGCCCCGGTGCACCTCGAGGTCGATCCCGCACACCGCCTCGACGTCGCCGAAGCTCTTGCGCAGTCCCTGCGCCCGGATCATCGGTCCCCCACCGCCCACCACGGTCAGCGACCCTAGCCAACGACGCCGACATGCGCTCGCGACTTCCTCCGCACGTCGTACGCTGTCGCCATCGGGGGCCCGGAGCACAAGGAGCGGCGATGACAGCGACGATCGGCATGCCGGAGGGCATCGCGGCCACCGGCCTCCTCGGGCTCGGCACCTACCGGCCCCGCCGCGTGGTGGACAACGAGGAGGTCTGCCGGGTCCTCGACTCCAGCGACGAGTGGATCCAGGCGCGGTCGGGCATCCGCACCCGGCGGTACGCCGGCGAGGGCGAGTCGCTGCTCGACATGGGCGAGGCCGCCGCGCGCGAGGCGCTGGCCTCGGCGGGCGTGGCCGCCGACCAGGTGGGCGCCGTCATCGTCGCCACCTCCACCCACACCCAGCACACGCCGGCGGCGGCGCCGCAGATCGCGCACCGGCTCGGCAGCAACGCCGCCTCCTTCGACCTGGTGGCCGGGTGTGCGGGCTTCTGCCACGGGCTCGCGGTGGCCTCCGACCTGGTGCGCGGCGGCAGCACGTCGTACGTGCTGGTGATCGGGGTCGAGAAGCTCAGCACCTTCCTCGACCCCACCGACCGGTCGACAGCGTTCATCTTCGGCGACGGTGCGGGCGCGGTCGTGGTCGGGCCCGCCGACGAGGCCGGCATCGGGCCGGTGGCGTGGGGCTCCGACGGCGCCCAGTCGCACGTCATCGTCCAGACGCCGCGCTGCGAGCACGTCGACGCCGACCACCCGCCGGTGGTGCAGATGGAGGGCCAGGCGGTGTTCCGCTGGGCGCCGTTCGCGATGGCCGACGTGGCCCGCGAGGCCGTCAAGCACGCCGGGCTGGCGCTGGAGGACCTCGACGTCTTCGTCCCCCACCAGGCCAACCTGCGGATCACCCAGCTCCTGGTGAAGAACCTCGGCCTCCCCGACTCGGTCGCGGTCGCCACCGACATCGTCGACTCCGGCAACACCTCGGCGGCGTCCGTGCCGTTGGCGATGGAGCGGATGCTGCGCGACGGCGCCGCGGAGCCCGGAGACCTGGCGCTGCTGATCGCCTTCGGCGCGGGTCTCAGCTTCGCCGGCCAGGTGGTCCGACTGCCGAAGCCCGCCGCCGGCTGAGGGGCGCCCACCACGCGAACCCGCTGTCGGCGGCGTAGGACAGGATGGGCCGGTGACCGCCCTCGACCACTTCAGCGAGGCGACACGCGGCTGGTTCAGCGCCGCGTTCGCCGAGCCGACGGCCGCCCAGGAGGGCGCCTGGCAGGCGGTCTCGGCGGGTCGGCACGCGCTGGTCGTGGCGCCCACCGGGTCGGGCAAGACCCTGTCGGCGTTCCTGTGGTCCCTCGACCGGCTGCTCACCACGCCCCGCCCGGGCGACAAGGCCCGGCGCTGCCGCGTGCTCTACGTCTCGCCGCTCAAGGCGCTCGCCGTCGACGTCGAGCGCAACCTGCGCGCCCCGCTGGCCGGCATCCGCCACACGGCGGAGCGGCTCGGCACCCCGATCGGCGACGTCGCCGTCGGCCTCCGCTCCGGCGACACCGCGGCGGCCGACCGGCGCAAGCTGGTGACGCAGCCGCCCGACATCCTCATCACCACGCCCGAGTCGCTGTTCCTCATGCTCACCTCCCAGGCCCGCGAGACGCTGCGCGGTGTCGAGACCGTGATCGTCGACGAGGTCCACGCCCTGGCCGGCGGCAAGCGCGGCGCCCACCTGGCGCTGACGCTGGAGCGCCTCGACGCCCTGCTCGAGCGGCCCGCCCAGCGCATCGGACTGTCGGCGACGGTCCGTCCCCACGACGAGGTCGCCCGCTTCCTGGGAGGGGCGGCCCCGGTGGAGATCGTGGCGCCCGCCAGCGTCAAGGAGTGGGACCTGCGCGTCGTCGTCCCCGTGGAGGACATGACGGCTCCGGGCGGTGTCGAGGGCGACACGGAGGAGGAGTCCGAGCGGGCCACCTCGATCTGGCCACACGTCGAGGAGCACGTCGCCGACCTGATCCAGGACCATCGGTCGACCATCGTGTTCGCCAACTCCAGGCGCCTGGCCGAGCGGCTGACCGCACGCCTCAACGAGATCGCCGCCGACCGGGCCGGCGTCGACGACGCCCCGACCGGATCGGGTCCTCCCGCCCAGGTGATGGCCCAGTCGGGGCAGTCACACGGCGCCGCGCCGGTCCTCGCCAAGGCCCACCACGGCTCGGTCTCCAAGGAGCAGCGCGCGCTCATCGAGGACGACCTCAAGCGCGGCCGGCTCCCCTGCGTCGTGGCCACCAGCAGCCTCGAGCTCGGCATCGACATGGGCGCCGTCGACCTCGTCGTGCAGATCGAGTCCCCGCCGAGCGTGGCGAGCGCCCTCCAGCGCGTCGGCCGAGCCGGTCACCAGGTCGGCGAGGTGTCACGCGGCGTGCTCTTCCCCAAACACCGCGGCGACCTGGCCCAGACCGCGGTGGCGGTGCAGCGCATGCAGGAGGGCGCGATCGAGTCGCTGCGGGTCCCCACCAACCCGCTCGACGTGCTGGCCCAGCAGATCGTGGCCGTGGTGGCGGTCGACGCCTGGGACGCCGACGAGCTCTACGCCGTGTGCCGCCGGGCCGCGCCGTTCACCGGCCTGCCGCGGTCGGCGTACGACGCGGTGCTCGACCTGCTGTCCGGTCGCTACCCCTCCGACGACTTCGCCGAGCTGAGGCCGCGCATCGTCTGGGACCGGGTCACCGGTCAGCTCACGGGCCGGCCGGGTGCCCAACGGCTCGCGGTCACCAGCGGGGGCACGATCCCCGACCGGGGGCTCTTCGGCGTCTTCCTCGTCGGCGGCGAGGGGCCGGGCCGCCGGGTCGGGGAGCTCGACGAGGAGATGGTCTACGAGTCGCGGGTCGGCGACGTCTTCGCGCTCGGCGCCACGAGCTGGCGGATCGAGGACATCACCCACGACCGGGTGCTGGTCACCCCCGCGCCCGGCGTGCCGGGGCGGCTGCCGTTCTGGAAGGGCGACTCCCTCGGCCGGCCGGCCGAGCTGCGCGCCGCCATCGGCGCCTTCACCCAGGAGCTGGCGTCGCTCCCCCCGGCCCAGGCCCTCGACCGGGCTCGCGGGGGCGGGCTCGACGAGTTCGCCGCCGGCAACCTGCTCGCCTACCTCACCGAGCAGCGCGAGGCGACCCGGGTGCTGCCCAGCGACCGCACCCTGGTGGTGGAGCGGTTCCGCGACGAGCTCGGTGACTGGCGGCTGGTCGTCCACTCGCCCTACGGCACCCCGGTCCACGCGCCGTGGGCGCTGGCCATCAACGCCCGTCTCCGCGAGCGGCACGGGGTCGACGGGCAGGCCATGGCCTCCGACGACGGCATCGTGATCCGCATCCCCGACTCCGACGCCGAGCCGCCGACCGGCGACCTGATCGTCTTCGACCCCGACGAGATCGCCGACCTGGTCACCACGGAGGTTGGCGGGTCGGCGCTGTTCGCGTCGCGCTTCCGTGAGTGCGCCGCCCGGGCGCTGCTGCTGCCTCGCCGCGACCCCGGTCGACGCTCACCCCTGTGGCAGCAGCGCCAGCGGTCGGCCGCGCTCCTCGAGGTGGCGGCCCGGTTCCCGTCGTTCCCGATCGTGCTCGAGGCGGTCCGCGAGGTCCTCCAGGACGTCTACGACCTGCCGGCGCTCACCGACCTCCTGCGTCGCGTCGACCGGCGCGAGGTGACCGTCACCGACGTGGCGACGACCCAGCCGTCGCCGTTCGCGCGCACCCTGCTCTTCGGCTACGTCGCTCAGTTCCTCTACGAGGGAGACTCCCCGCTCGCCGAGCGTCGCGCGGCGGCGCTGTCGCTCGACCAGGGGCTGCTGGCCGAGCTGCTCGGCCGCGCCGAGCTGCGCGAGCTGCTCGACCCCGACGTGCTGGCCGAGGTCGAGGCCGAGCTCCAGAGGCTGACGACGGACCGGCTGGCCCGCGACGCCGAGGGCGTGGCCGACCTCCTGCGACTGCTCGGCCCGCTCAGCTCCGAGGAGGTCGAGGAGCGCAGCGTCCAGGACGCCGACGTGGCCGGGTGGCTGGCGTCGCTCGGCGCCTCCCGGCGGGTCGTCCAGGTGCGCGTCGCCGGCGCCGAGCGCTGGGTCGCCGTCGAGGACGTCGGCCGGCTGCGCGACGCGCTCGGCGTCCCGGTCCCGCCGGGCACGCCCGAGGCGTTCACCGACCAGGTCGACGACCCGCTGGGCGACCTCGTCAGCCGCTTCGCACGCACCCACGGGCCGTTCACCGCCGACGCGGTGGCCGAGCGGTTCGGGCTCGGTGCGGCCGTCGTACGCCACACGCTCGAGCGGCTGGCCGCCCAGGGCCGGCTCCTCGACGGCGAGTTCCGTCCCGCCGGCACCGGGCAGGAGTGGTGCGACGCCGAGGTGCTGCGGCGGCTTCGACGGCGCTCGCTGGCGCGGCTGCGCAAGGAGGTCGAGCCGGTCGACCCCGACACCCTGGGCCGCTTCCTGCCCGCCTGGCAGCGGGTGCGCCCGCCGGGCGCGTCGGGGCGAGGGGGCCTGCGCGGGGTGGACGGCGTGCTGGCGGCCGCCGAGCAGCTCGCGGGAAGCCCCATGCCCGCCTCGGCGCTCGAGTCGCTCGTGCTCCCGGCGCGGGTGGCCGACTACCAGCCGGCCATGCTCGACGAGCTGACGGCTGCCGGCGAGCTGCTGTGGGCAGGTCACGGCGCTCTGCCCGGCAGCGACGGCTGGGTCAGCCTCCACCTCGCCGACCAGGCCGACCTGACGCTGCCCGAGCCCGCGCCCGACGCCCCGGTCGGCGACCTCCACCAGGCGGTCCTCGGCGCGCTGGCGCCCGGTGGTGCGTGGTTCCTCCGGCAGCTGGCCGACACCGTGGCCGCTGCCCGCGGCGAGACCGTCGGAGACCGGGAGCTGGCCGGGGCGCTCTGGGACCTCGTGTGGTCCGGTCAGGTCACCAACGACACGCTGACTCCCCTGCGAGCGCTGACCCGGACGGGCACGCCCACCCACCGTTCGCGGCGCCCACCGCCGCGAGCCCGCCTGGGTGGTCGCGGGCGGCTGCCCGCTCGGTCCGGGCCCCCCGAGACCGCCGGACGATGGGCGCTGCTGCCCGGGCTCGACACCGATCCGACCCGGCGCGCGCATGCGGTGGCCGAGCGGCTGCTCGACCGACACGGCGTCGTGACCCGCGGAGCGGTCATGAGCGAACGAGTGGCGGGCGGCTTCGCCGCCGTCTATCGCGTCCTCACGGCGTTCGAGGAGTCGGGTCGCTGCCGGCGCGGCTACTTCGTCGCCGGGCTCGGCGCGGCCCAGTTCGGCACCGCCGGAGCGGTCGACCGGCTCCGCACGCATGCCGAGGTGCCGCCCGACGCCGCCCCCGAGGCCGTGACGCTGGCCGCCACCGACCCGGCCAACCCCTACGGCGCCGCCCTGGCCTGGCCCGACCGGCAGGCCGGAGAGGACACCGGCCACCGGCCCGGTCGCAAGGCCGGAGCCTTGGTGGTCCTCGTCGACGGCCGCCTGGTGCTCTACGTCGAGCGCGGCGGCCGCACCCTGCTCACGTGGAGCGACCAGCCCGAGCTGCTCGGGCCGGCCACCTCGTCGCTGGCCGAAGCGGCCCGGCGCGGCGCACTCGGCCGCCTCACCGTCGAGCGTGCCGACGGGGAGCAGCTGCTGGGCGCCGGCCTGACGCCCCTGCGCCAGGCGCTCCAGGACGCCGGATTCGTCTCGACCCCGAGGGGGCTGCGACTCCGTGCCTGAGGGTGACACCGTCTATCGCGCGGCCCGCACGCTCGACCGGGCGCTCACCGACCGGCGGCTCGTGCGCACGGACTTCCGGGTCCCGCAGCACGCCACGGTCGACCTGGCCGGCGGCACGGTCGACGGCACGGTCAGCCGCGGCAAGCACCTGCTCACCCGCATCGGCCACGCGTCGGGCGCGTGGACCCTCCACACCCACCTCAAGATGGAGGGCAGCTGGCAGGTCTACCGCCCCGGCGCCCGGTGGCGGCGGCCCACCCACCAGGCCCGGGTGGTGCTGGCGACCGACGACGCCGAGGCGGTGGGTTTCTCGCTCGGCGTCGTCGAACTGCTCCCGACCGCCGAGGAGCACTCCGTCGTCGGCCATCTGGGTCCCGACCTGCTCGGCCCCGACTGGGACGCGGCCGAGGCCGTGCGCCGGCTGCTCGCCGACCCGGGCCGCGCGGTCCGCGACGCGCTCCTCGACCAGCGCAACCTCGCCGGCATCGGCAACATGTACGCCGCGGAGCTCTGCTTCGTGTCGGGCCTCCACCCCACGCGGCCGGTGGGGTCGGCGGGCGACGTCGACCGGCTGGTGCACACCGCCCGGGCGATGCTCGACCTCAACAAGGACCGCGCCGTGCAGGCGACCACGGGCGACCTGCGTCGCGGCGAGACGCTGTGGGTCTACCGCCGCGACAAGCGGCCGTGCCGGCGGTGTGGGACGCCCATCCGCGTCGACCTGCAGGGCGACCCGGGCCGCGAGCGGGCGACCTACTGGTGCCCGACGTGTCAGCCGGCCTGACCGGCCTGCTCCGGCTCAGGCCGCGGAGGCCACCACGTCGCCCGGCGCCGGCTTGGCGACCTGGAGCGGGGTGGCCTCGATCGCACGCGCCGCACCGACCTCCTGCCGCGCGACGGCGTCGCTGACCTCGCGCAGCACCTCGGAGAGCGGCACGTCGAGGGCGCCGCACAGCGAGGCCAGCAGCTCGGAGGACGCCTCCTTCTGACCGCGCTCGATCTCGGAGATGTAGCCCAGGCTGACCCGGGCCTCGGCGGAGACCTCGCGCAGGGTGAGACCGCGGTGCATGCGACGGCTGCGCAGCACGTCGCCGAGCGACCGGCGGAACAGCACCATGGGGGTCCTCTCGCACATCCAGCCGGACGAGACCCGGCCGTGACTCGGGGTCAACGCTACCCGAGGCCGGGTTCTTCCCGCCTCAAGACCGCGGACAGCGCGTCGAGGGCCTCCGCGCAGGCGGCCCGGCGCACCGAGTCCCGGTCGCCCGGCAGGCGCAGCTCCCGGCTGGTCGTGCCGCTCGGGCCGCTGACGCCGACGAACACCGTCCCGGCCGGTCTCCCCTCCTGGAGGTCGGGTCCGGCGACGCCGGTCGTGCTGACGGCGTACGACGCCCCGGCGAGCCTGCGGGCGCCCTCGGCCATCGCCTCCGCGCACGCGGCGGAGATCACTCCCTCGGTGCGCACGACGGACTCCGGCACCCCGAGCAGCCCGGTCTTGAGCTCAGTCGCATAGGTGACCGCCCCGCCGCGGAAGCACCGGGACGCCCCCGGCACCGCGGTCACGGCGGCCGCGAGCATCCCGCCGGTGAGCGACTCCGCGGTGGCCAGCGTCTCGCCCCGGGCGACCAGCAGCTCGAGCACCTCGGCCGCGGCGGCGACGAGCGGATCCGGGTCCACACGGCGGATCGTAGCCATCATCCTCGGGTGGCCGTCTACGTTGGGGGCCATGGCCCTGCCGATCGAGCGGTACGCCGTGATCGGAGACCGCCACACCGCCGCGCTGGTGGGGGACGACGGGTCCGTCGACTGGCTCTGCCTGCCCCGCTTCGACTCCCCGGCCTGCTTCGCCGCGCTGCTCGGCACCGAGGAGCACGGCCGGTGGCTCATCGGCCCGGTCGCGGACGCCACGGTCCGCAGGCGCTATCTCGGCGACTCCCCGATGCTCGAGACCGAGTTCACCACCGGGTCCGGCCGGGTGCTGGTCGTCGACGCGATGCCCTCGGACGACGGTCGCGCCGACCTGGTGCGGCGGGTCGTCGGCGTCGAGGGCACGGTGACCATGCGGCACGACTGGGTGGTGCGTCCCGGCTACGGCCGCAACCGGCCCTGGGTGACCCGCGAACGAGACGGCGACGACCAGGTCATCGTCGCGATCTCCGGTGCCGACCGGCTCGTGCTGCGCGGCCCGAGGCTGCCGGTCGGGGCCGACGGGCACCACCGTGACGAGTTCGAGGTCACCGCCGGCGAGGAGCTGGTCTTCACGACCACGTGGACCCCGTCCTGGTGGACCGAGCCCGGCGCGCACGAGCCCGACCGGATCGAGCGCCAGGTGCGCGACTGGCAGGAGTGGGCCGACCGCTGCCCGGCCGACGTACCGTTCCGCGACACGGTGGTGCGCAGCCTGATCACGCTGCGGCTGATGAGCCACGCCGAGACCGGCGGGATCGTCGCCGCGCCCACGACCTCACTGCCGGAGCAGGTCGGCGGCGAGCGCAACTGGGACTACCGGTTCTGCTGGCTGCGCGACGCGGCGCTGACCCTCAAGGCCCTGCTCTCCGCCGGCTACACCGAGGCGGCCAGCGACTGGCGCGACTGGCTCCTGCGCGCCGCCGCGGGCGACCCCGGCGACCTCCAGGTGATGTACGCCGTCGACGGCGGGCGCGACCTTCCCGAACGCGAGCTGTCGCACCTGCCAGGCTACGAGGGCTCGCGGCCGGTGCGGATCGGCAACGCCGCGGTGACCCAGCGCCAGCTCGACGTCCTCGGGGAGGTGATGACCGCGCTCGAGCAGGCGCGACGCGCGGGGATCCGCGAGAGCGACAGCAGCTGGTCGCTGCAGTGCGCGCTGCTGGACCGGCTGGTCGACGATGTCGACCTGCCCGACCACGGGCTGTGGGAGATCCGCGGACCGGAGCAGTACTTCACCCACTCGCGGGTGATGGCCTGGGCGGCCCTCGACTGCGGCGTCCGGGCCGTCGAGGAGGACGGGCTCGAGGGCCCGGCCGACCGGTGGCGTGCCGCGCGCAACGCGCTGCGCGACGAGGTCGAGACCCGCGCCTTCGACGCCTCCCGCTCCACCTTCGTCCAGCACCGCGGCACCCGCGAGGTCGACGCCTCGCTGCTCGTGCTGCCCAGCGTCGGCTTCGTCGCAGGCGACGACCCCCGCATGCTCGGCACGATCCGCGCGGTGGAGGAGGACCTTCTCCACGACGGGCTGCTGCTGCGCTACCGGCCCGAGACGGGTGTGGACGGGCTCTCCGGTGCCGAGAGCCCCTTCCTGGCCTGCTCGTTCTGGCTGGTCTCGGCGTACGCCGGCGCCGGGCGGCGCGAGGAGGCCCACGCGCTGATGGCCCGCCTGGTCAGCCTCGCCAACGACGTCGGGCTGCTCGCCGAGGAGTACGACCCCGGCGAGCAGCGGATGCTCGGCAACTTCCCCCAGGCCTTCAGCCACCTGGCGCTGGTGCGCGCGGCCTTCGACCTGCGGTCCTGAGCCTCGGGAGCAGCCTCGCGCCGGCCCCCACCGCTCGGGACAGCGGGGGCCGGCGCGAGAGACCGTGGAGTCAGCGGACGGTGAGGTCCTTGCTGGCCGACCCCTTGAGGAAGACCGGGTCGCCGTCGTAGACGACCTTGACGGTGTGGGTGCCGGCTCGGCTGAACGGATCGAGCCGGACCGTGGTGGCGCCACCCACGAGGGTCTTGACGGCCACCGTGCGGCCGTCGACCTTGATCGTCACCGACCCGGTGGCGGCCAGGTCGTCGAGGCCGACCGAGGCGGTCACGACCACCCGGGTCTGCCCGCGCTTGGCGGTCGACGGGGTGAGCGTCACCTTGACCTTCGGCTGGTTCTTGACGACCAGGACGGTGACCGTGTCGCTGCCCGCGGCGACGTGGGCGTCCCCGAGGTAGCGCACCTCGATGTCCTTGGTGCCGATGGTCGCGAACGGTCCGACGGTCAGGGTCGCCGAGCCCGCGGTCAGCTCCGCGGAGGCCACGATCGAGCCGCCCACGAAGGCCGCGACGACGCCCGTCGGCTCCACGCCCGCCGCCGAGACGTCGACGTCGATCGACGTGGTGCCCTTCTTGACCTTCACCGAGGTGGGCGTGGCGCCCGCGGTGACGGTCGGCGTCGCCTTGAGCACCTCGACGGTCACGAACCCGCTCGCGGGGCCGTGACTGGCGTCGCCGAGGTAGTCGAGCCGCAGCCGGTAGGTGCCCGGCTCCAGGTCGCCCGCACCCAGCGTGATCGAGGCCGATCCGGCGTCGAGGAGCGCGCTGCCGAGCAGCTCGTCGGCCCGGTGGAGCTCGACGGTCCCGGTGGCATCGGCGGGCTCGACGGTCGCGACGACGGTGCCCTCCTGCCCGTAGGAGATCGGGTCGGCGGTGCCCGACACCGTGGTGGAGCCGCGCTCGCCGATCGGGATCCGGAGGGTGGTGCCGGTGGGCTGAGCGGTGAGCTCCACCCAGCCGCCACCGGCGGAGAAGGCGGCCGGCACGTCGAAGGCCACCGCGGCACTGCCCCCGCTGACGGGCACGGTGCCGAGGTTGACCGACGTGGTGCCGTCGTCCGCGACCATCTTCACCGAGGTGTTCTCCGGGCTGCCGATCGAGGTCAGGTTGAGCCTGTTGAGCGTGAACGCCACGTGCTGGCCGGCGTACACCACCGCGGGCATGCCCGCCTCGTAGACCTGCTGCCGCGCGAAGTCGGGCGCGACCGGTGCGTGGTCCTGCAGGTAGGCGATCCAGAGGTCACGGTCGACCAGGCCGGTGTCACGCGACGTGCCCTGCGTGAAGGCCCGGAAGTTGTCGCCGCCGGTGCCGAGGAAGGAGAACGTCGACACCGTGTAGGTCGCGGCCGGGTCGAGCGGCTGGCCGTCGATCGTCACCGATGTCACCCGCGACCCCTCGGGTCGCGTCGGGTCGAGCGTCGTCTGCACGTTGTCCGACAGACCCAGGTGCAGGAAGGGCCGAGCCGGAGGGGGACCGCCGGGGTTGGTCTGCCACTGCTGCTCGAGAACCTGCTTGAGCTCGGCGCCCGTGAGGTCGATCAGCCAGATGTTGTTGACGAACGGCAGCACCGCGTTGGCCTCGGCATAGGTCACCACGCCGTCGGTGTTGGCGGGGTTGCTCGAGGTGTCGCCGGCATAGAACAGGTCCGCTCGCAGGCCGCCCGGGTTGACGATGCCGAGGTCGGGCTCGCCCATGTCGGCCGGGATGCCGTCCCGCAGGGCGTTGCCGACCAGGTCACCGATGCTGGACTCCGACAGCCGGTCCTCGGTGCGGGGGGTCGGCGACACCCACACGCCGTTGACGTAGGAGCCGTTGCTGAACGCCCGGGTCACGTCGCCGGCGATCTCTCCGACCGGCTGGTTGCCGACGGCGGCGGACTCGACGAGTGCCGCGTCGACGATCTGCTTGACCTGGGCCACCCGCGGGTAGGCCGCCACCAGGTCGGCGTCCGGAGTGGTCAGCCTCGCCACGTTGCGGGCCTGGTAGCCGACCACGTCGCCGGTGTCGGGGTCGACGCTCAAGGTCACCTGGCCGACGTTGTCCGCGTACTGACCGGTCTGGAGGATCGGGCGGGTGCTGCCTCCGCCGCCGGGGATCGGGGCGTCCCAGGCATAGACCTGGTGGGTGTGCCCGTTAAAGATCACGTCGACCGTCGGGTCGAGCCCGGCCATCTCCGCGAACTCGCCGCCGTTGGCCACCTGCTCCTCGTAGGTCGAGCCCACGCCCTGCAGGGCACCGGCGTGGAAGCTGGCGATGATCACCTGGGCCTCGCCGTTGCCCGGGTCGCCGTCGCTGAGCTCGCCGGCGACCCGGTTGACGGCGTCGACGGGGTTGCCGAAGTCGATCTCGGTGATGCCGCCCGGGCTGACGAGGGTGCTGGTCTCCTCGGTCACCGCACCGACCACGGCGACGGAGACGCCGTCGAGGTCGAAGAGGGCGTACTCCGGCAGCACCGGGTCGGTCGTGCCCTTGGCGTAGACGTTGGCGCCGAGGTAGTCCCACTGGGCGTTGCGCGCACCGGGGTCGCCGATGACGCGGTCCCGGAGGTCGGCCCAGCCCCGGTCGAACTCGTGGTTGCCCACCGCCGAGGCGTCCAGCCCGAGCGCGTTGAGGATGTCGATCGTGGGCTGGTCCTGCTGCACCGCCGACGGGAAGAGCGAGGCGCCGATCAGGTCGCCCGCGCCCACCAGGAGCGTGGGTCGGGCCCCGGCGTCCGCGGTGAGCTTCTCGATGGTGCCCGCCCACTTGACGGTGTTGTTCTGACCGCCGGAGTTCTCGAAGATCCGCCCGTGGAAGTCGTTGATCCCGAGCAGGTTGAGCTCGATGGGCGCATGGGGGTCGCGGGAGCGGATCCCGACGATCTCCGGGTTGTGGTCGGACGCGGCGTACGGCGTCGTCCCGTCGAAGACGTCGGTGACGTTGTAGTTGAATCGCGAGTACTGGTAGGCGATCGGCTCGCTGGCGTTGATGTCCCAGATGTCCGCACCCGCGACGTCGGTCATCGCCGCCTCGTTGGCGAAGACGTGGTCGAGCGACCCGGAGAGCCCGCTGAAGCTGTAGCTCTCCTCGCCGGGTGTCGACGACTCCACCAGGTGGTAGCCGGAGGCCTCGATCGCCTGGACCGGGTCCTCCTTGCTGTAGGAGTTGAAGTCGCCGGTGAGGAGGACCCTCGCGACGCCCCGGTCGGCGGCGAACGCGTCGGCGAAGGCGACCAGCGCCTCGGCCTGGCGGATCCGGTCGCCGTTGTAGGCGCCCTGGCCGGTATCGAGGTTGTCGCCCGTGGCGCCGGTGGCGCCCTTGGACTTGAAGTGGTTGACGACCACGGCGAACCCGTCGCGGTCGCGCCCACCCTTGCGCTTGAACACCTGCGCCAGCGGCTCGCGCGCGTTCGCGAAGGGCGCCGAGCCCACCAGGACCCGGGAGGCGCCGACCAGCTCGATCGTCGAGGGGTCGTAGATGAAGGCCGTGCGGATGACGTCCTGCTCCGCCAGGTCGGGCAGGTCGGCGGCCGCCGGTGAGGGGGCGAACGCCCAGCGGGTGCTGCCGGCGGCGGCGTTGAGCGCCGTCACCAGCGTCGACACGGCGTCGTCCCGGTCGGCCTCGCCCAGCGCGACGGAGTTCTCGATCTCCTCCAGCGACACGATGTCGGCGCCGAGGTCGTTGATCGCGGTGACGATCTTGTCCTGCTGGCGCTGCAGGTCGTCGGCCTGGGCCGCGCCGCGGGGACCGGTCGGCGTACAGGTGTTGACCGACACCGGGTTGCCGGCGCGGTCGTTGAAGAACGTGCAGGCGCCGGGGTGGGCCGCGTTGTAGGCCTCGCCGGTGGTGTTGAAGTAGTTGAGGACGTTGAACGTCCCGAGCCGGACGTCGCCGCCGACGTCGTCGGGGGCCGCCGGCCGGTTCTGCTCGAACGTCACGGTGCCGGCCCCGGTGTCGGTCACCTGCGACCTCGGCTGCAGCCGCCAGCCGTTGTTGCGGTACTCGAGCACGACCGGCGACTGGAAGGTCGCCGCGGCGCCGACGCGGACCGTGTGCCCGGCGGTCAGCCACGGCATGGGGACGCCGCTCGAGCTGGTCGTGTAGTTCTGCGAGCTGCCGTCGTCGAGGGTGATCGCGTGCGCGTTGTTGTACGCCGTCCGCTCCGCGATCGCCCCGGTCTGGAAGTCCTCGACCTCGGTCGGGGCGAAGAGCGGCACGTCGTCGGCCGCCAGGCCGATCTCCATGAAGCCGTTGGCGCCGTTGGTCAGGCTGAAGCTGTTGGTGACCGTGAACGGCCCTGCGGGCGCCAGGAGCTCACCCTCGTGGGCCTCGCGGTCGGCCTCGACGTCCAGCACGCCGGGGCAGGCGCCCAGGTCGCAGTCGGAGCCGGGCAGCGGGTCGGCGAGGGCCGTCGGGTCGGTATGGGCGTCCCCGTTGACCTTGGTGACCCCTCCCGCACCGGGCACGATCTCGGTCGTCCCGGCGAACTCGGTGACCGGGCCGGTCACCTCCACGAAGTCGCCCGCGACCGGGCTCGAGGCCATCGCACTGGTGCCGAACACGAAGATGGCGTCGGAGGCTCCAGGCGTGGCGTCGGTCGCACCGCCGGTGCCCTCGGTCTGCATGTAGAAGCCGTTGAAGCCACCCGTGGCATAGACGGCAGTGACGACGCCCCGCGTGGTGACGGTGTCGTCGAGGTGGGGCGAGGTGTCGGTGTCGGTGCCCTGGATGTCGGCGATCGATCCCGAGAAGGTTCCGCCCGCGGGGACACAGCCGCACGCCGACGGGCTCGGTGCCGCGAGGCTGAAGTCGGTCGCGTTGTTGTCGGTGTCGGCCCCCGCCGCATCGCGGTTCGCACTCTGGGTGGCGGTGGCTGCGGGGCCGGGAGCACCCTCGAAGCTGGTGGAGCCGCTGGCGGAGCTGTCGAGGCCCACCATGTCGACCACACCCGGCTGGCCGGCCATCTCGCCGGTGCCCACCACGGGTGCGGCGGTCTGCTGGAGGAACACCTGCCCGCCGGCGGTCGCCATGGAGATGGTGGGGTTGGCGACCCGGTCGGGCGTGGGCAGCGCGGCGCCGTTGGCGCCCGTGGCGCTCATCCGGACGAGGTACCGACCGCCCGCGGGCAGCGAGCCGCGCAGCGCCAGCGAGCCACCGAAGCCTCCGGTCGCCGAGCGGTAGGCGACGTACAGCCCCCTCAGGTCCACGGCGTCGGCGGTGGGGTTCATCACCTCGACGAAGTCGGCGTTGTAGACCGCACCGCTGTTGCCGCCGGCCCCGTAGACCTCGCTGATCACGAGTCCGGTGCCGTCGGGACTGGCCGCGGCGGGTTGGCCGAGGCCGAGCGACAGCCCGGAGACGGCCAGCGCTGTGGCGGTCAGGGGCACCAGTGCCCGGCGGAGACGTGAAGCGACGGGCGAGGTGCGAACGCGCACGGAAAGGCCTCCCGAGATCGGCTGGCTGGTGCTGGCTGCCTCACCTTAGACCAGCGGACCGAGGCCCTCGCTACCCCCTGAGGGCGAATTCGACGTTTCGGCTCTGTGTCGGATCGGCGACAAGACGTCCGGCTCAGTCGCTGGCTGCGCGGAGGCTGTGTCGCTGCCGCCAGACGTCGCGGAAGAACTCGTAGCCCGACCAGAGCGTCATCGCCACCGCCACCGCGAGCAGGATCTGGGCGACGTAGAAGAGCCCCTCGCCGACCAGTCCGAAGCGGTCGAAGGCACCTCCGTGGGCGTCCCCGTGAGGGAACGGCAGGCAGAGCCCGGACAGCGCGATGGCCTGGAACGTGGTCTTGATCTTGCCGCTCTGGGCGGCCGGGATGACGACGTGTTTGAGGATCGACAGGCGCAGCAGGGTCACCGACCACTCCCGCAGCAGCACCACGA
>CAZQCA010000006.1:0-33098 GCA_964591845.1 uncultured Nocardioides sp.
CGTCGATCTCGTGCTCGACGTCGTGGCGGTGCTCGCCGTAGTAGGCGATGAACTCGCGCACCTCCTGCAGCCCGGGCAGCACCCGCACCCGGTCGCTGGTGGGGAGTCCCCATGCCTTCAGCGCGTCGTACGCCGCGCTCTGGGCGACCGGCTCGAACCCCTCGCGCGCACCGATGCCGTGACACACCATGCCGAGGTCGCGCGAGGCGGTCACCCGGGGGTCCTTCTGCCGCAGCGACCCGGCCGCGGCGTTGCGCGGGTTGGCGAACATCGGTCTGCCGGCGTCGGCCATGGAGGCGTTGAGGCGCTCGAACGCCTCGACCGGGAGGAAGACCTCGCCCCGCGCCTCGACCAGCGCCGGGACCGGGAAGCCCGAGGAGTCGGACAGCCGGTGCGGGACCGAGCCGATGGTCTTGACGTTGGGCGTGACGTCCTCCCCGGTGCGGCCGTCGCCGCGCGTGAGCGCCCGCACCAGCCGGCCCTGCTCATAGAGCAGGTTGATGGCCAGCCCGTCGACCTTCAGCTCGCACAGCAGCGCGGGGTCGACCACGCCCTCGCGGGTCAGCCGGGCATGCCATGCCTCGAGCTCGTCGTCGGAGAACGCGTTGTCGAGAGACTCCATGCGCTGCAGGTGGTCGACGGCCGTGAACTCGGTGGAGACCGCGCCGCCGACCTTCTGGGTCGGCGAGTCGGGCGTGCGCAGCTCGGGGAACTCCTCCTCCATCGCCTCCAGGTCGCGCATCAACCGGTCGAACTCGGCGTCGGACAGCGTCGGGTCGTCGAGCACGTAGTAGCGCCAGCGCGCCTCCTCGACCCGCTCGGCGGCCGCCTGGTGGCGCTCGCGCACCGCGGCCGGCGCGGCGTGGACCTCGGGCTGGCCGTGGGACTGCGCAGACGTCATGCGCACATCTTGCCGCGCGGGACCGACGGACCGTCCCTCCCAGGATCGCCCGGGCGGGTTTGCCGGGCCGGGCGGCGGGGAAGAACGCCCCCAGGACCGAGCGCGATGCACCGGAGGGGGATCCCGTGACCGAGATGGTCGTCGACTACACCACGCTGGCGCTCACCGAGCAGGTGCTGGAGCGACAGGAGGAGCACGCACGCGCGCTCGCGGATCACCTCGCCGACCAGGCCGACATCGGCGAGGCCACGGGCCTGCTGCTCGGCATGTTCGACCCGCTGTCGCGCGCGGCGGTCGAGGCGGGGCGCCGTGGCGCCCAGGCGCTCGGCGAGATCGACGGGGCCACCGCCGAGTCGGTGTCGGCCGTGGCCGCCGGGTTCGTCGAGGCCGACGGCCTCGTGCGCGACGCGATGCTCCGGCTGCTCGCGCAGCTGGGTCAGGGGTCCGCGCCCCCGACGGCTCCTGCTCCCGTCGGACCGGTGCTCCCGCCCGCCGGCGAGTCCGCTCCCGACGACTACGGCTCGGCCGACTC
This sequence comes from uncultured Nocardioides sp., assembly GCA_964591845.1. Taxonomy (GTDB): domain Bacteria; phylum Actinomycetota; class Actinomycetes; order Propionibacteriales; family Nocardioidaceae; genus Nocardioides. The sequence continues at coordinate 1,434 of CAZQCA010000006.1, forward strand.
CTACCTGTGGGACAAGGCGGCCGCCACCGGCGAGGCGCTGGGCGACGCGGTCCGCGACGCGCGGGCGCTGCTCGACGAGGTGGGCCGCTGGGGCTCGCCGGGGCAGGTGTCGGAGCTGGTCGACGCGTCGTCGTTCCTGGTCGCGCCGCAGGCCCCGGAGAACTTCGTGCAGGACCTCCGCTGGAGCGCGGGGCTGCTGCTGGGCGGGATCGACTGGGTGGCCGAGCAGTTCGTGGGCTTCTCGATCCTGGACCGCTGCGTCTACCACCCGCTCGCCGGCGACTGGCAGGGCATCCACCGCGCCGGCGAGGCCTGGACGCACTGCGGCGACGCGGCACACGCCGTGGCGCGCAACCACGCGGGCCTGGTCGCGAGCACGACGTCGAGCTGGGAGGGCCAGGCCGGCAACGCGTTCCGGGCGATGCAGGGCGGAGTGCGCGGCCGCACTGGGGTTGGCGCACGCCTACGACTACGCCGGCGGACTCGTCCACACGATCTCCACGGTCTGCAAGCTCGCCTGCGTGGGCATCGGGTCGGCGCTCAACGCCATCGCCAACATCCTGCTCAAGATGGCCGCCGAGGCCGCCACGCCCGTGGTGGGCTGGGTCGTCGGCGCCGTGACGGCGTACGACGACATCAACAAGGTGGTCCGCAACGTGCGGCTGGTCTACACGATCATCGAGACCGTGGCCTCCGCCATCCAGGACTTCGTCGAGGCCAAGACGGCCGTCCTCGACGCGGTCACGGTGCTGGAGGACCTCCTCGAGGGCACGGTCGAGAGCGCCGGAGCCGTCGCGTGACCGAGCCCATCGCGGCGCGCCTGGCCGCGCATCGAGCGGCCCTCGACGGCCTCCTCTCGCAGACCGCCGCCGAGGACTCCGCGTCGCGACGCGCCCTGACCGAGGCGCAGGCCGCGTGGGCGGGCCCCGCGCGAGGGGGTGACTGGGGGGCGGACTGGCAGCGGCTCCAGCGTCGCGTCGACGCCGGTGAGACGACTCTCGCGCGGGCGTTCCGCGGCGAGGACGACGATCCGGCGTCGCGCCTCCTCCTCGAGCGGTCCCGCGCCCGGATCGCGACGCTGGCCGGCTCGGCCGACCGCCCCGACGACGTACGTGACGAGGCCGACGCCGCCGAGGCGCAGTGGCGGGCGTTGCGTTCCCGGGCCGGCGGGTGATCGCGTGGCGCGGCCCGACGAGGTCCCCAGCTGGTTCTGGTCCACCAGCCTGCATCCGCGGCTGACGCTGCGGCTCGCGGCGCCGCCTGGCCAGGTCCTGGAGGTGATCACCGAGCAGCTGCGGCGCCGCGGGTTCCGGATCCGCGACCTCACCGACGCCGGCTGCCGGGCGACCCACCTCGACTGGTGGGGCCTGGCCGGCAACCCCTTCGAGTGGGACCGGACCGTGCTGGAGGTCTCGGTGCGACCCCGTGCCGACGGCTTGCCCGCCGACACCGAGCTCGAGCTGCGGGTCGCGAGCGGGCGCTACGGGCCCGCCGGTCGCCGGCGCACGGTCAAGGCCGTGCGCGCCACCGTCGACACCGCGGCGGCCCGCGGATGGGCGGTCTCGTGGAGCGAGTGGACCGAGCAGGACGCACCCACCGGTCCAGACGGGTCGAGCTAGGAGCGATCCGTAGGGTCGAGGGGGCCGAACCACCTCCATGCCCGCCCCTGCCCCACCCGCGCGTCCCGGAGCCCTCGTGACCCAGACCGAGCCGACCGTCACCCCGCTGCTGACGCGGTACGACGCCCCGGGCCGGCCGCGCGCGGTCGTCCTCGCGCTCCACGGCGGCCGCCCTCGCTCGACGCGTCGCGTCGACGGCAGGAGCGCGTCGTGGCGGCTGATGCTCGGCCTCACCCACGACCTCGCCCGCCCGGCGCAGGACGAGGGGGTGAGCGCCTGGACGCTGCGCTACCGGATGCGCGGCTGGAACGCCGGCGAGCCGCTCACCGATGCCCGGTGGGCCCTGGACCAAATCCGCGCCGAGCTGGGGGACGTGCCGGTCGTCCTCCTCGGCCACTCGATGGGGGCGCGCGCGGCCCTGCACGTCGCCGACGACCCGTCGGTGGCCGGCGTGGTGGCGCTCGCGCCCTGGATCGCCCCGGACACCCCCACCCACACCTTGACCGGCCGCCGACTGGTCGCCGCCCACGGGCGGCGCGACCGCCTCACGTCCTACGCCGCGACGCGGGACTACGTCGCTCGCGCCGAGCGGGTGGCCGACTCCGCGCGGTTCGTCGACATGGGCCCTCTCGGGCACTACCTGATCCGGGGCCACCGGGAGTGGGTCGATCTCGCGCGCCGGGAATGCCTCGGCCTGCTGAGGCGCTGACACCCACAGGACCCCGCGGCGGACCGGACGCAGGAAAAAGGATTTGCCGGGAATGCGATCGTGGGGCATCCTGTTGATGAAACGAAACCGTTCCGTTTCATCCATGTCAGGAGTGTCATGTCCCCCGCTCAGCTCGCCGCCCTCCAGCGCCCCCGGGTCGAGGGACAGCGCGAGCAGGAGATCCTGGACGCGGCGCTGGCCGTGCTCGGGGAGGTCGGCTACGACCGGCTCACGATGGACGCCGTCGCCGCTCGGGCCAGGGCGTCCAAGGCGACCCTCTATCGACGCTGGTCCAACAAGGTCTCCCTCGTCATCGAGGCCCTGCACGCCCAGAAGCACCAGGGCGGGGCGCTGCCCGACAGCGGCACCCTGCGTGGCGACCTGCTCGCGTCGTACTGCGGCACCGGTGGGCTGACGACCCCCGAGTCCACCGCGACGTTCGCGGCCGTGCTCACGGCGCTGGCCCACGACGAGGAGTTCGCCGCGGCGTTCCGCGAGCACGTGCTCGGCCCCAAGACCGCGACCACCCGCACCCTGTTCGAGCGCGCCCGCGAGCGTGGCGAGCTGCGTGACGGGGTCGACCTGGATCTCGTCGTCCCCGCGCTGGCCGGGATCGTGCTGCACCGCATGTTCCTGCTGGGCTCCCCGCCCGACACCGAGACGGTGACCGCCGTCCTCGACCAGATCATCCTGCCCGCAGTCCTCGACCCGGCCTGACCGGCTCGACGCACCGTCCGTACCGCCACCTCAACACGACGCACGAAGGAACACACCATGACCGACCACGCGGCCGTCAGCGAGACGGCTCCCGAGCGTGAGCTGCACCTGGGCTGGGCCCTGGGGCTGATCACGATCGCCCAGCTGATGGTGGTGCTCGACGCCACCATCGCCAACATCGCGCTGCCCTACATCGGCCGCGACCTCGACATGACCGGGAGCAGCCTGACCTGGATCGTGACCGGCTACTCGCTCGCCTTCGGTGGCCTGCTGCTGCTCGGCGGCCGGCTCGCCGACCTCTACGGCCGGCGCCGGGTCTTCATGACCGGCCTGGTCGTCTTCGCCGTCGCCTCCCTGCTGGGCGGTCTGGCGCAGAGCGAGGCACTGCTGCTCGGAGCCCGTGGCCTGCAGGGCCTGGGTGCGGCGCTCGCGTCGCCCGCCGCGCTCGCGCTGATCACCACGACGTTCCCCGCCGGCCCGCCCCGCAACCGCGCGTTCGCGGTCTACGCCGCGATGTCCGGCGCCGGCGCTGCCGTCGGCCTGATCCTCGGCGGCTGGCTGACCGACTCCGACTTCTCGCTGCTGGGCGCCGACGTCCACGGCTGGCGGATGACCTTCCTCATCAACGTGCCGATCGGGCTGGCGGCGGCCGCGCTCGCGCCCCGCTTCCTCCACGAGTCCGACCGCCACTCCGGCGAGCTCGACGTCCCCGGCGCCCTCACCGGCACCGCCGGACTGCTGGCGCTGGTCTACGGCCTGACCCGGGCGGGCAACCCCGACCACGGCTGGGGCGACAGCTGGACCGTGACCGGCCTGGTCGCAGGCGTGGCGCTGCTGCTGATCTTCGGGGTCATCGAGAGCCGGCGGGAGCACCCGCTGCTGCCGTTCCGGATCTTCGCCAACCGCACCCGGGCGACCAGCTTCGCCGCGATGATGCTGATGCCGGCCGCGATGTTCGCGATGTTCTTCTTCCTGTCGCTGTTCGTCCAGAACGTCATGGGCTACTCGCCGATCAAGGCCGGCTTCGCGTTCCTGCCGTTCTCGGTCGCGATGATCGTCAGCGCCACCACCGTGTCCAAGCTGATCCAGCGGGTCGACCCGCGCTACCTGGCCGGTGTCGGCAGCCTCCTCGCCGCCTCCGCGATGTTCGGCTTCTCGCGGCTCAGCGTGGCCGACGGCGCCGACGACATCCTCGCGGCGGTCACCACGGGCCAGGCCCTCGGGGCCGACGTCAACTACTGGACGCAGGTGCTGCCCTACGTGGTGCTGATGGCGCTGGGCATGGGCGCGGTGTTCGTGCCGCTGACGCTGACCGCCGTGCACCACGTGCAGGCGCAGGACTCCGGCATCGGCTCGGGCGTGCTCAACACGATGCAGCAGGTCGGCGGCGCCCTGGGGCTCGCCGTGCTCAGCACCGTCGCCAGCCACTACGCCACGCCGCACGGCGAGTCCATCGCGGCCGGGGTCGGGCAGGGCGTGACCGAGGCCGTGAAGGCCAACCCCGGGCTCGGCGAGCAGCTGATGCAGGCCACCGACGCGGGCTCGATGCAGGAGCTGGTCGGCAGGCTGGTCTACCTCGGGTCCTTCCCGGAGGGCGCCACGCACGCGTTCCTGGTCGGGGCGGGCATGATGCTGGCCGCGTCGGCGGTCATCTGGGCGCTGCTCAACGTGAGCCACCGCGAGCTCGCCGAGGACGCCGCCGAGCACCCCGAGGCCGGCGTACACGTCGGCTGACGGGCGCCCCCGGCTCCCACCCGCGGGCTCCCACCCGCGCCAACTGCCGCGGTGCTGCGGTCCCTTTGCAAGCGGTCGAACACCTGCAAAGGAGCTGCAGCACCGCGGCAGTTGGTCGTCGTGGGGGGCGGCAGCGCCGGAGCCGACGCTCAGGTCAGGAGAGGTGGGCGGCCGCCGCGGCGGTCAGCGTGAGAGCCTGCCGCGCCCAGCCGGGCGACGCACCCGCCAGCCCGCACGTCGGCGTGAGCAGCAGCCGGTCGCCCACGGACTCGGGGTCCATCCCGAGCATGTCCAGCCAGCGCTGCACCGCCTCGGTCACCCGGGCCTCGGCGGGTGACTCGGCAGGTTCGGCCGCCGGCACCACCCCCAGCGCGACCACCTCCCCCGCCTCGAGCGTCTCGGCCAGTACGTCGTGGCCCGCCGCGCTCAGCAGGGCGAGGTCACCCGACAGGCCCCGCGCTCCGGCCGCGCGCACCAGGTCCCACGGCACGTCGGACGCGCAGGAGTGCACCCACGGCTCGGCGCCCTCGGCGGACGCCGCGCCGAGGACCAGCTCGAGAGCGGCCGACAGCTCCGGCCGGTCCACCGACCGATGGCGGCCGTAGCCGGACGCGGTCGGGATCCGGCCGTCGCGCACCGCCGGCAGCACCGGCTCGTCCACCTGCACGACCAGGCGGTCCGCACCGGGCACCCGGCGCCGCACGTCTGCGACGTGTGACCTCACTCCCTCCGCCAGTGCCTCGGCCACCTCGCGCCGCGCGCCGTGGTCGGCCAGCAGCCGGTCGCCGCGGGGCCGTTCCACGGTGGCAGCGAGCGTCCAGGGGCCGGCGACCTGCACCTTGAGCGGGCCGGCGTACCCCTGGGCCTGCTCCTCCAGCTGGTCGAGGTCCTGGGCGAGCAGTGAGCGGGCGCGGCGGTGGTCGACGCCGGGGGCGTCGGTGAGCCGCCAGCCGGCGGGCTGGAGGTCGAAGCCGAGGTCGGCCACCACGGCGAGCGCGCGGCCGGTCATCGACCCCGGCGCCCCGCGCCCGGGCAGCTCGGGCAGGAAGGGCAGCCCCCGCTCGCCGGCCAGCTCGCCGAGGACGACCCTGACCGCCTCGGCGTACGCCGTCGCGTCGGCTCCCGGCATCGAGCCCACCCCGGTCGCCAGCACGCGCCCATCCTGCCCGCCACCGCGGGCCCGGTCCGACCCGGGTGGCGGGGATCACCCCCCGAAGTGGAAACAATCCGGGCCCGCGATCCGTCACACCAAGGAGTGCGGCCCTGCCGCGCCGACCGTACGACGTCCCCGCCACACCCGAGGTGATCCCCGTGAGCTCCACCCCGCCGCGCCGCGCGCCGGTGGCCCCCGACGACACCGCGCCGCTCCCGGCGCACCACACCGCGAGCCTCCCCGCCGAGCGCGCGCCCGCCCTCGGCCTGACCGTCCCCCAGGTCGCGGGCTCGGCGCTGGCCGCCGTGAGCGGGGCGTTCCTGGCCGCCTGGCTGGGGGTGGCCGGCACGCTGGTGGGGGTCGCGATGGGCAGCGTCGTCGGCACGATCGGGAGCGCCTCCTATGCGGCCTGGCTGCAGCGCACCCACTCGCTCGTGACCCGAGGGAGGCCGCGTGAGCGACGCCAGGACCTCCCGCCGACGGAGGCGACCGGCGTCGACCGGTCGCCGGCGCTCGTCACGCGCGCGCTCCCGTGGCGAAGGCTCGGCGTCGCCACCGTGGTCGTCGCCGCGCTCGGCCTGGGCGCACTGACGCTGATGGAGGCCATCGCGGGCGAGCCGGTCTCGACGCTGGCGGGCGGCTCGGGCTCGGGTACGACGATCGGACGGGCCCTCGGTCAGGACGGCAGCGACTCCTCGACCCCGGACCGCGGCACCGACGAGACCCCCGCGCAGGAGGGCTCGGACGGGCCCACCGACGAGCCGACCGCGGAGCCGACGGAGCAGCCCACCGACCAGCCCACGGACGAGCCGACCGATCAGCCCACGGACGAGCCGACCGACCAGCCCACCGACCAGCCCACGGACGAGCCGACGGCCCCGGCGGCCGAGCCGACGCCGGTCAGTCCCTGACCGGGGTCCGCGACGTGGCACCGATGGTGGCCGACCCGACGACGCGGGTGCCGTCGTAGACCACGGCCGCCTGCCCCGGGGCGATGCCCTGGGCTGGGTCGAGCAGGTCGATGTCGACGGTCCCACCTGAGGCGTCGACGCTCACCCGGGCTCGGTGCTCGGCGCCGTGGGCGCGCAGCTGCACCGTGCCCTCGAGCGGCTCGATGGGCGCAGCACCGCACCACCGCGGCCGGATGCCGGTGAGCCGGTCGACGGTGAGTCGCTCGCGTGGCCCGACCACGACCGTCCCCGAGACCGGCTCGATGTCGAGCACGAAGCGCGGCCGCCCGTCCGCGGCGGGACGGCCCAGCCGGAGTCCACGGCGCTGACCGATCGTGAAGCCGTAGCTCCCGTCGTGGCGACCCAGCACGGCCCCCGACTCCGCGTCGACGATGTCGCCGTCGTGTCGTGGGGCCCGGTCGCCGAGCTTCTCGCGGAGCCAGCCCTGCGTGTCGCCGTCGGCGACGAAGCAGATGTCATGACTGTCGGGCTTGGCCGCCACCCGCAGCCCGCGGGCGGCCGCCTCGCGGCGCACCTCGGACTTCAGGCTGTCGCCCAGGGGGAAGAGTGAGTGGACGAGCTGGTCGCGGGTGAGCACGCCCAGCACGTAGGACTGGTCCTTCGCGGCGTCGGCGGCACGGTGGAGCTCGACTCCATCGGCTCCCTCGCGCACGTCGGCGTAGTGGCCGGTCGCCACCGCGTCGAAGCCGAGGCCGAGCGCACGGTCGAGCACCGCGGCGAACTTGATCCGCTCGTTGCAGCGCAGGCAGGGATTGGGCGTGCGGCCGGCGGCGTACTCGTCCATGAAGTCCTCGACCACGTCCTCGTGGAAGCGGTCGGACAGGTCCCAGACATAGAAGGGGATGCCGATCACGTCGGCCGCGCGTCGCGCGTCGTTCGCGTCCTCGATCGTGCAGCATCCCCGGGCGCCGGAGCGGTACGACGCGGGGTTGCGCGACAGGGCGAGGTGGATGCCGGTGACGTCGTGGCCGGCGTCGACGGCGCGCGCGGCCGCCACCGCCGAGTCGACGCCGCCGGACATGGCGGCGATGACGCGCATCACGACACCCGGACGGGTGCCGGGTCCTTGCGCGGGACGCCGGCCCCGCGGGCGCGCTCGACGACGGGCCCGATGGCCTCCACCAGCGCCGCCACGTCGGCGGAGGTGCTCGTGTGTCCGAGCGAGAAGCGCAGCGACGACCGGGCGAACTCGTCGCTGCACCCCATCGCGAGCAGCACGTGGGAGGGCTGCGGGACACCAGCGGAGCAGGCCGACCCGGTCGAGCACTCGATGCCCCGCGCGTCGAGCAGCATCAGCAGCGAGTCGCCCTGGCAGCCGGGGAACTTCAGGTGGGCGTTGCCGGGCAGCCGGTCGACGGGGTCGCCGTTGTAGATCGCGTCGGGCACGACCTCGCGGACGCCGCGCACCAGCTCGTCACGCAGCGCGCTGACGCGAGCCGCGTGCTCGGCCTGGTGCGTGACGCTGTGCTCCACGGCCGCGGCGAAGCCCGCGATGGCCGGGGTGTCGATGGTGCCGCTGCGCACGTCGCGCTCCTGGCCTCCGCCGTGCAGCAGCGGGGTGAGCGCCAGCTCACGGCGTACGACGAGCGCGCCGACGCCGAACGGGCCGCCGACCTTGTGGCCGGTCACGGTGAGGGCGTCGACCCCGAGGCCGGCGAAGTCGACCGGGATCTGGCCGACCGCCTGCACGGCGTCGGTGTGGACGGGGATGCCGTGGGGCGCGGCGGCCGCGACCACGTCGTCCAGCGGCTGGACGGTGCCGACCTCGTTGTTGGCACGCATCACCGAGACCAGCGCGACCGAGCCGGGGTCGCGGTCGATCGACCTGCGCATCGCCTCGACGTCGAGCCGCCCCAGCGCGTCGACCGGCAGCAGCTCGACCTCGGCCCCCTGATGGTCGGCCAGCCACTCCAGCGGGTCGAGGACCCCGTGGTGCTCCACGGCGCTGGTGAGGATGCGGGTCCGCGACGGCTCGGCGTCGCGGCGGGCCCAGAAGGTCCCCTTGAGGGCCAGGTTGTCGGACTCGGTGCCGCCGGAGGTGAAGACCACCTCGCTCGGCCGGCAGCCGAGTGCCTGGGCGATCGTCTCGCGCGACTCCTCCACGACCCGACGCGCGCGGCGGCCCGACGCGTGCAGCGAGCTGGGGTTGCCGACGTCGTGCAGGTGTGCGGTCATCGCCTCGACGGCCACGCGCAGCATGGGCGTGGTGGCCGCGTGGTCGAGATAGACGGTCGGGGGCACGGTCTCGGACATGACCGGACAAGCCTACGACCTGGGCCGAACCAACCCGACCTGCCCACGCGCCGGAGCCACCCCGACCCCACTCCTGCGCCGGTGGGAGCACCGAGGGGTCGTCGACGGGTCACTCAGTGCTCGCAACGGCGCAGGAGTGGATGGGGGCGGCCGGCGCCTCAGCGTTCGGCGACCACGGCGACCAGGCCGAGGTGGTCCGTGCCCTCGATCGTGAGCGTCTCCAGGCTCTCGGGAGCGACGTCAGGGCCGACCAGCACGTGGTCGATCTGCACCAGGGGCGGCACCGACAGCCACCCGGCCAGCCGGAACTCGTCGTGGGCGGGCCAGGTGGGCTGCCACCCCGTGTTGAGCAGCTCGGCCGCGTCGCGCAGCCCGAGCGCCTCCAGCCGCTGGACGGGGCGGTGGTCGCGGGTCGCGTTGAGGTCGCCCACGACCAGGTCCGCCCCCTCGGCGGCGGCAAGCACGGCCGCGTGGTCGCCGCGCCACTCGCCGGCGTCGACGGGCGACGTCACGTGGGCGGCCACGAGCCGCCAGGGGCCGTCGGGAGCGGCCACGGTCATCGACCAGCCCCCGAGCCGCGTCGGCAGCTGCTCGACCTCGGTCAACGGGAAGCGCGAGAAGACCATGGTGCCGGCGATGTCGACGTCGGTGCTCCCGACCCGGTAGGGCCAGTCCTCCGCGATCCCCCCGTTCTCCATCACCCCGAGCTCCTTGGGACGGATCTCCTCCAGCACCAGCACGTCCGCGTCCGAGCGACGGGCGGCCTGGACGACCTTGAGCCCGCCGGTCTGGCCGTGCCAGAGGTTGAGCGTCAGCACGGTCACCGGAGTCGCGTCGGCGGCGGCCTCGCGGGGGTCGCCCGTGAACGCCGGCGCCTGCCACCACGCGTGGAGCGCCAGCAGCAGGGCCACGACGAAGGTGGCCGACCCCCACCGTCGCCGGGGCGGCGCCACCGCCGTGCGCGCGAGCAGCAGCACCAGCGCGGCGGCGTAGAGCGGGATGGCCAGCGGCGTGAACGCCACGGCCTGGATGCCGAGCTCCCACCAGGGTCGCCAGAGCCGGAGCACGGTCAGGGTGGCCGCGGGGACGAGCAGCAGCGCGAGGGCCAGTGCGAGGAGGAGGCGCCCCAGCCGCGCGCCGCGGACCCCGGCCATGCCTAGAGCAGCACCAGGTCGTCGCGGTGCACGACCTCACGCTCGTAGGCCGCCCCGAGGTCACGCTTGAGGTCCCGCGACGAACGGCCGAGCAGGGCCGGCAGCTCCGCGGCGTCGAAGTTGACGAGCCCGCGCGCGACGGGGGCGCCCTCGGGGTCGACCAGGTCGACGGGGTCGCCCGCGACGAAGCTCCCGGTGACGCCGGTCACCCCGGCCGCCAGGAGCGAGGCGCGGCGCTCGACGACCGCCCGCACGGCGCCGGCGTCGAGCGCGAGCCTGCCGAGCGGCTCGGTGGCGTGGGCCAGCCACAGCAGCCGGGTCGGCCGGCGGCGGCCCGTCACGTGGAAGAGCGTGCCGACGTCCGCGGCGGAGAACGCCTCCTCGGCGAGGTCGGCGGAGGTCAGCAGCACGGGGATGCCCGCCCCGGTCGCGATCCGGGCCGCCTCGAGCTTCGTGGTCATGCCGCCGGTGCCGACTCCGGCACGGCCCGGCCGGCCGATCGCGATGCCCTCCAGGTCGCTGTCCGAGGCGACGTCGGTCACCAGCGTCGCGTCGCCGCGGCCCGGGTCGCCGTCATAGAGCCCGTCGACGTCGCTGAGCAGCACCAGCAGGTCCGCGTGGACCAGATGGGCGACCAGGGCCGCGAGCCGGTCGTTGTCGCCGAACCTGATCTCGGTGGTCGCGACCGTGTCGTTCTCGTTGACGATCGGCAGCACGCCGAGCTCGAGGAGCTTGGCGAAGGTCTGGTAGGCGTTGCGATAGTGCGAGCGGCGGGTGACGTCGTCGACGGTGAGCAGCACCTGACCGGCCACGATGCCGTGGCGCGACAGCTCCTCGGTGTAGCGGTGCACCAGCAGCCCCTGACCGACCGAGGCCGCGGCCTGCTGCGCCGGCAGGGCCCGCGGCCGCCGAGCCATCCGGAGCGGGGCCAGACCGGCGGCGATCGCGCCGGAGGACACGAGCACCACCTCGGCGCCGCGCCGGCGTACGGCGGCCAGCGCGTCGACCAGACGGCTCACCCGAGCCGGGTCGATGCCTCCGCTGGCCGTCGTCAGCGAGGACGAACCGACCTTGACGACGATCCGTCGCGCGCCGTCCACCTCGGCGCGCATCAGTCGCCGCCCACGTCGGGGTCGTCGGCCGACCCGATCTCGTAGGCCGTGGGTCCGGGCCGGTCCAGGCGCCGGGCCACGTCGGCCCGCGCCTCGCCCTCGCCGCGGTCGGGCATCGCCTCGTTGATGGCCCGGCGCCGGCGGGCGGCCGGCCGCTGCTCCTCGAAGCGGTGGTCGGACCCGCGCCGGCCCAGAGACTCGGCGCCGGCGTCGACGCCCGGCTTGAAGTCGAACACCACCGAGTCGTCGGGGCTGCCGATCAGCACCGTGTCGCCCTCCTCGGCGCCGAGCTCGAGGAGTCGCGACTCCACACCGAGGCGGTCGAGCCGGTCGGCCAGGAAGCCCACCGCCTCGTCGTTGGAGAAGTCGGTCTGACGCACCCAGCGCTCGGGCTTGTCGCCGCGCACCCGCCAGCCCTCGTCGGTGCGGGTGACCGAGAACTCGTCGCCGCCGTCCGCGGACGGGGGTCGGATGACGATGCGCTGCGGCTCGGCCGTCGGCCGTGCCCGGCGGGCGGCCTCGACGATCTCGGCCATCGCGAAGGTGAGCGCGCGCAGCCCCTGCCCGGACGCCGCCGACACCGTGAAGACGCGCAGGCCCCGACCCTCCAGCTCGTCCTCGACCATCGACGCGATCTCGGCGCCGTCGGGCACATCGGCCTTGTTGAGGGCGACCAGCCGCGGCCGGTCCTCCAGGCCGCCGTACCTGGTCAGCTCGCCCTCGATGACGTCGAGGTCGTCGACCGGGTTGCGTCCCGGCTCCAGGGTCGCGGTGTCGATGACGTGGACGAGCGCTGCGCAGCGCTCCACGTGGCGCAGGAAGTCGTGGCCCAGACCGCGGCCCTCCGCGGCGCCCTCGATGAGGCCCGGCACGTCGGCCACCGTGTACGTCGTGCCGCCGGCCGTCACCACCCCCAGGTTGGGCACCAGCGTCGTGAAGGGGTAGTCGGCGATCTTGGGCCGGGCGCGGGAGATCGCGGCGATGAGCGAGGACTTGCCCGCCGACGGGAAGCCCACGAGCCCGACGTCGGCCACCACCTTGAGCTCGAGATGGATCTCCAGCTCGTCGCCCGGCTCGCCGAGCAGCGCGAACCCGGGCGCCTTGCGCTTGGCGCTTGCCAGCGCTGCGTTGCCGAGCCCGCCACGACCTCCGTGGGCGACCACCATCTCCGTGCCCGGCCCGACCAGGTCGGCCAGGGGCAGCCCCGCGGCGTCGCTGACCACCGTGCCGTCGGGCACGGGCAGCACCAGGTCGGCACCGTGGCCGCCGTTGCGGTGTCCCCCCGCGCCGTGGCCGCCGTGCTCGGCGCGCCGCCGCGGGCTGTGGTGATAGTCGACCAGCGTGGTGACGTCGGGGTCGACCCGCAGGATCACCGAGCCTCCGGGGCCGCCGTTGCCGCCGTCGGGGCCGCCGAGCGGCTTGAACTTCTCCCGGTGCACCGAGGCGACGCCGTTGCCGCCGCGACCGGCGCTGACGTGCAGCGTCACCCGGTCGACGAAGGTCGGGACGGCCATCGGAGCTCCAGGCGGTGGAAAGGTCGGGGACGGGGTGCGGGAACGACGAAGGGCGCCCCTCGGGTCAGGAGCGCCCCACGTGGATGGACCTCAGATCCGGGTGGGGGTCACTCCCCCGCCGGGACGATGTTGACGACGCGGCGACCGCGCTTGACGCCGAACTCGACGTTGCCGGCCACCAGCGCGAACAGCGTGTCGTCACCGCCACGCCCGACGCCGTTGCCGGGGTGGAAGTGGGTGCCCCGCTGGCGCACGATGATCTCGCCGGCGTTGACCAGCTGGCCGCCGTAGCGCTTGACGCCCAGCCGCTGGGAGTTGGAGTCGCGGCCGTTCTTGGTAGACGCCGCACCCTTCTTGTGTGCCATGACCTCTGTCCTTCGGTGCTGACCCGGAGCAGTCGCTCACAGGGAGATGTCGGTGACCTTGACCTGGGTGTACTTCTGGCGGTGACCCTGGCGCTTCTTGTAGCCGGTCTTGTTCTTGTACTTCTGGATGACGATCTTGGGGCCCTTGGTCCCGCCGAGCACCTCCGCCGTGACGGAGGCCTTGTCGAGGCCCGAGGACGTGACCTCGTCGCCGTCGACGACCATGACGACGGGCAGGGTCAGCGTGTCGCCGACGGACGCCTGGACCTGGTCGATCTCGATGACGTCGCCGACGGCCACCTTCTGCTGCTTGCTGCCACTGCGCACGATGGCGTACACGGCGACTCACTCTCCTCGAAACGTCGAAAGCTGTGGACCGGCCCGCGGCGTGTGAGCACCGCGGTCTCCCACAGCAGGCCCGGGGAGGGACGACGGGTCGTGCGCACGCGCGCCAGAGGTGTGCGGACACACCGACGGACCATGCTACGGCGCGCCGGGCGTCCGCGGCAAAACGAGCGGCCCCCGGCGCCCGCGCCGGGGCGGGCATGACGAAGGGGTGGGCGGCCAGGCCGCCCACCCCTTCCCTGCCCCCCAGTCAGGCAGTCACTTGCCCGTGACGGTCCAGCTGAACGCCGTCATCGGGTTGTCGAGGTCGTCGGTGACCCCGGTGGTGAGCCGGACGACGTACTTCTTGCCGGACACCAGGTTGCTGCTCGGGTTGAGCGTGGCCGTCTTGCGGGCGGCGTCCAGGGTGACCGTCGTCGACAGCGGGTTGCTGCCGCCCGAGGCCGTGATGGTGAACGTCGAGGACGTCAGGTTCTTCACGGACTCGTCGAAGGTCACCTTGAAGTTGGTCGACAGCGACACGGTGCCCGTCGGCGTGTAGCTCTTCACCTTGGGGCCGGTCACGTCGACCGAGAAGGCACGCCAGGCGCTCGCGCCCAGCGACTGGCCGCTCGTGTCCAGGGCCACCGCGCGCCACTCCCAGCTGCCCGTGCCGATCTTGGCCGTCGGCGCGTAGGCCGGTGAGACGGTCGACACCTTGGCGACCACGGAGCCGGTCGCCGCGTTGCGGCGCTCCCAGCGGTACGACGTGGCTCCGGGGACGCCGTTCCAGGTGAACAGCGCGTCCGCGGCAGGGACCAGCAGCGCGCCGGCGGCGGGGGCGATGAGCGTCGGCGCAGGGCCCGTGACCGTGAACTGCGTCATCGCGGTCCAGCGGCCGACGTTGCCACCGGCGTCGCGGGGGCGCACCCGCCAGGCGTACGGCTTGCTCGACACCGTGAGGGGCGCCGCAGGCACGTAGGCCGGGACGGTGAGCTGCTGCGACGAGGCGATCTTGACCGGCGAGCCGGACGCGGCGTCCTTGTAGAGCTCGAAGTCGTAGGACGCCACCGCGGTCGCGGCGTTCCAGGTCAGCGCGAGCGACCCGCCGATGCTGGACGTCGGGGCGTTCAGCGTCACCAGGGGGATGGTCCGGCTGAAGGTCCGCGACGAGCTCCACGGGAGCACGTTGCCGCTGCCGTCGGTCGCCTGCACCCGCCAGTAGTACGTCGTGCCCGGGGCGTAGAGCTTGCTGGGCTCGGTGAACTGGGTCTGGTTCACGACGGCGTCGCTGACCAGGGCGGAGAAGGCTGCGTCGGTCGCGACCTGGACGCGGTACTGACGCACCTCGTAGGTCGGGGACACACCCGCGTTGTCGGTGGCCGCGCCGACTCCCGAGTCCTGGTTGGTGTCCAGGAAGTCCCGCCAGGTGAGCGTGACGTTCGGCGAGTCGATGACGGTGCCGCTCGACGGCGTCTGCAGCTGGAGCGACTTGACCGCCTTGGTGAAGGAGTTGGTCGCCGAGCCGGCCGCGGTGCAGTCGGTCGCCGTGCGGCACGCCTGGACGGCCCAGAAGTAGGTGCCGTCGGCGAGCTGGTCGAGAGGCATGCTGCGGATGTTGTCCACGGTCTTCGGGTAGCCGGACACCGGGGCCGAGAGGGCGCTGTTGGTGGCCAGGTGGACCTTGTAGTAGACCGCGTCGGCGTTCGAGCTCCACGCGAGCACGGGCGTCTGGCGCAGGTCGGTGCAGACGCTGCTCAGCGCCTTGACGCACGACGTGCTGCCGTCGGTGGAGCCGAGGCCGGTCAGCGAGACCTTCTGGCCGGTGGGGGCCGCGAGCGCGCCGATCGTGAAGGTGCCCAGGGTCAACGACGTGGTGAGCTGGGTGGTGCCGTTCCAGGCGATGGTCCGCCACTCGTAGTTGCCCGGGGCCCACGTGGACGCGCTGTCGTCGCCGGCGGGGTACACGTAGTAGTCGGGCAGCGTCGTCCAGGTGCCGGAGCCGACGGTCCGCACCTGGATCTGGTAGCGGGTCGCGCTGATGACGGAGTTCCACGTCAGCGTCGGGAAGCGGGTCACGCTCTGGTTGCCCACGGTCGGGTTCGGGACCGTCTGAGTCGGGGCCGCCTGGGCCACGACCGAGAACGACGGCTGCTCACCGGTGGCGTAGGCGGGGCCGACCTCGCCGGTGCGGCTGACCGCCTGCACCTGCCACTTGTAGCTGCCCACGGCCAGCGCCGTGCGCGGCGTGAACGAGGTCGAGTTGGTCGTCACCGTGAGGTTGGTGGGTCCGGTGATGGTCACCTTGTACTGCGCGGCGCCGTAGACGGTGTTCCACCGGAACGTCGGCACCGAGAGCGAGCCGCTCAGCGGCGCGGTCATGGTGGGCCGGGTCGGGCTGTAGGTGAAGCTGCGCACCTGGGCACCGCCACCACTGGTCGACTGCGCGCCGCCACCGTTGAGCGGGGTCGGGCCGTCGAAGCCGATGACCCGCCAGTAGTAGGTGCCACCCGCCGCCGGCCAGCAGTCGCCGGGGCCGGTCGGAGCGTAGGTCGTGCTGACCGTGGTGCAGCTCTGGTCGATCGAGCCGAAGCCCGAGGACGTGCTCAGCTGGAGCTCGTAGGACTCGGCCAGCTTGATCGGGGCCCACTGGAAGAACACCGGCTCGGTGACGGTGGCGGCGTTGGCCGGGTTGGCCAGCGACGGCTGGGCGGCGAAGGTGCGGGTGAAGCTCCACACGTCGACGTCGGCCCAGCCGCGCCCGCGACCCGCGGCGTCGAAGCCCCGGACGCGCCAGTAGTAGGTGCCCTTGGCCAGGCTCTGGCCGGGCGCGTAGGACGTGGCGAAGATGTCCTTCTTGCTGATCACGGTCGTGGAGAAGCTCGACGACGTGCTCACCTGGATCTCGTACTCCGCGGCGCCGGCGATCGGCTGCCAGGAGAAGACGGGCTCGTCGGTGCTGCTGCCGTTGGCGGGGGTCGAGACGACCGCCTTGGGGAGGGTGCCGAACTCGAACGCGCGACCCGAGGTCCACGGCGAGGAGTACGACGACGAGTAGGCCGCCTTCACCCGCCAGTAGTAGGTCGTGTTCGACAGGTTGCGGATGATCACGGAGGTGTTCTGCGTGGTGATCGTGTTGGTCACGAAGGAGAAGTCCGAGTTGGCGGCCACCTGGACGGTGTAGCCGGTGGCGCCGGACGAGGCGTCCCAGGAGAGGCGGGCGGCCTGCGTGGGCTGCGGCAGGATCGCGCCGTCGGCGGGCGCCAGGCCGGACGGGGCGGCGTACGCCGTCCGCGTGAAGCCGCCCTGTGCCCAGGGGCCGAGCGTGGCCCCGGCCTGGGCGCGCACGCGCCAGAAGAGCGGGCCCTCGGGAAGTCGCACCGAGGGGACCGCCTGCTTGTTCACGGTGGTCCCGGTCCACAGGACGGACCCGAAGCCGCTGGAGGCGGACACCTCGACGGCGTAGTTGGTGGCGCCGGTCACCCGGTCCCAGCTCAGCGTCGGGTTGTCGCCGAAGCTGCCGGAGGCCGGGGCCAGGTTCGTGGGCGCGGTGAGGGTCACCGCGCTCGCGGGCGAGGCCTGCCCCACGAGGCTGAGTACGAGTGCCAGCACCGCGAGGACAAGGCCTCCACGACGAGCCGACCGAGACACGACAGACACGACTTCCTCCAAGCGGGACGGGATCTTCAGCCGTCACCGTAGGAGCGGGCCAGGGTGCCGCGCGGGAGAACTAGTCCCAAACCGCCCGTTCGGGCCATCAGGTCGGTCCGAACGTGACCGACCGGTCTGGCACCAGCGCCCTGCGGCAGCCGGCCCGGGTCGTCAGCGCTTGCGGCCGCCCTTGCGCTTGATCGGGACGTGCTCGACGGCGACCGGCTCCCCCACCGGCGACTCGTCGGCCGGCGGCACCCCGTCGGGGGAGTCGATCCCGGCGGACTCGATCTGGGCGGTCCCGGGCTCCACGGCCCCGTGGTCGGCGGGCGCCCCGAGGTCACCCATGGGCGGCGCGGCGGGCGGCCCGGCCGGACGGCTGGCGCTGCGGCGCCGCGACCGGGTGACCACGACCGGCGCCGGCTCCGACTCGGGCTCCGGGTCGGGCTCCGGGCTCGACTCAGGCTGCGTCTCCTCCTCGTGCACGGGCTCGTGCACGGGCTCGGTCACGGGCTCGGTCACGGGCTCGGGCACGGGCTCGGGCACGGGCTCGGCCGCGGGCTCTGCGGCCTCGAGCGGCTCCAGCAACTCGGCCTGGTCGGCGACCTCGTCGGCCAGCGGCTCGTCGTCGGCCGGCTCGTCGGCGGGGGGCCGGGCGTGCGCGGCGACGTCCTTGGGCGACGGCACCGGCTTGGCAGCGGCCTCGGCGGGCTCTGCGGTGCGTCCGCGGCCCCTGCCCCGCCGGCCGCGACGCGACTCGTCCTCGCCGCGCTTGGGCTCCACGGGCATGTCATGGACGACCACCCCGCGGCCCTGGCAGTGGTCGCAGGGCTGGCTGAAGGCCTCCAGCAGGCCGGTGCCGATCCGCTTGCGCGTCATCTGCACCAGCCCCAGGGAGGTGACCTCGGCGACCTGGTGGCGCGTGCGGTCGCGTCCGAGGCACTCCACGAGCCGGCGCAGCACCAGGTCGCGGTTGGACTCCAGCACCATGTCGATGAAGTCGACGACGATGATGCCGCCGATGTCGCGCAGCCGGAGCTGGCGGACGATCTCCTCGGCCGCCTCGAGGTTGTTCTTGGTGACGGTCTCCTCGAGATTGCCGCCGGACCCCGTGAACTTGCCGGTGTTGACGTCGACGACGGTCATCGCCTCGGTGCGGTCGATGATCAGCGAGCCGCCCGAGGGCAGCCAGACCTTGCGGTCCAGGCCCTTGGCGATCTGCTCGTCGATGCGGTGGGCGGCGAACACGTCGGACCCGTTGCCCTGCGCCGGCTCATAGCGCTGGAGCCGCGGCTCGAGGTCGGGCGCCACGTGGGCGACGTAGCCCTGGACCGTCTCCCAGGCGTCGTCGCCCTCGATCACCAGGCGCGTGAAGTCCTCGGTGAAGAGATCCCTGACCACCTTGAGGGTGAGGTCGGGCTCGCCGTAGAGGAGGGTCGGCGCGCTGCCCTTGGACTTGGCCTCGATGTCCTCCCAGCGCGCCTTGAGCCGCTCGACGTCGCGGGTCAGCTCGTCCTCGGAGGCGCCCTCGGCCGCCGTACGGACGATCACGCCGGCGGTGTCGGGGACGATCTCCTTGAGCAGTGTCTTGAGCCGGTTGCGCTCGGTGTCGGGCAGCTTGCGGGAGATGCCGCTGGTGGTGCCGTCGGGCACGTAGACCAGGAAGCGTCCGGCCAGGCTGATCTGGCTGGTCAGGCGCGCTCCCTTGTGGCCGACGGGGTCCTTGGTGACCTGCACGAGCACGGTCTGCCCCGACGAGAGGACCGACTCGATCTTGCGCGGCTGGCCCTCCGGGTGCCCCAGGGCGCTCCAGTTGACCTCGCCGGCGTAGAGGACAGCGTTGCGCCCCTTGCCGATGTCGATGAACGCGGCCTCCATCGACGGCAGCACGTTCTGCACCCGGCCGAGGTAGACGTTGCCGATCAGCGAGGTCTGCGACTCGCGGGCGACGTAGTGCTCCACGAGCACCTTGTCCTCGAGCACCGCGATCTGCGTGAGCTCCTCCCGCTGGCGGATCACCATCACCCTCTCCACCGACTCGCGGCGGGCCAGGAACTCCGCCTCGCTGACGATGGGGGCACGGCGACGGCCGGCCTCGCGCCCCTCGCGGCGGCGCTGCTTCTTCGCCTCCAGCCGGGTGGACCCGGTGACGGCGGTGATCTGGTCCTCGGCGCTGCGGGCCTGCCGCACCCGGGTCACGGTGTTGGCGGGGTCGTCGGAGGCGTCGCCGTCGCTCTCACCGGCCCGGCGTCGACGGCGCCGGCGGCGGGTGGAGCCATCGCCGTCGGCGTCGCCCGCGTCGTCGGTGGCGGCCTCCTCGGTCGCGTCCGGGGTCGCCTCGCCCGACTCGCCGCCCTTGCGGCGCCGGCGTCCGCCGCGTCGCCGACGGCGGCGGCGAGCGCCGTCGCCGTCCTCGGCGTCGTCCTCGTCGAGCGCCTCGCCGCGCTCGGCCGGGGCGGGCGCTGCCTCGGCGGCCGGAGCGGCTGGCGCCTCCCCGGAGTCGGCGCGCGTGCGGCGGCGACGTCCCGACGTGGTCGCGTCGGGTGCCTGGAACACCACGGCGGTCGCCGTGGCGCCCTCTTCGGCAGTCCCGGCGGACTCGGCCGGCGCGTCGGTCGTGGCCGACGCGCGGGTCCGTGCGGACTTCGAAGAGGAGCCGGAAGACTTCGAGGCGGTCTTCGAGGCGGTCTTGGAGGCGGACTTGGCTGCCTTCTTGGCGGTCTTCTTGGGCGCCTTCTTGGTCGCCTTGGAGGTCGCCTTCGCGGGGCTCTGGTCGCCGCCCTCGGCGGTGGCGGGCTCGGCGGGCTCGCCTGCCTCGGCGGGCGCGGCCTTGGCCGCGGCCTTCTTGGTGGTGCGCTTGGCCGCCGTGGCCTTGGCCGCGCGCTTGCGCGGAGCCTCGGCGGAGGCGGTGGCGGGCTCGGCCGCCCCGGGGGCGTCGGCCCCGGTGTCGGGCGGCGTCGCCGCGGCCTTCTTCGCCCGGGTGGCCCCCTTGCGCGGTGCCGGGGCGTCGGCCTGGTCGGTGGCGGTGGTCTCGGGGCCCTGCTCGTCGGCCATGGTGCTCCTCGGGCCGGACGCGAGTGGCGCCGGGCCGGTGTCGGCGCTGGCACCCGGCGAGCCGGGTGTCGCGCAAAGTCTTCATCGGACGACGACACCCTCCGCGGGATGCGTCACCGGGTGAGTTGCCGTCACCTGCCGCGGTCGCTGGGCCCGGCGTCCCCGAGGGAACGCCTCCGGGTCGCTGTCACCGACGCCGAAGGGCCGCGTCGCGGTCTGGCGACGACGCCCACCCGCCGTGCCTCACCCGCGCGGACGCGGATGCGGCGAGAACGTCGTCTGGTTGGTCCTCCGGATGGAGATCGTGTGGCGGGAGCCGCACGACCAACCTCGGCGAGTATGGCACACCACGAGCCTGCGGCCGCGATCGACGCCCGAGTCGGGGAGGATCCGGCTGTCGAAGGGAGCCGGTCCTGAGGGCGCGGAGCGCCCGCGTCGATCCAGTGGTCCGTTCGGCGCTTCCGCGGCATCTACTGGTGCGTACGACGCACGCGGCGGGCCGCTGGGACATCTACTGGTGCGTACGGTCGGCATGTGCGCCGTACACACCAGTAGATCGCTCGCGGCGCGTCGTACGCACCAGTAGATCGCTCGCGACGCGTCGTACGCACCAGTAGATCCGCAGCCCGGCACGCCGACCGCTGGCCGTCGATCGCCGACGACGGACCCAACCTCAGGCCAGCGGATCGCCGATCGTGCCCGACCCGTCGTGCCAAGGGCCCTGCTCGAGGCGGGTCAGCAGGGGTGGCTCGCTCGGGGCCAGCCCGCCCACCTCCCGCAGCCCGCTCAGGACGTCGTCGGGCCGGACCGCGGGCTCCTGGTGACGCAGCACCACCTCGAGCTCCACCGCCGCGCCGGCGGTCCCCGAGGGGTCCACGACCGCAAGGCCGAGCACCGCGCCCCTCGCGTCGAAGTCGCGCAGTCCCTTCTTGGTCATCCTCTGGACGGGGACCTCGGCACGGGCCAGGAACGCCGCCACCGCGCGGACGGCCTCGTCGCAGGGCACGGTCACGACCAGCCGCCACCGGCTGGCCTGGAGGCGGTCGGCGAGGGCGCCGCCCGGCGACTCGGCCACCGCCAGCACGTCGAACCCCGCCGGGAGCACCTGGTCGAGCAGCGCTCGGGTGGCCTCGGCGTCCACGGTGCGGGAGAGGCCGATCTCGAGGTACTCCGCCTCGCTGGCGGCGCCTGTGGGGGCGGCGCCGGCGTAGGAGATGCGCGGGTGCGGGTGGAAGCCCGACGAGTAGGCCAACGGGAGCCGCGAGCGCACCAGCGCCCGCTCGAAGGCCCGGGAGAAGTCGCGGTGGCTGGCGAAACGCAGCCGCCCGCGCTTGGCGTAACGGATCCGCAGCCGCTGGACGGGCGGGGCCTGCTGCTCGGGCTGGCGGCGCGGGGCGGCGCCGCTCACGTGGCGGCCGCCAGTCGGTCTCGGGCGATCTGCATGGCAGACGAAGGGTAGACGGTGCTGACCCGGTGTCCGTCGAGCCAGGTCGTGAGCCGGGCGGCCTCGCTCGCCAGGGCGGCTCGGCCCGCGGCCGGAACCGGCTCGAGAAGCTCGGGCACGACCACCCCGTCGGGGTCCTGCACCCAGCAGCCGACGACCCGGCCGGCGTACCACGCGGTGGTGCCGGCGTTGCCGTTGGCGTCGAAGAGGGCGGGGGCGTGGGGGCCGAGGAAGAACCCGCGGGTCTTCCACCCCATCACCGTCGGGTCGAGCACGGGCAGCAGCGCCGCCGCGGCCTCGACGGGGCCGGGGTCGTCGAGGTCGTCGGGCAGCAGCCAGGCCGGCTGCCCGTCCTCGAGGCGCACCTCCACGGCCCCGACGTCGGCAAGGGCGTGGTCGACCGCGGTCAGCGTCGAGCCGAGCCACCAGCGCAGGTCGTCACGGGTGCCGGGCCCGAACGTCGCGAGCCAGCGACCGACCAGTGCGGCATAGCCCTCGCGGGACGGCGCCGGCCGTGGGTCCTCTCCGAGCCAGCCCTCCATGGAGGTCCACAGCGGGCGCGAGATGCGCCAATGGCCCTCGTTGCGGCCCCGCACGATCCGGGCCTCCAGGCCGAGCTGGGTCAGCACCCGGGGCGCGACCGGCACCAGCCCGCCGTAGGACTTGCCCGGGGCCATGTGGAGCTGACCCTGCAGCTCGGGCAGGCTCTCGCGGAGGGCCTGGGCCGACAGCTGCGCCTCTCCGTCGGCGAGCGCGGCGAGCACCGCCTCGCGGGCCGAGGCCAGCCATGACTCGCCGTCGGCGGTGAGCCCGCCCTCCTCGACGTCCTTGACGAGGCGGGGTCCGTGCTGTGCGGCCACCCGCGCCGAGGCGCTGCCCCAGGCGGCGGGCAACAGGTCTCGAGGGAACACGAACAGGGTGCGGCGCATCGCCAGCTGCTTGACGAGGCTGCGGTCGTCGTAGAGGGCCCGGTCGACCGCGGCGACCGTCAGCCCCGGCACCCGCGCCCACAGGGACAGGTAGACGGTGGGCGGCTCGGTCGCGTGCAGGACGGTGAGGGCACGCGTCGCCGCCACGGGGTCGGTGGCCTGCGCGCCCGCGGCCAGGGCCTGTCGTCGGGCGAGCCGTCGCCGGCGTTCGTCGTCGGTGACCGTCCGCATCCACCTATCATGACGGCGACCACCGACGAGCCAGGAGTGCCGATGGGCGAGGAGCCCTCTTCCGCGGAGCCGACCCCTCCGTACGCCGGCCCCGTACCCCCGACCGCCCCGGACGCTCCGCCGTACGTCCAGCCGCCGTACGTCCAGCCGCCGTACGCCGTCCCGCACCCCGCCCTCGCGCCACCACCCCCGCCGGCCACCGGGTCGGGGGGAGCCCTGGTCGGGATCGCGCTCGGTCTCGTCCTCGTGGTGGGGACGGTCCTCGTGGCTGGGGTCACCTACCTGCGCAGCTCGAGCGAGAGCGGAAAGGACCTGGTGACGGTCATGGAGTCGCCGGTCGACGAAGCGCAGGGCGACGGAGCGCGGGACGACCACGCCGAGGTGCCGCCGATGTTGCTCAAGCGCGGCGACTGTGTCGTGGACTCCGGCTTCGGGTCCATCCGAGATGACAACGAGCCGCTGGTGGTCCGCAAGGTGACGGTGGTGCCCTGCACCCAGGAGCACGAGGTCGAGGCGTTCCGGGTCGGGCGGCTCCAGAGCGAGGACTACCCGGGTGACCGGATCGTCCGCCTCCGGGTGGACAATCTGTGCCAGCGGGCGTTCGAGCCCTATGTCGGCGTCTCTCTCCGGCGCAGCGAGCTTGTGCTCTGGTACTACTACCCGACCCGACCCGTGTGGCACTTCGACAAGGGTTTCGTCTGCCTGATCGGCGAGGAAGACCTGTCCAACCGCGAGTCGCTCGCCGGCGCTGCCCGCTGACACTCGGGTGCGGAGCGGGACCCTCCTCGCTCCGCTCCCCAACCCGACTGGTGCGCTGTTGTGGGGTCTGAGTGCCGCGCCGGCGCGGCACTCAGTCCCCCCCACAGCGCGGGGGGCGGGGGAAGGGGCGGGGCCGGGGCTCGACCGGATCCGGACGCGGCGGGCGGCGGCCTCTGCGGTTGCGGCTACACCACCGACAGCGGCAGCAGCGACCTGCCGGTCGGGCCGATCTGGATCTCGGTGCCCATCTCGGGGCAGACGCCGCAGTCGTAGCACGGGGTCCAGCGGCAGTCCTCGACCTCGGCGTCGGGGTCGATCGCGGCCTCCCAGTCGGACCAGAGCCAGTCCTTGTCGAGGCCGGAGTCGAGGTGGTCCCAGGGCAGGACCTCGTCGTAGTCGCGCTCGCGGGTGGTGTACCAGTCGAGGTCGACGCCGGTGCCGGCCAGAGCCGCCTCGGCGGCGACGGACCAGCGGTCGTAGGAGAAGTGCTCGCTCCAGCCGTCGAAGCGGCCGCCGTCGCGCCAGACGGCCTCGATCACCGCGCCGACCCGTCGGTCGCCCCTCGACAGGAGGCCCTCGATGATGCCGGGCTTCCCGTCGTGGTAGCGGAACCCGATCGCGCGACCGAAGCGCTTGTCGGCGCGCACCGCCTCGCGCAGCTTGCGCAGCCGCTCGTCGGTGGTCTCGTGGTCGAGCTGCGCGGCCCACTGGAACGGCGTGTGCGGCTTGGGGACGAAGCCACCGATCGAGACGGTGCACCGGATGTCGTGGCGTCCGGAGACCTCGCGCCCGGTCGCGATCACCCTCGTCGCGAGGTCGGCGATGGCCAGCACGTCCTCGTCGGTCTCGGTGGGGAGCCCGCACATGAAGTAGAGCTTCACCTGCCGCCACCCCTGGGAGTACGCCGTCGCGACGGTGCGGATCAGGTCGTCCTCGGAGACCATCTTGTTGATGACCTGACGCATCCGCTCCGAGCCGCCCTCGGGCGCGAACGTCAGCCCCGACCGCCGGCCGTTGCGCGAGAACTCGTTGGCCAGGGTGACGTTGAACGCGTCCACGCGGGTGGAGGGGAGCGACAGCGACACGTTGCTGCCGTCGTACCGGTCGGCGAGCCCCGTGGCGATCTCGGCGATCTCGCTGTGGTCGGCCGACGACAGCGACAGCAGCCCGACCTCCTCGAAGCCGCTCTTGCGCAGCCCCGTCTCGACCATCTCGCCGACGGTCTCGATCGAGCGCTCGCGCACCGGGCGGGTGATCATGCCGGCCTGGCAGAAGCGACACCCACGCGTGCACCCGCGGAAGATCTCGACCGAGAACCGCTCGTGCACGGTCTCGGCGAGCGGCACCAAGGGGTTCCTCGGGTAGGGCCAGGCGTCGAGGTCCATGAGCGTGTGCTTGCGGATCCGGAAGGGCAGTCCGGGGCGGTTGGGCACGACCGCCTCGAGCTGGCCGTCGGTGCCGTAGGTGGCGTCGTAGAACTGCGGCACGTAGACGCCGCCGCTCACCGCGAGTCGTCTCAGCAGCTCGAGCCGCCCGCCGGGCCGGCCCTCCTCCTTCCACTCGCGGACGACCTCGGAGATCGCGAGCACGACCTCCTCGCCGTCACCGAGGACGGCCGCGTCGAGGAAGTCGGCGATCGGCTCGGGGTTGAAGGCCGCGTGGCCGCCCGCCAGGACGATCGGGTCCTCGTCACCGCGGTCGACCGCGTGCAGCGGGATCCCCGCCAGGTCGAGCGCGGTCAGCAGGTTGGTGTAGCCCAGCTCGGTGGAGAACGAGATGCCGAACACGTCGAAGGCGCGCACCGGGCGATGGGCGTCGACCGTGAACTGCGGGATGCCCGCTCCGCGCATCGCCTGCTCCATGTCGGGCCACACGGCGTAGGTGCGCTCGGCGAGGATCCACTCACGCTCGTTGAGCACCTCGTAGAGGATCTGCACGCCCTGGTTGGGCAGTCCCACCTCGTAGGCGTCGGGATACATCAGGGCCCACCGGACCGTCGGGCCGGCGGGCGCGCACTCCCAGTCCTTGACGGTGGCGTTGAGCTCGCCTCCGACGTACTGGATCGGCTTCTGCACGGTCGGCAGCAGCGGCTCCAGGGACGGGAAGACCGACGATGCGGAGACCGGCACAGCTCACCTCAGGACGGGGGAAGACAACCGGTCCAGCGTACGTCGTCCACGCCGCGAGGGCGATTCGCGCGCCGCGTCAGCCGACCGGTCCGGCCGCCTCGGCCGCCCGCGCCGCGGAGGCCGACTGCCCGCGCAGCTCGACCTTGGGCATCAGCAGAAGCACGAGGAACGCCACCACCGAGACCACGCCGGCCGCCAGGAACACCGTGTCCATGGAGTGGGCGAAGCCGGCCTGGAACGGGTGGGCGAACACGTCGGCCATCCGGTTGATGACGGAGGAGTCGTTCTGCACCTGGTCGAGCAGCCCGCTGGACGCGCCCGGGTCGGCGACGGCGTCGACGACCGCCTTGTTGGCCGGCTCGGCCAGGACCGCGGGGTCGGAGGCGGCGGCCTGCCAGGCCGGCGTCCGCACCGCCGCCGCGAGCTCGGTGGCGATGTCCTCACCGAGGTTGTTGAAGAGGATCGACAGGAAGACGGCGACGCCGAGGGTGCCGCCGATCTGCCGGAAGAACGTGGCCGCGCTGGTCGCGACGCCGATCTCGCGCGGGGGCACGGCGTTCTGCACGATCACGGTCAGCGGCTGCATCGTGTTGCCGAGCCCGTAGCCGAACACGAACATGAAGGCCATCACGAGGAGGGTCGAGGTGTCGGCGGTCACCCGCGACAGCAGTAGCAGCCCGACGGCGGTGAACGCCGACCCGATGATCGGGAAGATGCGGATCCTGCCCGTGCGGGAGGTGATCAGGCCGGAGCTCGCCGCGGCGATCATGATGCCCGCGACCATCGGCAGCATCATGAACCCGGAGGTCATCGGCGAGGCCCCGTGGACGATCTGCATGTACTGCGGCAGCACCGTGACGCCGCCGAACATGGCGGCACCGATGATGACGCTGGCCACCACCGTGACGGCGGCGGCCCGGATCGAGAAGATCCGGAGCGGGATCAGCGCGTCGTCGCCCATCGCCTTCTCGACGGCCACGAAGGCGAGCAGGCCCAGGACGCCGACGACGTAGCAGCCGACCGATCGGCCCGAGGTCCACCCCCAGTCACGCCCCTGCTCGGCCACCGTGAGCAGGGGCACCAGCCCGACCACCAGTGCCGCCGCGCCCCACCAGTCGATGCGGGAGTCGCGCGGCTCGTGGTGCAGGTGGAGCGTGCGCGCGACCACCGCCAGCGCGGCGATGCCGATCGGCACGTTGACCAGGAAGACCCATCGCCACCCCGTGACGTAGAGGATCGAGTCGGCGTCCGCGAACAGGCCGCCGACGACCGGGCCGAGGACGCTGGAGGTGCCGAACACCGCCATGAAGTAGCCCGTGTACTTCGCGCGCTCGCGGGGCGAGACGATGTCGCCGATGATCGCGAGCACCAGCGTGAAGAGGCCGCCGGCGCCGAGGCCCTGGAACGCGCGGAACGCCGCCAGCATGTACATCGACGACGCGAACGAGCACGCCGCCGACCCGACGATGAACACCACGATCGCGAAGGTGAACAGCTTCTTGCGGCCGTAGATGTCGCCGAGCTTGCCGTAGATCGGCGTCGTGATCGTCGAGGTGATGAGGTAGGCCGTCGTCGTCCACGCCTGGACCGAGAGCCCGTTGAGGTCGTCGGCGATGGTGCGGATCGCCGTGCCGACGATCGACTGGTCCAGGGCCGCGAGGAACATGCCCAGCATCAGGCCCGAGAGGATGGTGAGGATCTGGCGGTGGGTGTGGTCGCCGGGGCCACGGCAGCCGCGGCGCCCGAGGAGTCGGCAGCGGTCACCCGGGAAGCCTACGGCCGGGGCCCACGCGACCCCGGGACGGTGGGCGCGGCGGATCCCAGGCGGCCGGCCGAGCCGGTGCGCAGATGGACGTTCTGCAGGAGGCCCACCGCGAGAAGGGAGGCGAACAGCGACGAGCCGCCGTAGGAGACGAACGGCAGGGGTACGCCGGTCACGGGCATGATGCCCAGGCACATGCCGACGTTCTGGAAGGTCTGGAACCCGAACCAGCACGCCACTCCGGCGGCCGCGACCCGGCCGAACACGTCCTCGCTGGCGGCCGCGATCCGCAGCGCCCGCCAGATGACGACGCCGAGCAGCAGGATGAGCAGACCGGCGCCCACCAGGCCCAGCTCCTCGCCGGCGACCGTGAAGACGAAGTCGGTGTGCTGCTCGGGCACGAAGCCCGCGCGCGTCTGCGACCCGGAGAAGAGGCCCTGGCCGAACAGACCGCCGTTGCCGATCGCGATCCGCGCCTGCTCGGTGTTGTAGCCGGCACCGCGCGGGTCGAGCGACGGGTCGGTGAACGCCAGGAAGCGGTCCACCTGGTAGGGCTCGAGCAGGCCGGAGGTGGCGGCCAGGACGGCGGCGCCGACGCCACCGCCGACGACCACGGCGAGCCAACGACGTGGAGCGCCCGAGGCGGTGAGGACGCCGATCACGGTGGCGGTGAGCACCAGCAGGGTGCCGAGGTCCGGCTGGAGCAGGATCAGCACGGCAGGGACACCGGCCACGGCGAGCATGCCGAGGACCTCGGTCGCGCCCACCCCGTGACGCCACCCTCCGTGGCTGCGGCCGGCGACGAACAGCGCCATCCCCACGATCACGGCGGGCTTGGCGAGCTCGGAGGGCTGGAGTGTCAGCGGGCCCACGCTGAGCCACGACTGCGAGCCGTTGACGGTGTCGCCGGTCACCAGCACCAGGCCGAGCGCGGCCACGGCGCACAGGTAGGCGACCGGAGCCAGCCGCCGCACCCACCGGTGGTCGGCGGCGGCCACGGTCACCATCAGCACCAGCCCGAGGGCCGCGTTGACCAGCTGCCGGGAGAGGAACGCGCGAGGGTCTCCGCCGGTCAGCGCGTCGCGCGCGGACGTCGCCGACCAGACCAGCAGGACTCCCAGCACCAGCAGCGCCCCGACGGCGGCGAGCAGCAGCCAGTCGAGCCCACCCTCCCGGCCACGGCGCGGTGGCCCGACCGCGCGCAGCGGAGTGGGGAGGAGCGTCACGGTCATCGCGACCCCCTCGAGCCGCCGGGACGGGACTGTCGCGGCGGGAGCACCGATCCGTCGCGGGTGAACGTCGGCAGCGAGCGGGGTGGGGTCACGCCCGGGATGGCCGCGCGGTCGGGGTCGACGGTCTCGCCGCGGACGCCGTACAGCGACTCCCAGATGGCGCGGACCGCGGGCCCGGACGTGCCGGAGCCGGTGCCGGCCTGGCTGACCATCATCACCACGACGTAGTTCTCGTCGTACGACGCCACCCACGAGGTCGACTGCTTGCCGTGGACCTCGGCCGACCCGGTCTTGGTGCGGATGTGGACCCGGTCGAGCGGGAAGCCCGTCATCCGCCAGGCCATCGTGCCGACCTTCGCGGTGCCGAGCAGGGCCTGGTCGACGTAGCGCATCGTGGCTGACGTGGCTGGCACGTGCCCGGCGACGGACGGCTCGATCTCGCGCACCAGCCGCCCCTGGGGGTCGACGATCGCCTTGGCGACGCGGGGGCGGTAGAGCGTGCCACCGTTGCTCAGAGCGGCGTAGGCGCGCGCCAGCTGGAGCGGCGTCACGAGTGTGTCGCCCTGGCCGATGACGAAGTTCACGGCGTCGCCGGCCCGGTAGTAGTAGCCCTCGGCGCAGAACTCGTGGGCGAACAGCCGCAGATAGGCGCTGGCGTCGCCGGGGTCGGCGTCGAGGTCGCAGTAGTAGTCCTTCATCGCCGCGTAGTAGCGCCGCTTCCACTGCCGGTCGGCGACCCGGCCCGAGGACTCCCCCGGCAGGTCGACGCCCGTGGCCCGGCCGAACCCGAACGCCTTCGCGCCGTCGACGAGGGGGTCGCGCGCGTGCACGTCGGCGGGGTCACCACCGGCGGCCTGCCAGTAGTGGAGGCCGACCCGGTAGAAGAACGTGTCGCAGGAGTACTGCAGCGCCTGGTCGAAGCCGAGGTAGCCGTAGGACGCCGACTCGTAGTTCTTGAACCAGCGGTTGCCGACCTGGAGACCCGAGGAGCAGTCGAGCCGGCTCGCCGGCGTGTAGCCGTGGTCGAGCGCCGCGACGCTCATGATGGGCTTCCAGGTCGAGCCGGGCGCGAACTGGCCCTGCGTGGCCCGCGCGAGCAGCGGGTTGCCCGAGCGCTCGGCGTAGAGGCGGCGGAGCTGCCGCTGGCCGATCCCGCCAACCCAGGCGCCCGGATCGTACGTCGGCTGGCTGGCCATCGCGACGATCCGGCCGGTGTCGGCCTCCATGACCACGACCGCACCCGAGTCGGCGACGTAGGTGCGGTGGGTGACCTCGTCGTAGGTCTGACGCGCGGTGCGGATCGTCGCGGCCAGCTGCCGCTCCACGAGGGACTGGACCTTGGCGTCGATGGAGGTGACCAGCGTGTCTCCGGGACGCGCCTCGACGGTCCCGCCGTCGCCCAGCACGCGTCCCTGCGAGTCGACCGCGACGCTGCGGTGCCCGGGCACGCCGCGCAGCCAGCGGTCGTAGGTCTGCTCGACCCCGGCGCGGCCGACGACGGAGGCGCCGTTGAGAGTGTCGTCCCCCTCCTCCGTGGCGGCGGCGAGCTCCTCGGAGGTCACCGGGCTGAGGTAGCCGAGCACGTGGGCGAGGTTGATGCCGTAGGGCGCGGGGTAGGCGCGCACGCTCTGCTGCTCGGCGAGCACGCCGGGGTAGTCCTCGGGCTGCTCGAGCACGCGGAGCGCGACCTGCTCGGGGACGTCCTCGGCGACCGGCACCGGCTGGTAGGGCGAGCCGTTCCAGCACCTGCCCTGCCGGGCGCCGTCACTGCCGCAGTCGACCAGCCGCGCCCGCAGAAGCGCCTCGGGAGCCTCGACCAGGGCCGCGACGCGGCGCAGCACCAGCTCCTGTCCGCGCGGGGACAGGCGGCCGAGCGTCGTGCGGTCGACCGACACGACCCACGCCGTGCGGTTGGCCACGAGCGGGCGGCCCTGGGCGTCGACGATCAGCCCCCGCGCCGGCTGCTGCACGATGTCGCGCATCGACTGGGAGGCGGCCCGCGCCTGGTAGCTGCCGCCTTCGGCCACCTGGAGGTAGTAGAGCCGGGCCAGCAGGGTCGCCACCAGCGAGAACGCCAGCACCTGGATGACCAGGACCCGCAGGCGAGTGCGGTGGGAGGCGGAACCGGAGGGACGCTCGGTCATGGGGCCGCCGCCTGCACCGTGAGGTCGGTGCCGGCGGGGGCGGCGGACCGGTGGCCTCCGAGGAGGTGCATCGTCGCCGGCACCACGAGCACGGCGGCGACCAGGTCGACGGCGGCCGCGTCGAGCAGCCCGCGGAGCAGCTCGGGCACACCCCACGACAGCTCGCCGAAGAGCAGCCCGCTCAGGGCGAAGCTCGACGTCGCGACGACGGAGGCGACGCCGGTCACCACGAGCACACGCGTCACCAGGGCCGCGCGCGGCCGCCACCCGTCGGCGGCGGGCCGGCCGGATGCGTCCGGCGTACGGAGGGACGCGAGGCGACCCGCCAGCCAGCCGGCGAGCAGGAGGCCCAGTGCCCAGCGACCGATGAGATGGTCGGCCGGCGGAGCCAGGTCGAGGGCCAGGCCGGCGGCGAAGCCGGCGACCGCGCCGGGGAGCTCCCCCGCGCTCAGCCCCACCGCGACGACGACGAGCAGGCACAGGTCGGGCACGACCGAGCCGCCTCCGAGCAGCAGGGGCAGGGCGCTGGTCTGCAGCACCAGGGCGGCCAGCAGCGCCAGCCCGGCGACGACCCAGCGGGCCGCGCTCATCGCAGCTCTCCCGAGCGGACCAGCGCGCGGTCGCTGTCGGTGCCAGGAGGCACCACCACGCCGACCAGGTCGAGGGCACTGAAGTCGACGTACGGCTCGATCACGGCGCGCCGCG
>CAZQCA010000007.1:0-31352 GCA_964591845.1 uncultured Nocardioides sp.
ACTCGTCCGGGTGGCGGAATTGGCAGACGCGCTAGCTTGAGGTGCTAGTGCCCTTTATCGGGCGTGGGGGTTCAAGTCCCCCCTCGGACACCATGACGACCTGACGCGCCCCTCTTCCGGGGCAGCTTCTCCGGCTCAGCGCCGGGCTCGGCGCTGCCACAGCTGGACCGCCACCAGCACCAGCAACACGGCCGCGACCGTCGGTGGCATCACCACGACCGGAGTCAGGTCGCACGACACCTCGTGACCGCCCGCGGTGTAGCAGTGGGGCGGGTTCGTGTCGATGCCCGGACCACGCGCCCAGCCAGCGGAAGGCGAGGAGCCCCGCCGCGCCGGCGGCGAGCAGGTCCAGCGTCACCAGCAGCCACCACCCGACGCGCCGCCGGGCCACCGGCGGGCGGCTCGGAGAGGTCATCCCCGAGGATCGCGCGCGGGCCGCGGCACCGCAAGCGGCAGGTCGAGGGTGTGGGCCGCCCGCCTGGCCTTGGCGTGGAGATAGCGCTCGTTGTGGCGGGTCAGGTGGACCCCGGTGGGCACACGCCGGGTCACGGCGACGCCGAGCTCTTCGAGCTGCGCCGCCTTGTCGGGGTTGTTGCTCAGCAGCGCCACGTCCTCGTGTCCGAGCGCGAGCAGCATCTGGGCGGCCACGGTGTAGTCGCGCAGGTCGGCCGCGAAGCCCAGCGCCCGGTTGGCGTCGAAGGTGTCGAGCCCCTCGTCCTGCAGCAGATAGGCGTCGAGCTTGGCGTACAGGCCGATGCCGCGGCCCTCCTGGCGGAGGTAGAGCAGCACCCCGCCCTCGGCCTCGATCCGGGTCAGGGACTCCTGCAGCTGCGGCCCGCAGTCGCAGCGGCCGCTGCCGAGCACGTCGCCGGTGAGGCACTCGCTGTGCACGCGGACCAGGGGGACGGCGCCGGGGCGCCCCAGCTCGATGGCGAGGTGCTCGCGGTCGTCGTCGAGGCCGTCGAAGGTCACCAAGCGGGCGTCGACGAGGCGCCCGTCGCGCAGCCGGAGAGGTACGCCGACCCGCGCGCGGACCGCCGCCGGGGGTGGCAGCGGCAGCCGGTCGGGGAGGCTGCTCATGGCTCTGCCCGCTCCGAGAGCGCAAGCCGCAGCAGGACGACGTCGCCGACGCTCCGGCTCTCGAGGAGCCGCCCGCGACGGCCGTCGCGCCAGGGCAGGTGGCCGTCGTCGAGCCAGCGGCGGCCGCGGGAGTCGCCGACGAAGACCGGGGCCACGACCAGCTGCAGCTCGTCGGCGAGCCCCTCGCTGAGGAACTGGGTCAGCACTGTCGCCCCGCCCTCGACCATGAGCCGGCGGATCCCGCGGCTGTGGAGGTCGGTGGAGACCTGCGCCGCGCGCACCGGCATACCGCCGTCGACCACCGTCGCGACACCTCCCAGCAGGCACCGCGCCTCGTCGAGCCGGTCGCCCGGGCAGTAGACCAGCTTCGTGCCGTCGCCGGCCGCGAAGAAGGCCGCCTCGGGGTCGAGCTTGAGATGCTCGGTCATGGTGACCTTCACCGGCGACGGCGGGAGACCGCGCGCCATCCGCTCGCCGCGACGCGCCTCGGAGCGCACCAGCAGCCGCGGGTCGTCGTTGCGCACCGTGGCGGCCCCGACCAGGATCGCGTCACAGCCGGCGCGCACCGCGTCGACCCGGTCGAGGTCGTCGGGGCCGGACAGCCGCAGGCGACCGGGCCCGGCGTCGTCGAGATAGCCGTCGAGCGACACCGCGCACGACAGCACGGTGTAGGGGCGCTCGCCCACCGGGAGGGCCGGTCCGGCGTCAGGCATCGGCCACCTCCAGCTCGCGGCGCGGGCGGGCGCGCGGCGCCACGGCCAGCACGGCGGCGCCCGGCAGAGTGGCGACGAGGGCCAGCAGGCCATAGACCACCGAGGCCTCCACACCCTGCGCCGTCGTGGCACCGACCAGCGGGAAGAGCGCTCCCGTCGCCACCTCGCGCGGTCCCCAGCCGGCCATCGACACCGGCACTGCCGACAGGGCGAGCACCACGAGCGCGAGCGCCAGCATGGTGCCCCACGAGGGCGAGGGGGCCGCGCGCTGGGCAGCCATGGTGAACAGCACGGCATGGCCGAGCGTGGCGACCACGGACGGCACGATCACCTGCCGCGGGCGGAGCTCGGCCGCGAGCCGGCGTACGTCAGCCGCCAGCGGCCACGGGTGCCGACGCCGCGCGAGCCAGGCGAGCCCGCCCGTGACCGCGACGAGCACGCACGCCACCAGCCCCAGCCAGCCGGCCAGCGGGGTGAGCGAGGCGCCGGCCGCGAGGACCGCGACCAGCGTCACGGCGACCGCCACCGCCTGGCCGACGATCCGCTCCCAGACCACGGCCCGCAGGGCCAGTGACATCCGGCCGTCGCCGCGCCCGTGCTCCAGGCCCCGGTGCACGTCGCCCAGCACGCCGCCCGGCAGCACCGAGTTGAGGAACTGGGAGCGGTAATAGGCGGCGACCGCCCAGCCCAGCGGGACCGGCGCGTCGAGCGCCGTGGCCACGGCGCGCCAGCGCCAGGCGGCGGCGACCGTGGTCACCGCGCCGAGCGCCAGCGCGGCGAGCGCCAGCCGCGCGTCGAGCCGTCCCGCCGCCGACACGAAGGGCCCCGGGCCGAGCCAGACCAGCAGCGTCGCCAGCACCACGACGGAGCCGGCGACCCGGAGCCTGGCGGGCGTCACGCCGTCACCGCGGGCTCCGCCGCCGGCCGGCGGAGCGCCTCGGCCAGGTCGTGCGCCGTCTCGGACCAGGTGCGCAGCGTGCTGCGTCGCTCGACCGCCGCGCGGCGCAGTCGCGCACGGAGATCGGGCAGGGTGAGCCAGCGCCGGAGCGCCTCGGCCAGTGCGCGTGGGTCGTCGGGCGCCACGAGCAGCCCCGGCGGACCGGCCGCCGAGCCACCGAGCGCCTCGCGCACCCCGCCGACATCGCTCGCGAGCACGGGGACGCCGCGCGCGAGCGCCTCGGTGAGCACCAGACCGTAGGACTCGATCCGCGACGGGACCACCAGCAGGTCGGCCGCGGCGTAGGCGGCGCCGAGGTCGGCCCCCGTGCGGGCGCCGACGAAGGTCAGCCGGCCGTCGACACCGAGGTCCTCGGCTCGCCGGACGAGCCAGGTCGCCATCTCCGGCTCCACCTCGAGGGACCCCACCCAGGTGGCCTGCCAGCCGAGGTGGGTCAGCCGGCCGAGTGCCTCGACCAGCACGTCGGCACCCTTCACCCGGGTCGCGGCGCCCACGGAGAGCAGTCGGCCTCCGTCGCTGCTCGGCGCGCTCAACGGCGCCGGATCGGCTCCCGGGACGGCCACGCGGACCGTGTCGGCCTCCAGCCCGTAGCGGTCGAGCACCCAGTCGCGGGTCCAGCGGCTGGTCGTCACGACGGTGGCCGACGCGCGGAGCACGGCCGCCTCGGACGCCGACGGTCCGAACGGCATGTGCACCAGCGTGGCCAGCGCGAGCCGGGCGGCCTCGGGCACGACGACGGGCGCCGCCCCGGACGCGACGAGCCCGTCGACCAGGACCCGCTCCCCGTCCGGGACGGACGCGAGCGTGGCTGCGAGGTCCCGCAGGGCGGACCCGTCCGGGGAGGGCCAGGACCCCCGTGCCCGGCGCTCCCCCACCGTCCACCCGGACTCGACGAGCTCCGCTCGCACCCTCCGGTCGTAGACGTTGCCCCCGCTCGGCCGCCGGAGGTCGTCCACGCCCTCGGGCACCACCATCGTGAGGGTGCTCACGGCCCCTCCAGCGGACGCTCGTAGGACGCCCACGCCGACGGCGACTCGCGCAGCGTGACGAGGAGGCTCACGAGGTGGCCGCTCCCCGGCCCGAGCGCCCCGGTCGCGACCCGGTCGGCGATCCGGTCGGCCACCAGCCGGGCCAGCACCTCCGTCGTCGTGTTGACGCCGCGGAGGTCGGGCTCGTCGTCGAGGTTGCGGTAGGTCAGCCCGCCCACCACCTCCGCGAGGAGCTCCGCCGCCCGCCCGAGGTCCACCACGATGCCGTCGTCGTCGAGGCCGGGTGAGCGCAGCGTCGCCTCCACGACGTACGTCGCGCCGTGCAGGCGCTGGGCGGGTCCGAACACCTCGCCGCGCAGGCTGTGGGCGACCATCATCTGGTCACGGACGGTCACGGCGAACATCTCAGCGCTCCTCGGCCCGCAGGTCGTCGTAGGTCACGGTGTGGCAGATCTCCGAGCGAGCGCCGTCGGCCAGGGAGGCCATGACGTCCGGCAGGTCCTCCAGGGACGAGCTCCCGGTGAGGAGCCGGTCGTAGGCCGGGTCGCGCAGCAGGTCCAGCGCGAGGGCGAGCCGGTCGGCGCTGGTGCGCCGGGCGGACCGGGCCGGCGAGACCCGGCCGACCTGGCTCGACCGCAGCGTGAGTCTCCGGTCGTGAAACGCGCCACCGAGGCCGACCGTGACCGGGCGGTCGCCGTACCAGCTCAGGTCCACCACCGTGCCCTCGACGCCGAGCAGGTCCACCGCGGTCTGCAGCCCCGCGGACGACGCGCTGGCGTGCACCACCAGGTCCAGCCCGCCCTCGGCCTCGGCGGGCTCGCGGAAGCCCACCCCCAGCGACTCCGCGACCTCCGCGCGCCCGGGGTCGACGTCGACCAGAGTCACCCGGGTCCCGGGGATGCCGGCCACCAGCCGGGCCACGCAGCAGCCGACCATGCCGGCGCCGACGACGGCGATCCGGTCGCCGACCAGGGGTCCCGCGTCCCAGAGGCCGTTGATCGCGGTCTCGACCGTCCCCGCGAGGACCGCGCGTCGAGCCGGGACACCGTCGGGGACGGGCGTGACGGCCGTCGCCGGCACGACGTACGCCGACTGGTGCGGGTAGAGGCAGAAGACCGTGCGCCCACGCAGGGACGCCGGCCCCCGCGCGACCAGGCCGACGTTGAGGTAGCCGTACTTCACCGGCCCGGGCAGGTCACCGCACTGGTGAGGAGCGCGCATCCGCTCCCGCTGGTCGGCCGGGACCCGGCCCTGGAAGACCAGGCCCTCGGTGCCGCGGCTGATCCCGCTGTGGAGCGTGCGCACGAGCACCTCGTCGTCGCGGGGCGCGCGCACGGGCTCCTCGCGCACCTCGCCCCGCCCGGGCTCGCAGACCCAGAACGCCCGCGCCGAGAGCCCCACGCCGACCTCCTCGCCCTTCGCGCCGTTGAACCGAACCGACCACGACGTCGTACCCACGGTCGTACCCGGTCATACGGAGGCGCCGTGCGCGAGGTTCAACGCGGGCTGGCCCTGGGGGCGGTCACGCTCCTGGTCGCCCTGACCGCGCTCGCCGCGGGGGTGGGCCTCACGGTGGGTCAGGTCGCGGTGAGTGTGGGGTGCGGCGGCGTCGTGCTCGGCCTGGCCTGGCGTGGTGCGACCGCCCAGCAGGTGCCCGGGTGGACGAGGGCGGACCAGGTGACCGGGGTCCGGGCCGGGCTCGTGTGCGCGGTCGCCGGTCCGCTGCTCGCGGGCCCCGTGCTGGGCGGGCCCGCGCTCGATCCGACGAGCCGCGCGTGGGCGGCGGCGCTGTCCGCTGCCGTGCTGGTCCTGGACGGCGTCGACGGCAGGGTCGCGCGCGTCACGGGCTGTGAGAGCGGGTTCGGGGCGCGCTTCGACATGGAGACCGACGCGTTCCTCATCCTGCTGCTCAGCGTCGCCGTCGCGGACGACCTCGGCGCATGGGTGCTGCTGATCGGCGCCGCCCGCTACCTGCTGCTCGCCGCCACGGCCTGCTGGCCGTGGCTGCGCGAGCCGACCCCGACGCGATGGTGGGCCAAGGCGGTGGCGGTCGTCCAAGGCGTGACGCTGACCACGGTCCTGTCGGGCCTGCTCCCCCGCGCCCTCGCCGTCGCCGTCGTCCTCGGCTCGTTGGCGCTGCTCGCCGAGTCCTTCTGGTGGCAGGTGCGCTGGCTGCGTCGCCACCGGGGCGTGGGTGCCGCGGCGCGGGCCCCTGCGCCCGTCGCCGTGGCGGTCCTGGACGTCCTCGCCGTGGCCGTGGTGTGGGCGGCGCTCGCGCTCCCGGAGACGGCGCGCCACCTGTCCGTCTCCGGATTCGTGCGGCTGCCGGTCGAGGTGCTCGTGCTCGCCGCCCTGGCGCTCGTCGTACCAATGCGGCTGTGGCGGGCCTGGTCCGTCGCCGCCGGCGTCCTGCTGGTCGCGGTGGTCCTGGTCAAGGCGCTCAACCTGGGTTTCACCGCCGTCCTGGACCGGCCGTTCGACCCTCTGAGCGACAGCTACTACGTCGGCCCGGGCATCGGCGTGCTGCAGGTGTCCCTGGGGACCGCCCGGACGGTGCTCGCGCTCGCCGTGGCGGTCGTCGGCACGATCGCCGTGTGCGTGGTGGGCGTGTGGGCCCTGACCCGGCTGGGACGGCTCGCGCGCCGTCGGCGCCGCGCGGCGGCCGTCGTCGTCGCGTCGCTCACGGCGCTGTGGTGCGGCGCCGCCGCCACCGGGCTCGAGCTCTCACCGAGCGTCGCCGTGGCGTCCCACAGCTCCAGCGAGCTCGCGTTGGCCCAGGTCGAGCACCTGCGGGCGGATCTCGCCGACCGACAGGTGTTCGCCGCCGAGATCGCCGACGACCCGATGGCGGCCACGCCCGACCGCGCGCTGCTGCGGGGGCTGCGCGGCAAGGACGTGCTCGTGGTCTTCGTCGAGAGCTACGGCCGCGTGGCCCTCGAGGACGAGGAGCTCGGGCCCGCGGTGCGCGCGACGCTCGACGACGGCACGCGGCGCCTGGCCGCCGCGGGCTACGACTCGCGCAGCGCCTTCCTCACCTCGCCGACGTTCGGGGCTGCGAGCTGGCTGGCGCACTCGACGCTGCAGTCGGGGCTGTGGGTGGACAGCCAGCAGCGCTACAACCAGCTCCTGCTCGACCGTCGGCTGACGCTCACGCGAGCGTTCGCACGAGGCGGGTGGCGCACCGTGTTCACGGTGCCCGCGGTGACCAGTCCCTGGCCGCAGGGCGCCGACTTCTACGGCTTCGACCAGCTCTACGACGCGGAAGACGTGGGCTACCAGGGTCCGGCCTTCGGCTATGCCTCGATGCCCGACCAGTACACGCTGGAGACGTTCCGCCGCCTCGAGCTGGCCCCGCGGGACCGCGACCCCGTGATGGCGGAGATCGACCTGGTGTCGAGCCATCATCCCTGGACCCCGCTCCCGGCACTGGTCCCGTGGCAGCGGGTCGGCGACGGCTCGGTCTTCGACGGCACGGACGAGGGGGTGAGCGCCGAGGAGGCGTTCCGGGACGCCGACGACGTACGCCGGCTCTACCGCGACTCGATCGTCTACAGCTGGTCGAGCCTGATCTCGTTCCTGGCGGACCACCCGGACCCGGACCTGGTCGTCCTCGCCCTCGGGGACCACCAGCCCCACAGCTACGTGACCGGGCCCGACCCGGGTCACGACGTCCCCGTCACGCTGATCACCCAGGACCGCGACGTGCTCGC
This sequence comes from uncultured Nocardioides sp., assembly GCA_964591845.1. Classification (GTDB taxonomy): domain Bacteria; phylum Actinomycetota; class Actinomycetes; order Propionibacteriales; family Nocardioidaceae; genus Nocardioides. The sequence continues at coordinate 7,451 of CAZQCA010000007.1, forward strand.
GCGGACGGACTCCTGGGGGTGGTCCCCGGGTCTGCGGCCACCCCCCGACGCGGTCGTGTGGCGGATGGACGAGGTCCGCGACCGGCTGCTGCGGTCGTTCGGCTGACCCGTCAGCGGTCCAGGCGCAGCACGGCCTCGCCCTCGGCGTCCCGGATCTCCACCGAGGCGATCTGGGCGGCGTCGGTCGCGGTCGCCGCGGTGAGGTGCATCGCCTCGCCGTTGGGGACGACGTGCCAGGTCGCGACCCGCTCGGTGCCACCCGTGGTGCGCAGCACCAGCGTGTAGACCGGGTGATCGCTCCCCCAGCCCGCTCCCCAGCCGTCGTCCGAGGCGCCGGCGGTGGGGGTGTCGTAGCGGCAGGTGAGGTCGACCCTGGTGCCCCACGGCACGGTCGTGAGTGCCACGCTCGCCTCGAGGTCGGTGCCCGCGACCGGGCTCATCACCCGCTCCACCGCCGTGGGGGCCTGACGGTCCGGGTCGCCTCCGCTCGGCTGGCGGACCTCCGCGGCGATGGCCGTGCCGCCGATCACCACCGCCGCCGCGGCCCCGGCCACGACCGCGAGCCGGATCCGCCGGCGGCGAGCGCCGGCCGCCGCGGTCAGGCTCGGCAGGAGGGACGCCGGCGCGGACTCCTCGTCACCCGGCGGGTCCCACGACTCGGCGTCGACCTTGCCGAGAAGCCCCGGGAGCCCCGCCAGGTCGCGCACCGACGCGGAGCACGCCTGACAGCCGGGCAGGTGCCGCTCGAACGCCAGGCGCTCCGCCGACGACAGCGATCCCAGCACGTAGGCGCCGTCGAGGTGGCTGCGCGGGCAGGTCATGCCGTCACCCCCCGCTCCTCCAGAGCCAGCCGGAGGGCCCGCATCGCGTAGTGCGTGCGGGACTTCACGGTGCCCTCGGGGACGCCCAGGCGCGCCGCGGCCTCCGCGACGGAGGCGCCGTTGAGATAGCACTCACGCAGGACGTTGCGGTGGTCGTCGGAGAGCTGGGTCAGCGCGTCGGCCACGACCCAGGCGGTCAGCAGCTGGTCGGTGCCGTCGGGCTCGCCCTGCTCGGGCACGTCGGCGACCGGGGCCTCCCCGCGCGCGCGGCGCGAGCGCCACTCGTCGATCGCCAGGTTGCGCGCCACCGTGAACAACCAGGCCCGTACCGACCCCGGCGGCCGCTCGAGCACCTCGGGGTGGCGCAGCGCCCGCAGCATCGTGTCCTGGACGAGGTCCTCGGCGCGGTGCCGGTCGAAGGCCATCAGCCGCAGGCTGAAGCGCCACAGCGCGTCCGCGTGCTCCTCGTGGAGCCGCTGGACCAGCTCGTCCGTGCGCTCGGGCATCGCACCTCCCGACGTGTACTACGCGCGGCACCCGTCCGCGGTTCACCGCCCCAGCATGCCCGTGCCGGCACCCGTCGCGGCGGGCCGCGGGTGCCGCGGCGTGCCGGACCGGCGGCCGACCCGGGGAGGGCCGACCGCCGGCGTACGGTGCGTCTCAGCGCCAGGGGGCGACGAGCTGATCGGAGGTGTCGCGAGGCTGCGGCACCTCCACGGCTCCGAAGACCTCGTCACGGCAGGTGCGGCAGTAGGCCACCTGACGGAACGCCACCGAGCGCAGGGTCGCCTCGTTGCTGGCGACAGACTCACCACAGTTGGTGCACTCGTACACACGCATCGCGACCATCCCCCATTGATGGACTCAACACCCGAGAAGAAAGTGACACAGACCCGACCTCAGTGAACGTCGCGGGCGCGACCAGGTCAAGGACCCCCGTCACGGGTATAGACCACCGGTGCGGAGCGGTCTGGACCGGCTCCGTCGCGGCGCACCGCGGCGGCCGGCGGCGGTCAGACGGCGCGTGGGGTGATCAGGTCGTCGCCGGGCACCCGCGGCGACGGCACGATCAGGGCCATCAGCTCCTCGAAGCACGGGCGGCAGTAGGCGACCTGCCGGAGGGCGACGGACCGCAGCGCGGCCTCGTGCCGCGGGACCAGGTCGCCGCAGGTGGCGCAGGTGTAGGTGTTCATGTGCGCAAAGCCCCATCGTGCTCAGCGGCGACCCGGACGCCCGCATGCCATTCGTGGTCTAGTCACGTCATCCAACCTGGACTGGACCAGCCCGGTCAAGGCGACTCGAGGGTGCGGGAGAACACGTCGTAGGGTCGTCGTGGTGCAGGTGGCCCAGGTGTGGTAGGGAGTGACGGGAGGTGCCGGTGGGACGATCCTCGGGAGTGCTGCGGCTCGGCTTCGTCACGGGAGCGACGCCCGACCGCTGGGCCGCTCGATGGCGTGAGCGCTACCCCGGCGAGCCGGTGGACCTGGTGCCCCTGACCCCCGACGAGCAGGAGGCATCCCTCCGGCACGGGGCCGTCGACGCCGCGCTGGTCCGCCTGCCGGTGGACCGTGAGGGGCTGCACGTCGTGCGCCTGTACGACGAGCAGCAGGTCGTCGTGGTGCCGGTCGACCACGTGCTGACGGCGTACGACGAGGTCGACCCGGCCGACCTCGTCCACGAGCAGCACGTCCTGCCGCCCCCCGACGGCGTGCCGCTCGCGGTCGACCGGCTCGGATTCGCCCCGTCCTCCTCGCGGGAGGCGGTCGAGCTGGTGGCCTCGGGGGTCGGCGTCGCGGTCCTCCCGATGGCCGTCGCCCGGCTCCACCATCGCAAGGACGTGACCTACCGACCCGTCGCCGGCCTGGCGGCCACCACGGTCGCGCTGGCCTGGCTCGTCACCCGCGACGACGAGCAGATCCAGCGGCTGGTCGGCGTCGTCCGCGGCCGGACCGCGCGCTCGTCGCGCGGATGACCCCCGGGCCAGCCTCCGTGCGGGTCTAGGCTGACGCGGTGCACCTGGTCGAGCCGTCGTCGCCCGAGACGATGCGCACCCGGGTCGCCGCTGCCTTCCACACTGCTCACGGGCGCGATCCCGACGTCGTCGCGCTCGCTCCCGGCCGGGTGAACCTGATCGGCGAGCACACCGACTACAACGCCGGGCTGTGCCTGCCGGTGGCGCTCGGACACGCGTCGTACGCCGCCGTGGGCGCCCGCCGCGACCACCGGGTGACGGTCCGCAGCGCGCAGACCGACGACGTCTGGGAGGGCGGTGCCGACGACCTCGGACCGGGCCGCGTCGACGGCTGGCCGGCCTACGTGGTCGGCGTGCTGTGGGCCCTCGCCGACTCCGGCATCGACCTGCCGGGCATGGACCTCGTCGTGGACAGCACGGTGCCCGTCGGAGCCGGTCTCTCGAGCTCGGCCGCGCTCGAGTGCTCGGTGGCGGTGGCCGCGACCGGCCTGGTCGGGGCCGACGACGACCCCCCGCTGCGCGAGCGGCTCGTGCGTGCCTGCATGCGCGCCGAGACCGAGGTGGCGGGTGCGCCCACCGGGGGGCTCGACCAGACGATCTCGCTCTTCGCCGAGGAGGGCGCGGCGCTGCGACTGGACTTCGACACCGGCGCGCGCGACGCCGTGCCGCTCGGGCTGGCGGCCGCCCACCTGGCGCTGCTGGTGGTCGACACCACGGTCAGCCACGCACTCGTCGACGGCGGCTACGCGGCGCGTCGCGCGGACTGCGAGGCGGCCTCGCGCCTGCTCGGTGTCCCGTCGCTGCGCCATGCCGCGGCCGGGTCGCTCGACTCGTTGCCGGACGAGCGGCTCCGCCGGCGGGCACGGCACGTGGTCTCCGAGATCGCTCGCGTGGACGACACCGTCGACGCCGTGCGCGCTGCCGACTGGTCCCGGGTCGGCGAGCTCTTCGCCGCGTCCCACGCCTCCCTGCGCGACGACTACGAGGTGTCGTGCGCGGAGCTGGACGTCGCCGTGGAGGCTGCGGTCTCCGCGGGCGCGCTCGGGGCCCGGATGACGGGCGGCGGGTTCGGCGGCTCGGCGGTGGCCCTGGTGCCCGCCGAAGCGCTCCCCGTCATGGCCGAGGCCGTCGACGCCGCCTTTGCGGACCGTGGGTTCGCTCCGCCCCGGCCCCTGGTGGCCGATCCCTCAGGCGCCGCCCGCCGCTGCTGAGGCGGGTGGCAGGCGGAGACCCGAGTCGCGGAGCTCCAGCTCGGCCAGCGCGCGCACGACGCCCGGCTCGCGCCGCCTCCAGGCGCCGGCGGGGTCGTCGTCGATGCGGGCGAGCACGTACATCGGCTGGTGGGCCAGCGCCCTCAGCGCGAACAGGTCGAGGTCCTCGGTCGCGTCCACGAACCGCGCGCCGGCGGTCGCCTCGCGCACGAAGCGGATCCGGCCGGGCAGATAGAACGCGAGCACCACCAGGATCGGGATCAGTGCCATCGTCACGCCCAGCACCAGCGCCAGCCGCTCGACGGCCTCCACCGAGTCGCGACCCGCGCCCGCAAGGGACGACGACGCCGACGCGGCCTTCTCGAACGGGGTCGCCACGCCGCCGCCGACCAGCGGGATGTCTCCCAGGGTCTCCCCCGCCTCGGTCAGCCCGTCCGCCATCGCGGTCGCCGACCGGTCGACCTGGCGTCCCGGGGCGGCCAGGGCCATCGTCCCGTCGTGCACGGTGTCGCCGACCCAGACCCAGGCCGCCACCCAGAGGACGAGCAGCAGGTCGCGGGTCACCTGCCAGAAGCGGCGCAGCGGCGTGTCGGCGTACAGCTTGGGCAGCCTGGTGAGGGGGGTCATGGGGCCATCCGACCAGCCCCGGGCGAGTGCCGCTACTCATCCGGACCAGGTAGTCGCCCCGACGATCCGGCCCGGGAGCGCGGGAGATGCTCGGCGGCATGAGCACTCCCACCACTCCCCGCAACACCAACGGCTTCATGCTCCAGGCCGGCATCGCGTTCGCGGTGGCCCTGGTCGCGATGATCTTCGGCATCTGGATGATGGACGGCGAGGTGTGGATCCGCGCCTTCCTCGCCCTCGGCACGATCTTCCTGGTCAGCTCGTCGTTCACGTTGGCCAAGGTCGTCCGCGACCTCCAGGAGGAGCAGTACGTCGTCGCGCGGCTCGACCGGGCCCGGCTCGACAAGCTCCTGTCCGAGCACGACCCGTTCCTGCCGCAGGTCTGACGCTCCTCGTCCCCACCTCCGGGCCCCCGACCACCTCGGTCGGGGGCCCGGCGTCGCGTGACCTAGGATCCGGCGCATGGTCGCCCCGTCCCCCGCCGCCGTCGCCGCCTTCCCGGAGGGCGGCACCGTGCGGCCGATCGTCCGGTGGGGCACCGACGTGATGCATCGTCCGCAGCAGCGGGTGACGGCGTACGACGCAGGGCTGCGCCAGCTGGTCGCCGACATGGTCGCGACGATGTACGCCGCCGACGGCGTCGGCCTGGCCGCCTGCCAGATCGGGGTCGACGCTGCCGTGTTCGTGTTCGACTGCCCCGACGACTCCGGGGAGTTCCACGCGGGCGTCGTCTGCAACCCGGTCGTCACGCTGCCGGAGGGCAAGGACCGTCAGCTCGACGACGGCGAGGAGGGCTGCCTGTCCTACCCCGGCGCCTTCGTCGAGTGCGCGCGGCCCGATGCGGCGAGCGTGGCCGGCACCGGTCTCGACGGCGAGGAGGTCGTCTTCTCCGGAGACGGGCTGCTGGCGCGATGTCTCCAGCACGAGACCGACCACACCCTGGGCACCGTGTTCGGCGACCGGCTGCCCGACAAGGCCCGCAAGAAGCTGCGCAAGGCCCAGGACCGCGCCGACGCGGACTACCCGCCCGGCTGGCCCGCCTGACCCGGATCGGCGTTCAGCGACGCTGGGCGGCGTAGCAGGCGACCGCGCTGGCGGCGGCCACGTTCAGCGAGTCCACCTCCGGGGCCATCGGGATCACCGCGCGCCGGTCGGCGGCCGCCTGCCAGCGTGCGGACAGCCCGTGGCCCTCGGTGCCGAGCACCAGCGCGAGCCGGTCCACGCCACGCACCGCGTCCTCCAGCGGTACGGCGTCCGCGGCCAGCGTCAGCGCCACCGTGGTGAAGCCCCGGGACGACAGGTCGGGCAAGGCGTCGTACCAGTCGGGGAGGCGGGTCCACGGCACCGTGAAGACCGCTCCCATCGCGACCTTCACGGCCCGGCGATACAGCGGGTCGGCGCATCGCGGCGACAGCAGGACGGCGTCCGCGCCCAGGGCCGCCGCCGAGCGGATCACGGCACCGACGTTGGTGTGGTCGACGACGTCCTCGAGCACCAGCACGGTCCGGGCGCCGGCCAGGACGTCCTCGAGCGTGGGCAGCGGCCGCCGCTCGAGCGAGGCCAGGGCGCCGCGGTGCACGTGGAAGCCCGTCACCTGCTCGGCCAGCGCCTCGGACACGACGTAGCACGGGGCGGGCGAGCGCTCGAGGACGTCGCCCAGACCCTCCAGCCAGCGGGCGGCCATCAGGAACGACCGCGGTGCGAAGCCGGCCTCGACGGCCCGGCGCACCACCTTCTCGCCCTCGGCGAGGAACAGCCCGTGCTCGGTCTCGAGCCGGCGGCGCAGCGCCACGTCGCGCAGGTCGCGGTAGTCCGCGAGCCGCGGGTCGGCGGCGTCCTCGACCGGGATGAGCTCAGCCACGCGACCCATCATCGTCGCCGCCGGCAGCCGGCGTCCGCGCCGCCGAGCGGTCGGGATAGGTCTCGGGGGCGGCGACGGCGACCACGTCGCCCACCACGATCACCGCCGGCGGTCGCACGCCGTCACGCGCGAGGTCGTCCGCGAGCGACGACAGTCGCGACCAGAGCACCCGCTCGCCGGGCATCGTCCCCTCGACCACGACCGCGACCGGGGTCTCGGGTGCGCGGCCACCGGCGACCAGCGCCTCCGCGATCTCCCCCGCGTTCTCGACCGCCATCAGCAGCACCACCGTGCCGCGCTGGGCGGCCACCGCCCCCCAGTCGACGAGTGACTCGGGATGCCCCGGGGGCAGGTGGCCGGAGGCGACCGTGAACTCGTGGGCGATCCCGCGATGGGTGACCGGGATGCCGGCGCGGGCCGGCACCGCGATCGCCGAGGTGATGCCGGGCACGACGGTCACCGGCACGCCGGCGTCACGGCACGCGAGGACCTCCTCGAAGCCCCGGCCGTAGACGAACGGGTCCCCTCCCTTGAAGCGCACCACCCGCTTCCCCGCCCGGGCCCGGTCGACCAGCACGCGGTTGATCTCCTCCTGCCGCGCCGAGCGGCCGCGTGGGAGCTTGGCGACGTCCACCAGCTCGACGTGCGCGGGGAGCGCGTCGAGCAGCTCCCGCGGCGCGAGGCGGTCGGCCACGACGACGTCGGCCGACGCGAGTGCGTGGCGGGCGGCCGGGGTGGCCAGCTCGGGGTCGCCGGGCCCGCCGCCCACCAGCACCACGCCAGGTGACCTGTCGTGCGCGTGCGGCGCGGTGAGCCTCCCCTCGCGGAGCGCCTCCAGGATGTCGTCGCGCAGCGCCGCCGAGCGGCGCGGCTCGCGGTTGCCGAGGACGGCGACCGTGACCCCGTCGTGCCGGCCGCTGGCCGGCGTCCATGCCGTCGCGGCGGTCCCGTCGTCGCTGCGCACGCAGAAGATGCGCCGCTCCTCGGCGGCCACCGACACCGCCGCGTTGACGTCGGGCCGGTCGGTGGCCGCGACGACGTACCACGTCTCGTCGAGGTCGGAGGCCTCGAACCCTCTCCGCACCCACTCGATCTCCCCGACCATGCCCTCGATCGCCGGGGTGACCTCGGGCGACACCACGACCACCCGGGCGCCGGCCGCGATCAGCGTCGGCACCCGGCGCTGCGCCACGTTGCCTCCGCCGACGACCACCACGCGACGCCCGGCGAGGCGCAGTCCGGCGGGGTACGGCGGGTGGTCGGGCGCGGCGGGCATCCCCCCAGTGTGGGTGGCAGCCCCGCAGCAGCCACGGCTATCGTCCGAGGCATGAGCATCGAGCGCCTCGTGGCCCCCAACCCCTATGATCTGCTGCCGGCGTCGGCCGCCTTCACGGTGACCAGCGACGACGTCGCCGACGGCGCTCCGCTCCTCGACGACCAGGTCGCGGCGCTCGGCAACACCTCGCCGCAGCTCTCGTGGTCCGGCGCGCCCGAGGGCACCCGGTCCTACGTCGTGACCTGCTTCGACCCCGACGCGCCCACACCCTGCGGCTTCTGGCACTGGGTGCTGGTCGACCTGCCCGGCGACTGCACGTCGCTGCCCGCGGGCGCCGGCGCCGAGGGGGCCACCCTCCCGGGCGCCGCCTTCATGTGCCGCAACGACGGCGGCGCCAAGGCCTTCATGGGCGCGGCACCGCCCGAGGGCGACATGGTCCACCGCTACTACTTCGTCGTCCACGCGGTCGGCGAGGAGACCCTGGGCGTCGACTCCGACGCGTCCCCGGCGGTGGTCTCGTTCAACCTGGCCTTCAAGACGCTGGGCCGGGCGATCCTGCACGGCACCTACCAGCACTGACCGGAGGGTGCTCCACCTCTCGGTCGCACTCCGGTCGTTCCGGCGCTACTCGACCTACGTCGGCGCCACCCTCGCGGGCGTCTTCACCAACAGCGTGTTCGGGGTGATCTACAGCTACGCCTACCTCGCCCTGTGGCGCGCCAACCCGGATGCCGGCGGATACGACGCCACCGACGCCGTCACCTACGTCTGGCTCGGCCAGGCGCTGCTGATGACGGTCGCCATGTGGGGCGGTGGGACCACCGACGAGCTGGCCGAGCGGATCCGCACGGGCGACGTCGCGGTCGACCTCTACCGGCCCACCGGGATGCTCGGCTGGTACCTCGCCGGCGACCTCGGCCGCGCCGGCTACCACCTCCTCGTGCGCGGCGTCGGCCCCACCCTGATCGGGCTCGTGGCCTTCCAGATCCGGCTGCCTGACGGCCCGGTCGCCGCCGCGGCGTTCCTGGTGAGCGTGGTGCTGGCGGTCGTCACCAGCTTCGGCATGCGCTTCCTGGTCGCCCTCACGGCGTTCTGGCTCCTCGACCACCAGGGGCTGCGCACCGCGGCGGGCGTGCTGGCCATCTTCTTCAGCGGCCTCGCGCTCCCGCTGGTGATCTTCCCGGAGCCGCTGCGCTCGATCGCGCTGGCGCTGCCGTGGGCCTCGTTCATCCAGACCCCCGCCGACATCTGGCTCGGCCGGCACACCGGCGCCGACCTGGGTCTCGCCCTCGCGGTGCAGGTCGGCTGGGCAGCGGCGCTGCTGGTCGCGGGCCAGCTGCTGCTCGCCGTCGCCACCCGCAAGGTGGTGGTCCAGGGTGGCTGACCTCAGCGACCTCCGCCTCGCGCCCCGGCAGTACGTCCGCATCGCCCGGATGTGGGTGCGCTCCTCGCTGGCCTATCCCGCCTCCTTCTGGATCAACACGGTCTCCCAGGCCGCGATCACGCTGCTCGACTTCGTCGCCATCGGCCTGATGTTCCACTCCGTCGACGACCTCGCCGGCTTCGGCCTGCGCGAGATCGCGCTGCTCTACGGCGCCAGCGGCATCGGGATCGGGGTCGCCGACCTGCTCATCGGCAGCGTCGAGCAGCTCGGGCAGCACGTCCGCACCGGCTCCCTCGACACGATGCTCACCCGGCCGGTGCCCCTGCTCGTCCAGGTGTGCGCCGACCGGTTCGCGCTGCGCCGGCTGGGCCGGGTCGCCCAGGCGGCTGCGGTCCTGGTCTGGGGGGTCGGCCTGGTCGAGTGGACGCCGGCCCGACTGGCGGTGCTCGTCGTGATGCTGGTGTCGAGCGCGGCGATCTTCTTCGCGCTGTTCACCGGCATCTCCTGCCTGCAGTTCTGGTTCGGCGACGCCAGCGAGGTGGCCAACGCGTTCACCTACGGCGGCAACACGATGACGCAGTACCCACTCACGATCTTCCGCCGGGAGATCGCCGTGACGCTCACCTTCGCCTTCCCGATCGCGTTCGTGAACTGGTATCCCTGCCTCTACCTCCTGGGGCGCCCGGACCCGTTCGGGATGCCCACCTGGTTCGCCGCCCTGCCGCCGCTCGTCGCCGTCGTGCTGCTGGCGCTGGCCGGCCTCGCCTGGCGCTCCGGGGTCCGCCACTACACCTCCACGGGGAGCTGAGCGTGACCGGCCACCTGCACGACGCCGAGCCGATCGTCAGCGTGCGCGACCTCGCCCGCGACTTCGTCGTACGCCGTCGCAGCGGCGGGGTGCGCCGGACCACCGAGACGGTGGGCGCGGTGCGCGACGTGTCGTTCGACATCGCACCCGGCGAGATGGTCGGCTACATCGGTCCCAACGGCGCCGGCAAGTCCACGACGATCAAGATGCTCACCGGCATCCTGGTGCCGACCCGCGGCACGCTCCGCGTGGCGGGCCTGGACCCGACCGCCGAGCGCACCCGGCTGGCCCGGCGGATCGGCGTGGTCTTCGGGCAGCGCACCACACTCTGGTGGGACCTGCCGCTGCGCGACTCCTTCGAGCTGCTGCAGCGGCTCTACCGCATCCCGCCGGACCGCTTCCGGGTCAACCTCGACCGGTTCATCGAGCTGCTGGAGCTCGGCGGGCTCCTGGACACCCCCGTACGGCAGCTCTCGCTGGGCCAGCGGATGCGGGGCGACATCACGGCCGCCCTGCTCCACGACCCCCAGGTGCTCTACCTCGACGAGCCCACGATCGGCCTGGACGTCGTCAGCAAGGGCAGGCTGCGCGAGTTCCTCCGGGCCCTCAACGCCGAGCGCGGGACCACCCTGTTGCTCACCACCCACGACCTCGCCGACATCGAGGCGCTGTGCGACCGGGTCATCGTCATCGACCACGGGTCGACGGTGTTCGACGGCTCGCTCGCCGAGCTGCACCGCCAGGGCGGCTCCGAGCGGGTGCTCGTGGTCGACCTGGTCGACGAGCGGCCCGCTGTCGAGGTGCCGGGCGCCCGGGTGGTCCGGGTCGAGGGGCCGCGCCAGTGGCTCGCCTTCCCCGCCGACGCCAGCGCCGCGCCCCTGGTGGCCGCGGTCGTGGCGGAGTACGACGTGGCCGACCTCTCGGTGCGCGAGCCCGAGATCGAGGACGTCATCCGCGACCTCTACCTTCGCCGCCCGGCCACGGGCGAGCGGGAGGCCTAGAGCGGCGCCCGCAGCGACAAGGTGGCCGGCACGATCCGGCCGGCCACGTCGAGGTCGAACCCACCCTCGTCGAGCCAGTGCTGCGTGACGGGGTCGTCGTGGCGCACATAGGCGAGCCCGACGCAGGCGCCGAGGGTGGCGCCCCAGGCCACGCTGGTGACCTGACCGGCCGGGGTCCCGCCACGGAGGAGCAGCTCACCGCCCCAGAGCATGACGTCGGGATCGTCGACGACGAAGGAGACCAGCCGTCGACGCGGCCCGGGGCCCCGGAGGCGCTCGCGGCGCTCCAGCAGCGCCTGGCGGCCCAGGAAGTCCTTGTCGCCCCCGAGCGCGGTCGCGAACACCAGGCCGGCCTCGACGGGTGTGTAGTCGGGGGTCAGCTCGCGGCCGAAGGCCCGGTAGCCCTTCTCCAGGCGCAGCGACTCGATCGCGTGGTAGCCGGCGTCCGCGGCCCGCAGCGCATCCCCCAGCTCACGCAGGGCGTCGTAGACGACGGGTGCGTCGGCCACCGCCATCGCCAGCTCCCAACCGAGCTCCCCGACGTAGGTCATCCGGGTGGCGCGGACCGCGCGGCCCGCGATCCGGATGGTCCGTGACGTGGCGAAGGGGAAGTCGGCCTCGTTCATGCCCGACGCCCCCGCCGCTGTGAGCAGTGCCGGTGCCCGCGGTCCCATCACGCCGAGCACCGTCAGGTCCTCGGTGACGTCGTCGATGTCCACCTGTCCGCGACGGTGCCGCTGGAGCCAGTCGAGGTCCCGCACCGTGGTGGCCGAGCTCGACACCACCAGGAGCTCGTCCGCGGCGGTGCGGGTCACGGTCACGTCGGCCTCGTAGCAGCCGTGGGCGTTGAGCCAGGGCGTGTAGACCGCGCGTCCGACCGGCACGTCGACATCGGCGGCACACACCCACTGGAGCGTCTCGAGCGCCCCCGGCCCGGAGACGAGGTACTTCGAGAACGACGTCTGGTCGAACAGCGCGACCCGACGACGGCAGGCGTGCTGCTCCTCGGCGCTCCAGGGCAGCCAGTCCGGCTTGCCCCAGGTGGGGACCTCGTCGCCGCCCTCGCCCGGGGGCCGGTAGTAGAGCGGGCGCTCCCAGGCCATCCGGGTCCCGAACACGGCACCCCGGGTCGCCAGCCGGTCGTGCAGCGGGGAGACCCGCTGCGGCCGTCCCGACGTCATCTCGCGGCCGGGCCACGGGACCTCGTAGTGCAGCCCGAGCACCTCGGCCACCCGAGACCGCAGCCAGGCGTTGTCGGCGTGCCTCGGCCCGAACCGGCGTACGTCGACGCTCCAGAGGTCCTCCGACGGCTCGCCGGCGACGATCCACTCCGCGAGCGCGCGCCCCGCCCCGCCCGCCGAGGCGATGCCGACGGAGTTGAAGCCCGCGCCCACGAAGAAGCCCCGGAGGCCGGGCGTCTCGCCGAGCAGGAACTGGTTGTCGGGCGTGAAGCTCTCGGGGCCGTTGTAGAACTTGCGGATGCCGGTGTGCTCCAGGGCCGGGATGCGGTGCAGCGCGGACTCCATCAGCACCGAGAAGTGCTCCCAGTCCTCCTCCAGCAGCGCGAACTCGAACGGGTAGGGGATCTCGTCGGGCGCCACCCACGGCTTGGCCTCGGGCTCGAAGCCGCCGACCACCAGCCCGCCGACCTCCTCCTTGAAGTAGGTGTAGCCGTCGGGGTCGCGCATGATCGGCAGCCCCGGGTGGGTGCCCTCGACGTGCTCGGTGACCACGTAGAAGTGCTCCGCCGAGTGCAGCGGGCAGATCACACCGGCGGCATCGCCGAGCGCCTTGGCCCACTGGCCGGCGCAGTTGACCACGACCGCGGCCTCGATGTCTCCCCGGTCGGTGCGGACGCCGGTCACCCGCCGGTCGCCGTCCGCGCCGCTGCTCAGCACCTCCAGCACGCGGACCTGCTCGAAGACCTGCACGCCTCGCTGGCGGGCGCCCTTGGCGAGCGACTGGGTGAGGTCGGTGGGGTTGACCTTGCCGTCGCCCGGGAGCCAGATCGCCCCCAGCAGGTCGTCGGTGCGCATCGGCGGCCAGAGCTCCCCCGCCCTCGCCGGGGAGATCATCTCGCACTCCATGTCGTAGGCCGCCGCGTTGGCCGCCGTCCGCCGCAGCGCCGTCATCCGCTCCTCGGTGCGCGCCACGATCACGCCGCCGACCTGCCGGTACCCGGTGGCCAGCCCGGTCTCGGCCTCGAGCGAGGCGTAGAGCTCCGCGGAGTACTGCACCAGCCGGGTGCCGCCCTCGGTGGCGCGCAGCGGCCCGACCAGGCCGGCCGCGTGCCACGTCGTGCCGCCGGAGAGATGGCCCTGCTCGAGCAGGACCACGTCGGTCCATCCCTCCCGCGCGAGGTGGTAGGCGGTCGAGCAGCCGACCACCCCACCGCCGACGACCACCACCCGGGCCCTGGCCGGCAGCGACGCCTCGTCAGCCACCTGCGGCCTCCTCGAGCAGCGTCGCGAACCCGGCGGAGGTGAACGTGCGGGCCGCCTTCTCGAAGCGGTGCATGCCCCACCCGTGGAAGTCGTAGTCGATCGGGCTGGTCGCCGCCTGGATGAACCCCCACAGCGCCCAGCCGTACTCGCTGCAGAGTGCGCCCAGCCGCACGCGCGCGAGATCGGCGCGGGTCGGCGTCCCGAAGTAGGCCTCGGTCCAGGCCTGCGTCATCTCGGGCGTGAACTCGCACTCCGTGGCCGTGTTGCCCAGCTCGAAGGTCACCTCGTTGTTGCCGGAGTACTCGTAGTCGATCAGCCACACCTTGTCGCCGTCGTCGAGGTAGTTGCCGGCGAGCAGGTCGTTGTTGCACGGAGCCGTCGGCCGGGGAGCGGCCGCGAGCGATGCGCGCACGCGACTCCACGCGCCCGCATGGTCGTCGTACGACGACGGCACGGCGAAGCCGCGCTCGCGGACGGTGGCCAGATAGCTCGCCTGCCGGGCGAACATGTCGAAGTCGCCGACGAAGCGCTGACCGCCGTGCAGTCGCCGGCAGGCGTCCGCAGCCCGCGACATCACGCCGGGGTCGGTGAAGTCGTCGTTGTCGAGGCTGCGCCCGTCGAGGAAGGTGATCACCAGCATCCCGAGGTCGGGCCGGTAGTCGACCACCTGCGCGCCGACGCCCGAACGCGCCGCGGCCGCGGTGTTGAGGTGCTCGGCGTCCCGGTCGATGCCGAGCAGTCCGGCGTCGCTCGAGGAGCACCGCACGACGTACACCCCCGAGGGCGCGGTCACCTTGAGGTTGCGGTTGGTCAACCCGCCGGGCAGTTCCTCGACCAGGCTCCGGTCACGGAGCACCGTGACCTGGTCGAGGAGTGCGCCCAGCTCGTGGTCGGGCGGCACCTATCGCTCGTCGAAGGCCTCGAGGACCGCCTCGTCGATGGTGTGCTTGGGCCCGGTGAACCAGTTGCGGGCGGAGGCGAACCACCACACGGTCACGATCGCCAGCGTGCCGAAGGTGAGGATCGGCGCGTAGTTGACGAACTTCCACTCGAAGGCCTCGTTGTTGGGCCAGCCCGACGGATAGAGCGGCAGGATGAAGTAGATCGAGATGACGATGATCTCGGCCACTGCCACGAGGTTCATCCACTTGTACTTCGACCCGTTGTTCCAGGAGCCGACCTCGAACCGGTCGCCGTGCCTCCAGCGCAGGTAGATCGGGATCGCGAACGACAGGTAGAGGCCGATGACCGCGACGGAGACCACGGCATAGAAGGCCGTCGGCAGGATGATCGGCGCGTCGGCCGTGCCGAAGTTCACCTCGATCAGGGCAGGCAGCGTGATCAGGGCCGCCAGCACGGACACCATGATGACCGCGTTGGCGGGCACCCGGGTCTTGGTGACCTTGGACCACAGGGACGACCCGGGGATCGCGCCGTCGCGGCTGAAAGCGAACGTCATCCGCGAGGCCGAGGTGAGGCAGGCGACCGTGCAGAAGAGCTGCCCCGCTGCGGAGATGAACACCACGATCAGGTGGGTGGTGTTGCCGAGCGCCTGTCCGAAGATCACGTCGGAGCCGTAGAGGCCGACATTGATGCCGGCGGTCACCGCGTCCTGGTCCTGGACCGCGAACAGGAACGCCAGCAGTAGGATCCAGCCGCCGATGGCGCTGTAGAAGATCGACTGCCAGATGCCGCGCGCCGCCCCGTGGGAGGCCGACTGGGTCTCCTCGGACAGGTGGGCCGAGGCGTCGAAACCGGTGATGGTGTACTGCGTCAGCAGGAAGCCCAACGGCAGCACGAGGAACCAGAACATGGTGCCGCTGTTGGCGCCGCCGTCGTAGCCGGAGTTGTTGATCCGCTCGCTGAACACCCAGCCGAGGCTCTGGTGGTGGTCGGGAACGATGATCAGGATCAGGACCACGATCGCGGCGCCGGCCACGTGCCACCAGACCGAGATGTTGTTGATGACGGCCAGCAGATGGCTGCTGAAGATGTTGGCGAGCGCGGCGAGGATCAGGATGATCACGAACGTGATGAACACCCGCTGCAGGCTCCAGTTGCTGGCGTACTCGTCGCTCAGCAGCCCGAAGAAGATGTCGACGAAGTTGGCGGCGCCGTAGGCGACCGAGGCCGTCACCGCCACCAGTCCGATCCAGTTCAGCCACCCGGTGTAGAAGCCGGCGGCGGGGCCGCCGAGCTTGGCGGCCCACCAGTAGATGCCGCCGGACGTCGGGTAGGCCGACACCAGCTCGCTCATGGTGAAGCCGACGATCAGGATGAAGATGGAGATGATCGGCCATCCCCAGCTGATCGCGATCGGCCCGCCGTTGCTCCACGCCTGCCCGAACGTCGTGAAGCAGCCGGCCAGGATCGAGATGATGGAGAAGGAGATCGCGAAGTTGGAGAATGACGACCAGGAGCGGTGGAGCTCCTGCTTGTACCCGAGTTTGGCCAGCATCTTCTCGTCGTCGCTGAGGTGCTTGAGCTGCTCCTCGATGTGTTCGTGACCTTCAGGCATGTGACACCTCTCGTGTCGGGCCCGCGAGCGCGGGCCCGGTCGGGTACGAATGGCCGCAGGCTAGACCTGTGATCCGGACCACGTCCAGTGGCTCGCCGGGTTTGGTTTGAGTTCAGACCATTGACACGTTTTGGTGACGGGTCGGAGACTGGCGCGCGTGACCGCCGACCCGCACGCCCATCTCACCGAGATGGTGCTGCGTCCGGTGCGCGGCCACCATGCCTTCGAGGGCTGCGTGGAGCAGCTGGCCACGGCGATCCGGCTCGGCGTCTACCCCCTCGGCAGCACCCTGCCACCCGAGCGGGAGCTCGCCGAGCGGCTCGAGGTCTCGCGCGCGACGCTGCGCGAGGCGATGGCGGCGCTGCGCGAGGCCGGCCTCGTCGAGACCACGCGCGGGCGGCACGGCGGCACCGTCGTCACGCTGAAGCCACGCACGCCCTCGGCCCGCAAGGCCGCCCGCACGACGACGCAGCAGCGCGACGACTGGCTCGACGCCCTCGCGTTCCGCCGCGTCGTCGAGCCGGCCGCGGCCTACCAGGCCGCGAGCCACTCCCTGAGCGCGGAGGCCCGGCACCGGCTGCAGCACTGCCACGACACCGTCGCCGGCGCCGAGCGCCGCGCCGCGCACCGCCAGGCGGACTCCCGCTTCCACCTCACGATCGCCTCGCTCAGCGGGTCGCGGCGCACGATCGAGGCCGTGACGTCGGTGCAGGCGAGCCTCCACGAGATGCTCAGTGCGATCCCCGTCCTGGCCTCCAACATCGCCCACTCCGACCGGCACCACCAGCGCATCTGCCGCGCCATCCTCGACGGCCAGGAGGACGCGGCCCGCACGGCCATGGAGGAGCACTGCGACGACACCGCGGCCCTGCTCCGCGGGTTCCTGGGCTGACCGTGAGCCGTCCCACCCGACAGACCCGCACCCGAGCGAGAGGATGACCGCATGAGCGCCCCCAACGACCGCTTCCTCACCGTCGACGGGCTTCGCGCCCTGATCGGCGACGGGGAGATCGACACCGTCGTGCTGGCCTTCACCGACATGCAGGGCCGGCTCCAGGGCAAGCGCCTCCACGCGCAGTACTTCCTCGACTTCGCCCTCGAGCACGGCACCGAGGGCTGCAACTACCTGCTGGCGGTCGACATCGACATGAACACCGTCGGCGGCTACGCGATCTCGTCGTGGGAGCGCGGGTACGGCGACATGGAGTTCGTGCCCGACTGGGACACGCTGCGCCTCCTCCCCCACCTGCCCGCCACGGCCATGGTCCAGTGCGACCTGGTGTGGCTCGACCACGCCCCCGTGCTCCAGTCCCCCCGCACGGTCCTGCGGCACCAGCTCGACCGCGTGCACGAGGCGGGCTGGGTGGCGCTGGCGGGCACCGAGCTGGAGTTCATCCTGTTCGACACGTCGTACGAGGACGCCCACCGGCAGCGCTACCAGGCGCTGACGCCGGCCAACCAGTACAACATCGACTACTCCATCGTCGGCACCTCGCGGGTCGAGCCCGTGCTGCGCGACATCCGCAACCACATGTACGCCGCCGGCATGGACGTCGAGGGCGCCAAGGGCGAGTGCAACTTCGGGCAGCACGAGATCGGCTTCCTCTACTCCGACGCCCTCACCACCGCCGACAACCACAGCGTCTACAAGACCGCGGCCAAGGAGATCGCCAGCCTCCACGGCAAGGCGATCACGTTCATGGCGAAGTACAACGAGCGCGAGGGCAACTCCTGCCACATCCACCTGTCGCTGCGCGGGCAGGACGGCAGCACCGTCTTCTGGGAGGACGGCGCCCGCACGCCGCTCTACGACCACTTCATCGCGGGCATCCTCGCCACGATGCGCGAGCTCACGCTCCTCTACGCGCCCAACGTCAACTCCTACAAGCGCTTCGCGGCGGGGTCCTTCGCGCCGACGGCGGTGGCGTGGGGTCTCGACAACCGCACCTGCTCGGTGCGGCTCGTGGGCAAGGGCCCGAGCGCCCGCATGGAGAACCGCGTGCCCGGCGGCGACGTCAACCCCCACCTCGCGCTGGCGGCGATGCTGGCCGGCGGCCTGCACGGCATCGAGCGGGAGCTGCCGCTCGAGGACGAGCTGGTCGGCAACGCCTACGACTCCGACAAGCCGCACGTCCCGAGCACGCTCCACGAGGCGCGCGACCTCTTCCACGGTTCCGCCGTCGCGCGGGCGGCCTTCGGCGACGAGGTCGTCGACCACTACACCAACATGGCCGACGTCGAGCTGGCCGCGTTCGGCGCGGCGGTGACCGACTGGGAGCTCTTCCGCTCGTTCGAGAGGATGTGAGGGGTGGCCACCCACACGGTCGTCAGTCCGGTCACGGAGGCGCCGCTCGCGGAGGTGCCGTCGCTGTCGGTCGAGGAGACCGATGCCGCGATCGCGAGGGCGCACGACGCGTACGCGTCCTGGAGGACGGTCGCCCCCGGCGAGAGGGCGCGCCTGCTGCGGTCCTTCGCCTCGGTCGTCGACGCCCACCACGAGGAGCTGGCGCAGCTCGAGGTGGCCAACTCGGGACACACGATCGGCAACGCCCGGTGGGAGGCCGGCAACGTCCGCGACTGCCTGAACTACTACTCCGCCGCCCCCGAGCGGATGATCGGCAAGCAGATCCCCGTCGCCGGCGGTCTCGACGTGACCTTCTACGAGCCGCTGGGCGTCGTCTCGGTCATCGTGCCCTGGAACTTCCCCATGCCGATCGCCGCCTGGGGCTTCGCACCCGCCCTCGCGGCCGGCAACACGGTGGTGCTCAAGCCGGCCGAGCTCACCCCGCTGACCGCGATCAGGCTGGGCGAGCTGGCCCTCGAGGCGGGCCTGCCCGAGGGCGTTCTCACGGTGCTGCCCGGCAAGGGCTCGGTCGTCGGCCAGCGGTTCGTCACCCACCCGCTGGTCCGCAAGGTGGCGTTCACCGGCTCCACCGAGGTCGGCAAGCAGATCATGGCCGGCTGCGCCGAGCAGGTGAAGCGGGTGACGCTGGAGCTCGGCGGCAAGAGCGCCAACATCGTCTTCGCCGACACCGACGTCGCCGCGGCCGCCGCCAGCGCGCCGTACGCCGTCTTCGACAACGCCGGCCAGGACTGCTGCGCCCGCTCCCGCATCCTCGTCGAGCGATCGGCGTACGACGAGTTCCTCGGGCGGATGCAGGAGTCGGTCCGGGCCCTCCGCGTGATCGACCCGGCCGACGAGGCCAGCGAGATGGGCCCGCTGATCTCCGCAGGCCAGCGGGAGGCGGTCCGGGGCTATGTCCAGGAGGCGACCGTCGCCTTCGCCGGCAGCTGCCCCGCCGGGCCCGGCTACTGGCAGGCCCCCACCGTCGTCGAGTCGCGCAGCACCGACGAGCGGGTGTGGCGCGAGGAGGTCTTCGGCCCCGTCGTCGCGGTCATGCCCTTCGACGACGAGGACGAGGCGATCGCGCTCGCCAACGACACCGAGTACGGCCTGTCGGGCTCGATCTACACCGACGACCTCGGTCGCGCGCTGCGCGTCGCGCGCGGCGTCGAGGCCGGCAACCTGTCGGTCAACAGCCACTCCTCGGTCCGCTACTGGACGCCGTTCGGCGGCTACAAGCAGTCCGGCCTGGGCCGCGAGCTGGGCCCCGAGGCCCCCCAGGCGTTCATGGAGGAGAAGAACGTCTTCATCGCCCACTGAGCCCCGCACCTCGGCCGCACCGGGTGCACCCGACCCGAAAGGAACGACCCCATGGCAGGACGTCTCGACGGCAAGGTCGCCGTCATCACCGGAGGCTGCTCCGGGATCGGGCTGGCCACCGTCCGCCGCTTCGTCGAGGAGGGCGCCCGAGTCGTCATCGGCGACATCGACGACGCTCGCGGGGCCGAGCTCGTGGCGGAGCTGGGCGAGGCGACCGCCTACTGCCATGTCGACGTGACCTCCCCCGACGAGGTCGACGCGCTGTTCCGCACCGCCCACGACACCTACGGCTCGGTCGACGTCGCGTTCAACAACGCCGGCATCTCCCCGCCGCAGGACGACTCGATCCTCGACACCGACCTGGACGCGTGGCGACTGGTGCAGGAGGTCAACCTGACCTCGGTCTACCTCTGCTGCAAGGCCGCCCTGCCCTACATGCTCGAGCAGCGGTCGGGGTCGATCATCAACACCGCGTCGTTCGTGGCGGTGATGGGCGCGGCGACCTCGCAGATCTCCTACAGCGCGTCCAAGGGCGGTGTGCTCTCCATGAGCCGGGAGCTGGGCGTGCAGTTCGCGCGCGACGGGGTCCGGGTCAACGCACTCTGCCCGGGGCCGGTCAACACCCCCCTGCTCCAGGAGCTCTTCGCCAAGGACGCGGAGCGGGCCGCCCGGCGGCTCGTGCACGTGCCGATGGGGCGCTTCGGGGAGCCCGAGGAGATGGCCAACGCCGTGCTCTTCCTGGCCTCCGACGAGTCCAGCTTCATCACAGCGAGCACGTTCCTGGTCGACGGCGGCATCTCCGGCGCCTACGTGACCCCGCTGTGAGCCCCGTGGGCGCGGTGCTGCCCGTCATCGGCCTGACGACCTACCGCGAGGAGGCGTCGTGGGGGGTGTGGCGCCAGCGCGCCGACCTGCTGCACCACGAGTACGCCGACAGCGTGGTCGCCGCGGGCGGCGTACCGGTGCTGCTGCCGCCGGCGAGCGACGACGCCCGCCACGCCGCCGCCGTCGTGTCACGGCTGGACGGACTGATCGTCTCGGGCGGCGCCGACGTCGACCCCGCGCGCTACGGCGAGGACCCGCACCCGCGCACCGCCGGCTGGCGGACCGACCGCGACGCCTGGGAGGCCGCGCTGCTGCACGCCGCGACCGAGGACGCGCTCCCGGTCCTCGGCATCTGCCGGGGCATGCAGCTGATGGCGGCGGAGGCCGGTGGCGCACTCGACCAGCACACCCCCGACCTCGTCGGCCACCTCGGGCACGGTCCCGCACCCGGAGAGTTCGGCACCACGCAGGTGTCGGTCGAGACGGACAGCCGGGTGGCGGCGATGGTGGGACCGGCCCTGGCCGTGCCGTGCCACCACCACCAGTCCGTGCGCGAGCACCCCGGCTTCCGGGTCGTCGCGCGCGCCGCCGACGGGACGGCCGAGGCGATGGAGGCCCCCGGCGACCGCTTCTGCGTCGCGGTTCAGTGGCACCCCGAGAAGGGCACGGAGCTGGCGCTCTTCCGTGGTCTGGTCGAGGCCGCCACACTGCGTCTGGCGGCGGGGGCGGGCTGACACAATCGGTCCCGTGGAGGAGACCGACGTCCTGGGGGCGCCCTACACCGTCGAGACGTTCGTGCTGCGCCCCGACGACGAGGGTGCCGTGGAGGCCAACCTGGTGCGGCGCGGCGCGGAGCAGCCGACCGGGCGGGCCGTGCTCTACGTCCACGGCTTCTGCGACTACTTCTTCCAGACCGAGTACGCCGAGTGGTGGACCGCCCGCGGCTGGGACTTCTATGCCCTCGACCTGCGGAAGTACGGCCGCTCGCTGCGTGAGCACCACACGCCGGGCTACGTCGACGACGTCACGGCGTACTTCGAGGAGCTCGACCTCGCCTGGCGGGCCATCACCGAGCGCGACGGCCACGACCGCGTGCTGCTCAGCGCCCACTCCACCGGGGGGCTGATCGGGTCGCTGTGGGCCGACGAGCGCAGGCTGCCGCTCGCCGGCACCGTCCTCAACTCGCCCTGGGTCGACATGCAGGGCCCGTTCTGGCTGCGCCTGGGCACCACCGTGGTCCGCCAGCTCGGCGGCTACCAGCCCAAGCGCGAGATCCCCCGCTCGGTCAACCCGTGGTACGGCCACTCGATCCATCGCGACTTCCGCGGCGAGTGGGACTACGACCTCGACTGGAAGCCGGTGGGGTCCTGGCCGGTCTACGCGGGCTGGCTGCGCGCGATCCGCCGCGCCCACGCCCGGCTGCACCGCGGCCTGGACGTCCGAGGACCCGTGCTCATGCTCACCTCGCTGCGCACCGGTCGGCCGCAGGGCATGGACGACGACGCGTTCACCTCCGACATCGTCCTCGACGTGACCCAGATGCGCCGCTGGGCGACCAGGGTCGCCGCACACGTCACCGTCGCGTCGATCGACGGCGCCCTCCACGACGTGGTGCTGTCGCGTCCGGACGTCCGCGCCCGGGCCTACGACGAGCTGGACCGCTGGCTCGCGGCCTACGTCGACCGCCCGCTGCCCGACACGCCCTGACGGTCCGCCCCGGGTGCGTGCCCCGGGACCGGCAGGGGACGATACTGCAGTCGACGGGGACCCGATCTCGCCCCGAGGAGCGTCATGAGCGAACAACCACCCGCCGGCTACGGACAGCCCCAGCCCGCCGCGGCCGCCGTGCCCCGGCCCGGCGAGCTCCTCGACCGATTCCTCGCCCGTCTGGTCGACTTCATCCTGCTTGCCGTGGTCAACGGCATCGTCGTGTCGACGATCGTGGTCGGTGTCCTCATGGGCCACCGGGCCGGCCTCGGCGGCGGCTACGGGTTCGGCTACGGCGCGAGCTGGGCGGCCGGCGCCGTCTCCTCCGTGCTGTCGGCGGCGATCGCGCTCGGCTACTTCGCGTTCATGGAGTCCAGTCGCGGCCAGACCGTCGGCAAGATGCTGCTCAAGCTGCGCACGACCGGACCCGACGGCCAGAACCCCACGATGGACCAGGCGGTCCGCCGCAACATCTGGACGGCCATCGGCGTCATCGGCATCCTTCCCCTGATCGGCTGGGTGTCGGGCATCCTGTCGCTGGTCGCCGCGATCATGATCGCGGTCGGCATCAACAACGACACGGCCAACCGGCAGGCGTGGCACGACCACTTCGCCGGCGAGACCCGGGTCTGGAAGGTCGGCTGACCCGGCTCCCCCGGGCCGGCGCTCAGCGCAGCAGCGCGACCAGCGCGACCACACCCACGACGGCGATCACCGCGCGCAGCGCCGCCGGCGGGAGCCGGCGGCCGAGGCGCGCACCCAGCTGCCCTCCCAGCACCGCGCCGGCGGCGATCAGCCCGGCCACCGGCCAGTCGATCGGCTCGAGGACCACGAACACCACGGCCGCCACGCCGTTGACCACCGTCGACAGGAGGTTCTTGGTCGCGTTGAGCCGGTTCAGCGTGTCGCCGACGCCGTTGCCCAGGACGGCCATCAGCAGGACCCCCTGCGCGGCGCCGAAGTAGCCGCCGTACACCCCGGCGAGGAGGACGGCCGGCCACACCCAGCGCGCCCCGGTCTCGGGCAGGCCGCCCGTGTGCTCGTGCCGTCTCGCGACCCACGCGGAGATCCGCGGCTGGAGCACCACCAGCAGCACGCCCAGGGCGATCAGCGCGGGCACGATCGCCGAGAACGCCGACTCCGGCAGCACCAGCAGCAGCAGCGCGCCCGCGATGCCGCCGAGCAGCGACGCGGGCACCAGCGACAGCACCAGCCGCCGCTGACCCGACAGCTCGGGGCGACCGGCGAGCGCACCCGAGGCGGTCCCCGGCACCAGCCCGACGGTGTTGGTGACGTTGGCGGTGATCGGCGGGATCCCGAAGGCCAGCAGGGTCGGGAACGTGATCAGCGTCCCCGAGCCGACCACGGTGTTGATCGTGCCGGCGGCGGCACCGGCCAGCAGGATCGCGGCCGCCTCGAGGACGGTCACCCGATCATGGGGCGCGCGGGGGCTCCGGCGCCTCGCCCGCCGCGGTGCCGGACCCGTCCGGCGGCAACGGGTCGGTGAGCGGGTCGCGGCCCGGGTTGGCGGCGCTCTCGGCCTCGGCGATCGCCGCGGCCACGTCGCGATGGGTCTCGCTCAGCTCGGCGTCGCCCGATCCCTGCGGCAGCTGGGGCTCGGTGGGGCCCATGTCGACGCGCACCCGGGGGCCGCCGGACTCGGCCGGGATCCCCTGCATCCGGGTCAGCGTGGATCCCAGTCCCTCCATGGCCTTGCCGATCTCCGAGGGGACGATCCAGACCTTGTTGGCGTCGCCCTCGGCGATCCGCGGCAGCATCTGGA